>JADLEL010000098.1 GCA_020846145.1 Pirellulales bacterium | reverse complement strand
TGCTCGCCGAACCGGAGGTCCAATTCTCGACGCCGGCGGTCACCGTCGCGGATTGCGCTCCATCGATCAGCGCATCGTCGATGATGGTCACGTCGAAAGTGGCCGTCGTCTGGCCGGCGCGGAGGATGACGGTCGCCGGCACGGTCACCTCGGTCGTATCGCTCGAGGAAAGCTGCACGACGATGTCCCGCGTCGGCGCCGCGCTGGCGGTGACGCTGCCTGCCCCCACGAGCACGCCGTCGCCTTCCGCGGCGCCGGCCGGCAAGCTGACCGCAAGCACGGCCGTTTCGTCGTCGTGGACGGTGATGATGCCGCCGCCGGAGCCGTAATCGGTCGTCGAAGCGGTGATGACTACTTGCTCCGCCCCGTCCAAAAACGCGTTATCGAGCATGTCGATGGGCAACTCCGCCGAAGTTTGTCCCGCGGGAATGGTGACGTTCGCGGGCACAGCCGCTCGGCTTGGATCGCTCGATGTCAGGCTGACAACCAAATCGGCGGCTAACGCCGCCGGGATGCTTACTGTTCCCTTGACCGTACCGTCGGTTTCGGCGGCGTTGGCCGGAATGGAGACCGAAATCGTGGCGCCTAGGCTAAGGTAGTATTCGCCTTTCGTGCCGCCGCCGGCGGAAACGCGGAAACGGTAAACGCCGGCAATGGGAGCAACGTAATTGATGCTTTCATTGCGGCCATCGGGCCTGACCGTGCCGTTGGCGACGCGCGTGCCCGCGGGATCGTAAAGCTCGATGTTCGGGTCCAAAAGGTTGTCGAACGCTCCCGAACCGTCGGCCGGCGTGCTGGTTGACAAGTACACCGCGATACCCGCGCTAGGAACGGTAATCGAGTACCAATCACCGGGTTCGATCGACGTAAGAACCAGTTGTTTGGTTTCCGAACCGGAGGTCCATCCATAAATTGTCTGCTGTGCAGTTCCGCCGATCGTGGTAAGAGCACCGCCCAGGCCGATCTTACTCCCGCGAAGAGCATTCAAATAAGCCACTCCGGCGGAATTCAAAATGATGGGAACCATTTGACCGTTGTTTGCGGCGGAGATTGCTTTGTCGGCAAAACTCATTCCCGTGCCAAGGTCGTCAAAGATAGCAGTTTGGCCGGAGCCGCTCGCCTGAAGGTTCGCTATCGGCGTGGAAACGTCAAAGAGCGCGTAACTTTCCGCGGGGTCGGGGCTGATATAACCGTTCGACGGATTGAAGAGGTTGAGTTGGGCAGTGCCGATTGTTTGGGACACCGTCGTAAGATCGAACACGAAGTAACTGCGGTATTCGTAGGGATAAGTGCCGCCGTAACCGGTGGCATAGTTCTTATTGCTCGAGGTGTGTCCGCCCGTGCTGTTCCACCAACCGGAGTCAATCGCATTCAGGGTTACCGAGGAACTGCTATTGCCGCTAATGCTGCCGAGCACGCCTTGTCGGCCGTCGAGGTTTTGCGCCGTCGCCGATGTATCGTTGGGTTCAATGTCGAAGGAAGCGTTCTTCATCACGACGAGGCGATAGTCCGCGTCGTTGCCCGCGACGCGCGCATAATAGTCGCCGGCCGTCGTCGCCGCGAAGCCGCTCACAACCTGACTGAGATTCGCCGCGGCGATGCCCGAGGCCAAGAGCGTCCCGCCGCCGTTGTAAAGTTCCAGTTTCGCGTTAGTCCCGGCGGCGCCCAAGGCCAGCGTCGCGGTATCGCCCGCCGCCATCGCAAACTTGTACCAGTCTTCGGAAGCCGCGGGCGCGGTGATCGAGATCTGGTCGAATCCACGGCCGTCGGTGGTAATGGCAAGGTTGTCGTACTGCTGGAATTTGATCTGGAAATTCGCTCCCAGCGCAATGCCGTGCGTAGCCGCCTGTGCCGCCAGATCGAGGGTGTTCAATGTCCACGCGCTCGAGGTTACGCCGTTCCAAACCGGATGCCAAGTCGCGCCGTCGGCGCTGATCGCCACGCCGTCGGCATTGTAATGGCCCGTGAAGTCGCCGCTAAAAGCGTGGCTTTCGTCGCTCCAATCCCGGTGATAGAAGTTAAGTTTTGGCGAGGAGAGGCCCGCCAGATTCACGGTCCAAATCGCCTCATTGAGATTGTAGGAGCTCGATCCGGTGTCCATCACGAGGGCATAGGCACCGCCGGCCGTGCCATAGCTTCCCGTCACCAGGATGCGTCCGGCGGCATCCGACGAATAAGTGCTCCACTGCGGCCCCAGCGGCGGTCCGGCATCGAAGTTCTCGCTCACGACGACGGTGCCGATCGCCGCGGGAAGCGTTCCGGCAACGGCGCCGCGTTTGCCCGCCCCGATGCCCAAGGACAAGAAACTGGCGGAAAGGTCTTGAGCCGTCGCCAACGTGTCGTTGGCCGGTCCATCGCGATCTTCGCTCTCCAATGCCGCATTCAACGTCAATTGCAGCGTATAAGTCCCGACGGTCCCTCCGGTCGAGCCGACCGTCACCGTATAGGTTCCCTCCGCAAGTGCGGATACCGTTTGCAACAGCGCATCCTTGCCGGCGGCGGACGCCGTAATGGGACCGGCGTTGATGCCGCCCGGCCCGGCGATCGATAGCGTCGGCTGCAAACCGGCCGCGGGACGCACCCAGGCCGTGAGCGTTTGGCCGGCGTCGAGATCGATGGTGAAACTATCGGTGTCGCCTGCCGCACCGATCGCGCCGCTCGTGGAACCGTCGTAAACGAGGCTGCCCTGCGGACTTTCCGCGACGAGCGGCACGGGGAAGGGCAAGGTGCCGTTATCGACGGAGTAGGACGCCGAAAAGGCCGCGATCGGATAACCGTATTGGTCGGCGACCGCGCCGGCGGGCATCGACAGCGTGAGTATCCCTTCGCTGGAAATACCGCTCAGGGTGAAGCGCGCCGTCAGGTTGTCCGGAAGCACCGATACGCCGCTGACCGTCGCTCCCGACATGCCGGACAAGGTCAAGGATGACGTCTTCACCGATGCTGCAGCGACGGGTTCGGAGAAAATGACTTCATACGTAAGCGGCGCGGGCAGCGTGAATGTGCCGTTGGGGGCCGGCGTGGTCGAGGCGACCTGAAGCCGGCTCTTTACGGCAAAGGCGTTGGTGGCGCCGGCGACTCCGGCCGCGCTCGCCAATTGCAGCGTCACGGCGGGATCCACCGTGTTGACGGTAACATTCCCCATCCAGACACCGGAGGCGAAAGTGACCGTGGCAGGACTGACCGAGACCGTTCCTCCCAGCCCGGAACCAGTCAATGCCGCCGCTCCGCCGTAAACGGCAATCACATTGTTCAGGATATCGTAAGCCTTGGCCGTTACCGAGAAGGGCAGGCCGACCACTTGGGGACCGGCGATGGTCGCGAAGGCGAAATGATCCGCATCGCTATCGTTGACCAGCACGTTGGCTGCGGCATCGAGGAATCCCGCGGCCGCCACCGTCACGTGGACCGTTTTCGGCCCGGTGCGGAGGCCGTTGGCCACCAGCACGGCGCTAAAGGTCGCCGACGTCTCCCCGGCGGGAATCGTCACGCTGGCCGGGACGGTCAACTCGGTGGTGTCGTCGGAAGCCAGCGACACGACCAGCGGCGCCGGCAGCGCGCCGCCCAACTGCACCGTGCCGGAGAGCGTTTGCCCTTCCCAACCCGAAGCCGGCAACGTCACCGACATCGTGCGGTCATTGTCCAACACGTCCATGCCGGCCGAACCGGAAGTCCAGTTCTCCACGGCGGCGGTAACGGTTGCCGTTTGCGTATCGTCGATCAGGGTATCGTTAATGACCGTCAGGTCAAAGATGGCCGTCGTCTGGCCGGCGCGGAGGATGACGGTCGCCGGCACGGTCAACTCGGTCGTGTCGCTCGAGGAAAGCGAAACGACGATATCCCGCGCAGGCGCCGCGCTGGCGGTGATCGTGCCCGCGGCCGTGAGCACGCCGTCGCCTTCCGCGGCGGCGGCCGGCAGCGCGACCGAAAGCACGGCCGTTTCGTCGTCGTGAAGGATAATCGTGCCTATGCCCGAAGCATAATCCTTCTCCGAAGCGGTAATGGTCACGGATTCGAGCCCGTCCAACAAGGCGTTATCGATAAGGGTAAGGGGCACGTCCGCCGAAGTCTTCCCGGCAAGAATAGTTACGCTCGCGGGGACGGCCACGCGGCCCGGGGCGCTGGAAACGAGATTGACCGTCAGATCGGCAGCCAGCGCCGCGGGGATACTTACGGTTCCCGTCACGGCGCCGTCGGTTTCGGCGGCATTGGCGGGAAGAGCGACCAAGAGCGGCGTCCCCAGATTGAGAACATACTCGCCCGCGTTGCCGTTTCGCGACGAAACGCGGACGTAATACGCGGCGGTGGCCAACGAATTAAAACTGATGTTTTCGTTGCGGCCGTCGGCGCCGACGACGCCGCCAGCGACCAATGCTCCACCGGAATCGTAGAGTTCCAGGTGCGGGGCCAGATTGTTGGCGAACTCGCCCGCGCCGTCGGCCGGCGTCGTCGTCGAGAGGTTCAACGATTGGCCGGCCTGCGCGACGACGCTGTAGTAATCGCTTCCGCTCGCCCCGCCGTTGACCACCAGATGATCGAGATAGACCGCCTGGCCCGATTGGCCGCCGGCCACGACGTAGGCAATATCCGCCGTGGGCCGCGTTATGGTCATCGTCAGGTAGCCGGGCGTGGGATAGGGTGGCGCGGTGGTTTGCAAGTCTTGCAGCAAGACGCCGGCCGAGTTGTAAGCTTTCAAGAAGCCGGGGTCGTTGGAGTCGTCGGCCGCCAGATCGAGCGAAACGGATGAAACGGGAGCGGCGAAGTCGGCGCGGAGGAACACCGTACTCGACCAGGTAAGCGTCGTTCCGCGAGCGAAGACCCTCGTACCTGTGGAATGATAGGAAGCGGTCTGGGAGGTCACGGTGGCGGTGGCGCCCTGGACCGACAACGCGACGCCCGGTACGACGTTGGTCAGCGCCGTGCCGACGGCATAATCGTCGGGCTCGACGCCGGTGATACCGGGTTCCAGATATCCCAACACCGATTGGAGATTCGTGCCCGAACCGATTTGAAGCGCTTGGGCGGTAGCCGGAGTATCGTTCTTCTCCGCATCCAGCGCGGCATTGTGCGTGACGACGAGGCTGTAGGGGAGGTTGCTCGTCCCCGTAATGCGCACATAGTAGGTGCCCGCGGTCGCAAATCCGTGGTTGCCGAGAACTTTGGAGAGATTGGTCGCTCCGCCGGCGCCGGTGGCAAGGAGTGCGCCGCTGCCATCCAAGAGTTCCAGGTTCAAAGTTCCCGCAGCCAGTCCGGTAAGGGCCAGGGTATCGGTCTCATTGGCCGCGACGGTGAAGGAATAATAGTCGGCGCTCACCGCTCCATCGGTCTGTCCCAAAACGGCGCCGCGTCGGGCATTCGATGTCGGAACGGTCAACGCGACATTCGAGCCGTCGATGTCCTGCGCATCGGCGAGGATGTCATTGGTGATTCCCGCCAAGCGGCCCTCGCGTTCCAGTGCCGCATTCAACGTCGCTTGCACGGAGTAATTGCCCGTAGTCGCGGCCGCTCCGCCGATGACGATTTTGTACGTTTCCGTCGAAGAACCGGCGGTAGGCGTCGCTTGAATCAGCGCCTTTTGGTCGGGAGCCGCGGCCGTGGCCGTCCCGATGACCGCTCCGCTGGCGTCGAGCAACTGTACCGTGGATTGCAAGCCCGTGCTTGTCGGCGTGACGAGAATGCTCAAGGTTTGCCCCGGATCGGCGGCGAGCGTAAAGGTGTCGGTATCGCCGCTCGGCCCCACCATGCCCGAAGTCGTTCGATCGTAAATCAGCGCGCCTAACGGCGCGATGGCCGTCAGCGGTACCGGAAAGGCCACGGTGCCGAAATCCACGGCATAGCTGCCGGTGAAGGCTGCGCATGGATTGCCCGAAGCATCGGTGACGGCGCCGGCCGCAATGCTCGTGCCGAGCGTCCCTTCTCCGTTGATTCCACTGAGGGTGAAACGCGCCGTGGTATTGCCGGGCAACACCGTCGCGCCGGTGACCAATGCCCCCGTAATGCCCGAAATCGCCAACGAGCTTGTGGTAACCGAAGCCGGATTGATGGACTTGCTAAACGTGATATCGAAGGTCAGGGGTCCCGGCAGCGTGAACGGACTGCCGGCCGCCGGACTGGTTGCGGTAACCTGGGCGGCAATAAACGTATTGGCGACGTCGGTGACCACGGCCGAATGCCCCGTGCCGTCGTTGGCGTCGTTGTAGGTAACCGTGATCGTGCCCGCATCGGTGGTCTGCAAAATGCCATCGCCGGTCGTCGCGGGATTGCCCGAGGTCGCGATCGTTCCCGTAAACAGCCCCGCGCCTTGGGCGGTCAAATTGACCGTCTCGCTGTCGCCCGCGCTCGAGACCACCATCACCGGACAGGTGGGATTGCCGCTCAAGTCGCTGTCGCTGACGGTAATCGTCGCCGTCGCGCCCAGCGGATAGGCGTGCGAAGAGAAGGCGACGGCGCCGCGCGGCAAGGTCGGCAAATCGAAGGCCTCGGTGACGTTGGTGGAGCTGGAGCTGCCGCCGTCGTAGGCGCTCTTACCCATCCCTCGCCGCGCAAACGCCTGCCAAATGGCCATTTGGTTCGCGCCGCCGGTGAGATTCATGTCGGCCAGCAGAATGGCGTCGCGCGATTGCAGGTACGAGGGATTGGAGGGCACGAGTTTGAGCGAGTCCATCACGAGTTTCAGCGCGAGAACGTTTCCCGCGCCGCCCGCCGAGTAGCCCGCCGAGATATCGGGGTTGAAGCCGTACTTATCGATCAGCAGCCAATTCATGTCCCACAGGGCCGCGCACCATACTTCGCCCGCGTCATGCACTTCGGGATAGAGTTTGATGTTGCCGTAGGTCAACGGATTTACGGTCATATCGAAGCTGTAGGGATAGCGGCGAATGCCCCCGCCCGTGGGCGATTGCCCGAGCACGTACGTCGCCGCGGGATATTTTCCCATTTTCGTGTCGGTGGGCTTTTGCGTGAACATCAGGGCCCACCAATCGCTCCAGCCTTCGCCCATGCCGCGGCTTTGCACCGTCGTGAGCGCGCTGGCGTTCGCCGGCCCGCCCACCAACCGGTTGGAAACGCCGTGGCCGTATTCATGCACGATAATCTCGTTATCCAGATCGCCGTCGCGTGAGGGAGATGTGTAGGTGAAGAGGTACATCTGCATCCGCGGCGCTTGGCCGTCGGGCGGCGTGGCGAAGTTGGCGTTGTTCGTGCCGCTGCCGTCTTGCGCGTCGGCCTGCACCGGATCGTTGCCCAGCCCCTGTCCGGTATAGTTCAGTTGCTGGAAATTGCCCGCGACCTCGGTAAATCCGTACTTGTAATGGATGTCGTGGAGCAGGTTGTTCCAGTAAAACAGATTCGTAATCGCGGCGTTTTGATACGTGCCGGGCGCTTGCGCGAAATCGATGGGGAAATCGAAATTGAGCGAAGCCCCGCCGCTGGGCCGATTGCCGCCCGTGTTATTCGCGTCCGTGTCGTCCTGGGCGAAGACGTTGTTGCCCCGCGTGTCGGTATATTCCGCGCCCGCCGCGCCGTTGGTGTCGTGCCAACCGTACGGCGACGCGGCCGGATCGTGCGGATCGACGACGATCGAACGCGCGCCGTCGCTGGGACTCTCGATCGGCCGCGGATACGCGTTGTACGAGGCATGAGCAACCCAATCGTTGACGCCGAGGAGTCGTCCGGTCGAAGCCTCGACGCTCGCCTCATACCAATGTTCCCCGTCCGGCGTCCGTAAAACGTAATCCCAAGCGAGGAGAACGCCGCCCGTTTCGACGGGAACGTAGTGCCGTTTGACGGGAATCGGATCCAAGGAAAGATGCTCCGCCGCCAACAGATTGCTCCCGCTTTCCTCGCTGCCGTCGTTCGAACTGCCGGCCATCGCCGCGATCGGCCGCACCGGCCCGATTAAGTCGATATTCTCCAGGCCCAACGCGTACGACAAGGATCGCAGGCCGTCGATGGGCGAGACGTTCTGAACTTCCTCCGCGGCAGGCGCGGAACCGTAAGCGGCGAAAAGTCCGGGCACGAATCCGCCGGCGACATTCATCACGCACCCGGCGGCATTCACGTTGACCGCCAAATTGCCGTCGATCACCTCGAGCCCTCGATATTCCTGCCTCAAGTAAATATGCGTTACTCCGGTGTCGGCATCGGTGTATTGATCGGTGATGAAGAAATGAGCGAAGTCTTCGGCCGTAAGCCCTAGACCTTCCGCATGCGCCGACAAGTAATCCAACGCAATCGTTCGCGGTTCAGCCGAAGAAGGTTCCGAGAGAAAACCCGTGAAATTCTGCAAGTTGTATTGCGGGGGGAGATAAGACATCAGCGGCGCGGCAATGCTGAGCAAGGTGCGCTGCTCCATCGTTTCGAAACTCAAACCGCGGAATTGGGGCCGATTGCGAAAAAACTTTTTCATCGATTGATTCCTTGCTAGTAGGCTGGGAAGACTAATAAGATTCGACGAACAAAGTACTCGAAACGCGGCTAATGCCGACTTCATCAGACTGCACCGCTTTTTGACTGCGCCTATTAACCATTCGAGATCCGCCCGGACAACTTAACGAGATCGCAACAAACTGAAGTTGTTATAGTTATTGTCAAAAGAAAAAGCAACATTTTTTTCTCGTTTTTTTTCGGAATTTTTCCGGCTGGAATGGAACTTGGGCAAGGAGCATCGCTTATCCTGGGGGGGAAAACTTCTTCAAGCAATCCCGCGCGCACGCCGGAAACCATTCGCCGGACTAATTTTAGTGGCATCAAGCTTCTTCACGTTCGATTTATGTCATCGATAGCTGTCAAATAACTCGTGTCATACGGAATTGAACTCGTCGGTGCGACACGGCGACGCGCCTTTTTCTCGCCTCGCCGCGCATGAACAACTTTGAGCAAAGTTGACGCCCGACTATTGCCTCAGCCGATTTCTTGGGTGATCCGGGTGCTCGGCCGGCCCTGCGCGGATAAGAGGATTGCTTGCCGGGACATCAACGGAACGGAATTACGAATTATTCTCAACGCTATGCCAACTAAACGTGCGACGGAAAAGATGAACGGAGCCTCATCGCCGTAAAGCGGCGGAGAAACGGTTGACGCCCAGCGGAAGACGTGAAATAATGAAACCTCGATCCTTAAACTCTTTTCTCCATCCACCGGGAGCCGACCCATGCATTACCGCGCATTCTGGTTTTCGATCGCCTCCATGCTGTTGGCGGCGGCCGCGCTGCCCGCCGCGCCCACCCGCCCGAACATCCTCTATATCATGGCCGACGACCACGGTTATCAGGCCCTGTCGTGCTACGGGAGTAAAATCATCCAAACGCCGAACTTGGACCGCCTCGCCAAGGAAGGCATGCGGTTCGACAATTGTTTTTGCACGAACTCGATTTGCGGTCCGAGCCGGGCGGTAATACTGACCGGCAAGTACAGCCACCTTAACGGCTTCCTCGACAACAGCAACTGCGTTTTCGACGGCTCCCAGCCCAACGTCGCCAAATACCTGCAAGCCGCGGGCTACCAAACGGCGATGATCGGCAAATGGCACCTGGTGAGCGATCCGACGGGCTTCGACTATTGGAACATCCTACCCGGCCAGGGAGCCTATTACGATCCCGTGCTCATCGAGATGGGCAAAAGGAAAAAGCACGAAGGCTACGTAACCGATATCATCACCGACCTGACCCTCGATTTTTTGGAAAAGAAGCGCGATCCCGCCAAGCCGTTTTTCGTGATGTACCACCACAAAGCCCCGCATCGGAACTGGCAGCCGGGGCCGAAATATAAAAATCTCTTCGACGAGGTCGAGATTCCCGAGCCGGAAACCTTCAACGACGATTACGCCGGCCGGGGCGCCGCCGCCCGCGCGCAAAAGATGCGGATGGAAGACCTTGAAGTGCCCGGCGACACGAAAATCGCCCCGCCGCCGGGCTTGGAAGGCGCGGCCCTGAAAAAATGGAAATATCAACGCTTCATCAAGGACTATCTCCGCTGCGTGGCCTCCGTCGATGAGAACGTCGGCCGCGTGCTAAATTATCTCGATCGCACCGGCCTGGCGAAAAACACCCTCGTTTTCTATGCCTCCGATCAGGGATTTTATCTCGGCGAACACGGCTGGTTCGACAAACGCTTCATGTACGAAGAATCGCTGCGGATGCCGCTTTTGGTCCGCTGGCCGGGGCACGTCAAGCCGGGCAGCACAAGCGGCGACTTCGCCATGAATCTCGATTTCGCCGCGACGTTCCTCGATTGTGCGGGCCTGCCCGTGCCGGCCGACATGCAAGGCCGCAGCCTGGCGCCGCTTCTCGAAGGCCGTACGCCCGCCGATTGGCGTAAATCGATCTATTACCGTTATTACGAATTCCCCGGCCCGCACAACGTGCATAAGCAATTCGGCGTGCGGAACGACCGCTACAAGCTCATCTGCTTCAACGAATTGAACGAATGGGAACTATACGATCTGCAAAAAGATCCCCGCGAGTTGCATAGCGTTTACGACGATCCGGACTACAAAGACGTTCTCGGACTAATGAAAGCCGAACTCCAGCGGCTGAAAGATCAATACCGAGACGACGACGGCGTAACGGGCTCGCGGAAGAAAACGTCTCCCGCCGTCAAGCCTCAAATGCAATTTTGATGGGTGATTCGAGAACTTCGGTGGAAGTTTTGCAGCCGAGGCGTTCATCCCCCCGGCGGGAAGCGTGAACGCTTTCGGCGGATCTAGCCCGCATTTCTCACAATAATTCACCACGGAGACACGGAGAAGCAGGATTGATGGGGATTTTTTCGCGACGGAAACACTGACAGAGTTTGAATTAAATATTTCTATTTTTGTAACCGTTCACAGGGGACGGTCCCGATTTTCGCGGCGCAAAAGATGATGGTGCCGTAAAAATGCTTCATCGCCGCGAAAATGGGACTGTCCCCCTCGCGCCTCGGGAAGGGGACAGGTCCATGTTTTCGGCCTACCGTTTGTCCGCAATATTCGTTATCCC
>JADLEL010000097.1 GCA_020846145.1 Pirellulales bacterium | reverse complement strand
TTCACGCCCCGGTCGGGGACTGGTCCATTTTTCGGCGGGAAAACGTATTTCGTGGACAAACGGTAGGCCGAAAACATGGACCTGTCCCCTTCCCGCGGCGCGAGGGGGACAGTCCCATTTTCGCGGCAATTAAGCACTTTTTTCGACACCATCATCTTTTGCGCCGCGAAAATCGGGACAGTCCCCTGTGAACGGTTACAAATTTTCCATGGACTGCCATTATTGATAGAATCATGCAATAGGGATACGATGGCGCACCGTCCCGCTTGGGGATGAAGCACTTGCGACAAACCTTAACATTTCAGGAATCATTATGAAACGCATTCATTATTTCCATCGGATTTGGTTGGGCGTATCGTGCCTGCTTTTTGCCGCCTTGGCTTTCGCGGAGGACGCCAAAGAAGCGGCTTCCGGCCCCCCAAAAAAACAGGTCGATGCAAGCAATTTCATCCGCGTCCGCCGCGACGAGAAAAAGAATCCCGTGGCCATGGAAACCTCGATCGTGCGCTACGCGCCCGTCGGGAAAGGCCGGCAATATCCGACGGTGGACCTGGTCGCCGCCTTTCATATCGGGGAGAAAAAATACTACGAAGAGTTGAATCGGGCCTTCGAGAGTTACGACGTGGTGCTGTACGAACTGGTTGCGCCGCTGGGCACGCGCGTTCCCAAAGGAGGCGGGAAATCGGACAGCATGGTCTCGAAAGTGCAAAAATTCATGAAAGATACCCTGGCCTTGGATTTTCAACTGGAGCATATCGACTACACCAAGCCGAATTTCGTGCATGCCGACATGTCGGCCCAGGATATCGCCAAGTCGATGTCCGAAAAGGGCGAAACGTGGTTCACGATCCTCGTCAAAATGATGAGTTTTTCGATGGCCCAACAGGCCAAAAACGGCGGCGACGACGGCAGCGCCGAACTGCTGGTCGCGCTGTTCAGCAAAAATCGGGCGTTGGCGCTGAAACGCGCGATCGCCAATCAAATGGACGTCAACGACACGCTCTCCGCCCTGGAAGGCGCAGCCGGTTCGACGCTCATCGGCGGCCGCAATAAAATCGCGCTCGACGTGCTGCGGAAGCAGATCGACGCCGGCAAGCGGAAAATCGCCATTTTCTACGGCGGCGGACACATGCCCGACATGGATAAACGCCTTCGCGAGGATTTCGGCCTCGCTCCCGGCGAAACCCGCTGGCTCACGGCCTGGGACCTTAAAGAGAAAGAAGCCGAGAAGAAACGGTAGGAAGTGGAGAGTGGAAGGTGGTGAGGGGAGAGGGGAGAGTGGAGAGTGGAGAGGGGAGAGGGGAGAGGGGAGAGTAATTTCACTCGTTTCCAGTTTCGGCCTCGGAACGGATTATCCCGGAGGCTCCGTCTTCTCGGAAGTTGAATGAATTTTGAATGCATATTATCTAACTTACCCATTATTTTTGTTGATGTTAAACCGGATCGATGGCATTTTTCTCTCCACTCTCCACCCTCCACTCTCCACTCTCCACTTTCCCTGGCCTTTACAAATCGCCGAACAACTCTCATACTTCCGCTTCGGGTTAGAGATCAATTTCAGGAGCGGACACGGATGGCGATTTTGTCGGTGAACGAAACCACGACCTTTCGCTGGTCGTTCGTGGAGGATGTAGTCCGATACGCCGCGGAGGGCATCCCCGCGATCGGCGTGTGGCGGCAAAAACTCTCCGATTGCGGGCCCGTCAAAGGCCGGAAATTGCTCGATCAGCACCGCATGAAGGTCTCGCACCTGCATTGGGCGGGTGGATTCACCGGCAGCGACGGCCGCAGTTTTCGCGAAAGTCTGGACGACGCCTTCGAAGCCATTCGCTCGGCGGCCGTGCTGGGGGCCTCCACGCTGGTAGTCTATAGCGGCGCGCGGTCGGGTCACACGCACGGCCACGCGCGGCGATTGCTTTTCGAAGCCTTGAAGCAACTCGCGCCGGAGGCCGACGAACTCGGCGTCGATCTGGCCCTCGAACCGATGCACCCCGGCTGCGCGGCCGACTGGACTTTTTTGACCTCGCTCGACGACGTGCTCTGCGCGATCGAAAAAGTCGGCGGTCGGCGGTTGAAGTTGGTTCTCGATACGTATCACCTGGGGCATGAAGCGAATCTCGTCGAACGCATCGCGCAGTTCGTTCCCCTCGTGGCGATCGTGCAGCTCGGCGACGCCCGGCAACCGCCCCAAGGCGAACAAAACCGCTGCCGCCTGGGCGAGGGCCGCCTGCCGCTAAAGGAAATCGTCGTCGCGCTCAAAGCCGCGGGCTACGACGGTTATTACGATGTCGAACTGCTCGGCGAAGAACTCGAATCGGCCGATTACCACGTGCTCTTGGATCATGCGAAACAGGCGTTTTCCGAGTTGGTTATGAACGACACTTAATAGATCTCCCCTCTCCCGGCACCGGTCGCCCTTCTGCTCCTTCGTCCTTCGTCATTCATCATTCATCATTCATCCTTCATCCTTCCTCTTTTCTCCTTCGCGCCCATGCTCGTCATCACTCCTCATCTTAGCATTCCCTTGCGGGAAATCGAATTCACCTACGCCCGCAGCGGCGGGCCGGGAGGGCAAAACGTGAACAAGGTAAACTCGAAGGCCACGCTGCGCTGGGCGGCGGCGACCAGTCCGAGCCTGCCCGATGAAATCCGCCGCCGCTTTCTCGCCCGCTACGGGCGGCGATTGACCGCCGAAGGCGATCTGCTGATCACCAGCCAGCGATTTCGCGATGCCGGGCGGAACACGGCCGATTGCCTGGAAAAACTGCGGCAAATGCTGCTCGCCGCAACCGTCGTCCCCAAAAAACGGCTGCCCACCAAACCGAGCCGTACTTCAAAGCGCCGGCGCGTGGAGGCCAAACGCCGCCAATCGAGCCGCAAACAAGCCCGCCGTTTCTCCGAAGAAGATTAGGTTTTGGGTCTTGGGACTTGGGTTTTAGGTCTTGGATTTTAGGTCTTGGATATTTCGTTGTGGAGTTGGCAAGTCGGGTTGACTGCGCCCCCGGCGTTTTTTCCCGGTCTTTGACGGCGGATTGAAAAAAATCAAGAAAGAAAGATAATGGATCGTTCACCAAGACCTAAGACCAAAGCCCCAAGACCCAAGTCCCAACAAATGCCCGATCCGCAAGACATCGATTTTCTGTTGAACGAATGGCCGTTTCAGCCGGGCACGATCAGCGCGCGGTTGATTCGCGCCGGCGACGGCCGCGAAGTGATGCAAATGCGCATCGAGATGGGCGCGTTGCAAATGGAGACCGCCGGCCGGCCCGACGGCCAGCATCCCGGCGGCTTCGAGACCTATCTCGATTATCTGCATTCGCTCCTTCTCCACCGCGGCGAAGGATTCGCCTTGAGCGAGGAGCAGTGCCTGGAGATCGATCGGGAGTTCGTGCAGTTCTATCACCGGCGAATCTGCTGCCTGGCCTTGCGCGAATTCCGCCGCGCGGTGGACGACGCCGATCACACTTTGGGATTGATGGATTTCGTGGCGCACTGGTCGCCGGACCGGAATTATACGGCATCGCACGAGCAGCATCGCCCGTTCGTGATGTTCCATCGCGTGCAGGCGGCGGCGCTGGCCGCGATGCAGGAGACCGGCCCGGAGGCGGCCATCGAGGAAATCAACGGCGGCCTGGAGCAACTCCGCCAACTCTACGTCAAGCTCGAGGCCGAAGAGCAATTCGACGGGGACGAACTGGTTGACCAACTCGTGCAGATGAAGGAGTCGCTGCGCGAGGAATACCAAGTCGGCAAAACCCTGAACGAGCAGCTTGCCGACGCGGTCTCGGCCGAGCAATACGAGCGGGCCGCGAAAATCCGCGACGAAATCGCCCGGCGGCAAAGCGGAAGGCATTAAGGCGCTGTCCGACAATAAACTACCGAATTCCTATGTAGTAGGCACACTCCGTGTGCCGTAATTCGCGGACGGCACACGGAGTGTGCCTACTACGATTCCGGCAACTTATTGTCGGGCAACGCCTAA
>JADLEL010000096.1 GCA_020846145.1 Pirellulales bacterium | reverse complement strand
GGACTGGTCCATTTTTCGGCAAAATGACGTATTTTGGGGACAAACGGTAGGCCGAAAACATGGACCTGTCCCCTTCCCGCGGCGCGAGGGGGACAGTCCCATTTTCGCGGCGATTAAGCATTTTTACAGCACCATCATCTTTTGCGCCGCGAAAATCGGGACAGTCCCCTGTGAACGGTTACTTTTAGAAAAAGTACCGGTTCATCACGTTTTCGATGAGTTCCTGGCGGCCGCTGACGTTGGGCGTAACGTCGCCTTTGGCGAGCATGTATTTTTCGAGGCTCTCGAAGCCGTGCATGCCCGACTCGATCTCGGCGCCGAGGCCGGCGTCCCAGGAAGCGTAGCGGTCCTTGAGCATCCGGGCCAGGTCGCCCTCGGCGCGGATCGCGGCGGCGATTTTCAGGCCCTTGGCGAAGGCGTCCATGCCGCCGATGTGCGCGTGGAACAGATCGACCGGCTCGAAGCTTTCGCGGCGCACCTTGGCGTCGAAGTTGAGTCCGCCGGTGGTGAATCCGCCGTACTTCATGAGGATCAGCATGATCTTGGCGGTGAGATAGACGTCGGTGGGGAACTGGTCGGTGTCCCAGCCCAGGAGCAGGTCGCCGGCGTTGGCGTCGATCGAGCCTAAAAAGCCTTGCGAACCGGCGTAATCGAGTTCGTGCTCAACGGCGTGGCCGGCCAGTGTGGCGTGGTTGGTCTCGATGTTCATCTTCACGCAATCGCCCAGCCCGTAGGCGCGGAGGAAGTTGATGCAGGCGGCGGAGTCGAAATCGTACTGGTGCTTGGTCGGCTCCTTGGGCTTCGGCTCGAAATAGAACTGTCCGGTGAAGCCGATTTTCTTCGCGTAATCGACGGCCATGTGCATGAACTTGGCCAGATGATCGACCTCGCGCTTCATGTCGGTGTTCCAGAGGCACTGGTATCCTTCGCGTCCGCCCCAGAACGTGTAGCCCTGCCCACCGAGTTCTTTGGCGACTTCGAGCGCCTTCTTGACCTGCGCCGCGGCGAAGGCGAACGATTCGGCGTTCGGGCTGGTGGCCGCGCCGTGGACGTAGCGCGGATTGCTGAACAGATTGGCGGTGCCCCAGAGGAGCTTAATGCCCGTGCGGCCTTGTTCTTCCTTGAGGACTTTCACGACGGCGTCGAGATTCTTGTTGGTTTCGGCGAGGTTCGCCCCCTCGGGCGCGACGTCGCGGTCGTGGAAGCAGTAGTACGGCACGCCCAGCTTTTCCATGAACTCGAAGCCCGCGCGGACGCGGCTCACGGCATTCTCGACGTTATCGACCTTGCCTTCCCACGGGCGGATCATCGTGCCGGGGCCGAACGGATCGCCGCCGGTGCCGCGCATCGTATGCCAATAGGCCACGCTGAAGCGGAAATGGTCCTTCATCGACTTGCCTTCGACCACTTCGGTTTCGTTATAGTGCCGGAAGGCCAGGGGATTCTTCGAGGAAGGTCCTTCGTACTTGATTTTCTGAATGTCGGGAAACGCGGACATGGATATGCTCCTTGTGGTTGATGTGTTAAAGCCAAGTTATTTAGCCCCCGGTGAACACACCGGGGGCTTGGGTGAATGATCCGGCGACAAGTTATAGAAACTCCGCCAATGGTTCATTCGGGAGATACCTATATTTTTTCCTCGTAAGCGTTCGCGCCCCGGTCGGGGACCGGTCCAATTTTCGGCGGGATAACGTATATTGCGGACAAACGGTAGGCCAAAAACATGGACCTGTCCCCTTCCCGCGGCGCGAGGGGGACAGTCCCATTTTCGCGGCGATAAAGCACTTTTACGGCGCCATCATCTTTTGCGCCGCGAAAATCGGGACAGTCCCCCGTGAACGGTTACTTTTCCTCGATGCTATTGCCCCTCGTGTAATCACGGGGGGCTAAATGATCGACAACAACACCTTAGTCCCCCGTTTCCCGCCGGACGATCCAATCGCCCAAGGCGGGCCAAAGCTGCATCAGGGCGAAGAGCAGCCGCGCTCGGCGGGGCATCACGATCTCCGGCCGGCGCTTTTCGCAGGCGGATAATATCGCACGCGCGAGTGCGTCCGGCGGAATGGCTTTCGTTTTCACGCCCGCGCCCGGCTCGCGGGCGCTTTGCGGCACGTCTTCCAGTCCGGCGAGCGGATACAAGCGGGCGTCCTTGCGTTCGATCGGACCCGGACAGACCAACAGCACGTGCAAGCCTTGCGGGCCGAGTTCCAGCCGCAACTGCTGGGAATAGGCCGCAACGGCGAACTTCGTGGCGGGATACGCTCCCACCCAGCGGGCCGCCGATTTCGCCGCCAAGGAACCGATGTTGACCACGTGCCCGCAGTTTTTCAGCAAGTACGGAACCGCCGCCCGCGTGCAGCGGACCAGCGCGATGAGGTTCAACTCCATCAGTTCCCGAAACTGTTCGGGCGTGGTGTCGAGCACCTTGCCGCGCATCGACCGGCCGGCGTTGTTCACCAGCACGTCCAATTGCCCGAATTGCTCAAGCGTTTGGGCGAAGAGTCGATCGACGTCTTCTTGCACGGTGATATTAGCGCAAATTCCGAGCACTTCGCCGCCGGCCGAGCGCATCTCCGCCTCGGCGCGGGCGATGGCGTCGGCTTCGAGGCCGACAATCGCCAGTTTTGCGCCCGCCCGGGCGAATTTTTCGGCGATGACGCGGCCCAATCCGCTCGATCCGCCGGTTACGAGGACGACTTTTTCTTGCCAAAATGCCATGGCAATAGCATAAAGGCGGAAGGGGGAAGGCGGAAGGGGGAGGAGGGGAAAATATGAAGGATGAATTAAGCGAGCCGCTGGGTTTATCCCAGCGCTTCGTTCTCCTAACATCTTCCAACCGAAGCGCCGGGATAAACCCGGCGGCTCGCTTGCGCCGATAACGCTATACCACAATTTTATACGGCTCGCGCAGCTTGCGGCTGCAAAGGACGTTGGCTTCGTCGTCGCCTTTGAATTTTTTTGCCGTGGGGTCCCACTCGATTTTGCGATCGAGCAGCAGCGCGATGTTGGCGAAATGGCAGGCATTGACCGAGCGAACGTGGTCGAACACGTTGGAAACCGGCGGTTTGCCGCTGCGGATGCAATCGAAGAAGTTTGCCATGTGGCCGCGGCGCAAGGCGCGCAGATTTTCGCCGCAGATTTCCGCCATCAGCTTTTCGATATCGGCTTTCGCTTGGGGATCGGCGTCGATCTCCTCGACCGGCTTGCCCACCAGCCGTCCGCGATTGACGAGAATTTTGCCTTTCTCGCCTTGAATGGTGAGTTCGTTGTCGCCGCTGACGAGCTTGATGACGTTGCCGGTCGAGAGCGTGAGATCGACGTCGAAGCCTTTAACGACGTTGAACGATTGGGGCATGTCCTTTGCGGGAATTTTTCCCAGCAGGAAGTCGCGCGCTCTCTCGCGGCCGACCGGCATGAAGCTGCTCTTTTTCGGATCGGCGGCAACGACCTGGCCGTCGTTCCCGGCCAGCGCCCAAAAGGCGATGTCCGTATGATGGACGCCCCAGTCGGTAACCTGTCCGCCCGAATACTCGTACCACCAGCGGAAATCCCAGCCGATCCGCTCGGGGCAAAAGCCGGCGAGGGGCGCTTGGCCGCAGTACATTTCCCAATCCAACTCGGCGGGCGGTTGGACGGTCTCGAAGGGGCCGAACTGTCCGTTCTTGCCCCCGCCGCGCGATCCCGATTCGCCCACCGAACTGGTCGCGTGGAGTTTGTCGCCCAAGCGTCCGCTGCGGGCGATGGCCACCGCCTTGAGGAACAACAAATCACATTCGCTGCGCTGCTGGGTGCCCACCTGGAAAGTCTTGCCGTACTTTTTCACGGCGTCGCAAATGAGGTTGCCTTCTTCGAGGGTCAGCGTCAGCGGCTTCTCGCAATAGACGTGCTTGCCGGCCTTCATCGCGTCGATGGCGATTTTGACGTGCCAATGGTCGGGCGTGCCGACGGTTACCGCCGCAATGCTTTCGTCTTCGAGAAGTTTGCGGTAATCTTGAAAAACCTTGCACTTGCCGTGGAATTTTTTGTCGATGATGCCGGCAAAATTGTTGGCGTTGCCCAAGTGGACGTCGGCGCAAACGACCATCTTGCCGTGCCGGGCGGCTTGCTGGCCGATCTCCGTTCCCCGCCCTCCCACGCCGATGGCCCCGACGTTCATTTTTTCCGGTTTGTCGTCCGCGGCCTTGGCGGCGCTCGCCCAAAGATAAGGCGCCGCCATGCCGGCGGCGGCGAATCCGGCCGATTTCTTCAAAAACTCGCGGCGGTTTTCCCGAGCGGAATTCATGCGCTACTCCTTGTGGCAGGGGGGACAATGGAAAGTATCGATATCGAGAACTTCCTAAGTGTAAGCCACGACATGCGCGAATGCCAGAGGGAGAGCCGGTAGCCCAGGATCGCTACAAAGTCGGGAGGACAGGCATTCTTGCCTCCCGCGAACCGCGTCGCGGCTTTCCAACCTGTCCATGAATATGCAATTCTCATGGCCGCCGTCCGCAACGGGCGCTACGCAAGCTTTGCGGCCAAGTCATGGGCTTCGATGCCACGAACCAGAAATTTCTTTCGCGGGGAAGTTTCGCCGGAGAGGAGCTCGATTTGCGATTTTTTCAGGCCCAGCGTTTTGGCGAGAAATTCGGCGATGGCTTTATTGGCCTTGCCTTTTTCGGGAGCCTGGGTAACGCAGACCTTGAGCATCCCTTCGTGCTCCCCGCGCAGCTCGTTCTTCCGGCTTCCCGGTTGCGCGCGGACGGGAAGGACGACGCCGTCGGGATGCGATTCGAGGGCGATCATGGTTGCTGTAGCGGCACCTTCCCACCCATTCGATCTAGGGACACGGTTTGAAACCCTTCGCATTCGTAGAACGGGTATCCAGCCCGTCAGAAGCATTGAGGCTGAGTTCATTGATTCGTCAAATGACAGGTTGGAAACCTGTCCGACCAATAAGAAAACATCAGGATATTCTGTTTTTATTGGAACTAGGAACCGAGGAAGCGTGTCTAACGTAGTAAGGGTAGAGGGCCGGAAAGGTGCGAAAAAAATGATGAACCTCCATACAAAACTCGTTCGCCTCCTGAGCATCGGCCCGGAACATTGGGACGTTCCCATGCGGGTCGAGCTGCGGCCCTATTTGGAGTTCAACCGGCGGATGGCCTCTCAATTGCGCGAGTTGGTCGCACGCTGGGAGCGGCATACGCCTCGAGGAAAACCGAATCGTTTCGGCAACCGCCGCAATCCGCCCCGATAACCGTTCGGCTGCACTGGTTCGAGTACGGGGGAGCGCGGTCGCTCATTGCAAAAAACCATCCGCCGCCGATTTCGGCTATCGTGGTTGGGTGGGCTTTGTCCAACAATAACGCATTGCTCTACAACTTGGCGGGCAAAGCCCATCCTACCGTGCTAACCGAAATCGGCCGTTTGCAGGATGGAGATCGTTCTCCCAATACGCCTCTGCTTGCCCGATAACCCATTCAAGGCAGTCGATTATTTGTAACCGTTCACAGGGGACTGTCCCCCTCGCGCCGCGGGAAGGGGACAGGTCCATGTTTTCGGCCTACCGTTTGTCCACAAAATACGTTTTCACGCCGAAAAATGGACCAGTCCCCGACCGGGGCGTG
>JADLEL010000095.1 GCA_020846145.1 Pirellulales bacterium | reverse complement strand
GGACTGGTCCATTTTTCGGCAAAATGACGTATTTTGGGGACAAACGGTAGGCCGAAAACATGGACCTGTCCCCTTCCCGCGGCGCGAGGGGGACAGTCCCATTTTCGCGGCGATTAAGCATTTTTACGGCACCATCATCTTTCGCGCCGCGAAAATCGGGACAGTCCCCTGTGAACGGTTACGAGAAGTTGACGTTCCTTTTCCCCAGGGCGATGCCCTGGGCTGGGCGAACGGCTCGGCCTTTGGCCGAACACCCCATCGCAATGCAAGTAAACACCGTAGCTATCTTTCCATTGACCTTTCCACCGTTCCAGGAGTCTCCCATGCGATTATCCACGACGATCGGTTTTTGGACCTCGACGCTCCTCCTCGCCGCCTGCGCGGCCCACGCCGATGTCCTCGACGAAATCACCCGCCAACAAGCCGGGGCGACCAAACGCTTCTCGACCGGCGTGTTCGATCCCGAATCGAACGCCGATTCCTACCACCTCGCCCCCGGCGAACGAAAGACCTTCGCCGAACTCGACGGGCCGGGCGAAATCCGGCATATCTGGTTCACCATCGCCAACGACCGCCGCTATCCCCGCTCGCTCGTCTTTCGCGTCTATTGGGACGGCTCCGAGACTCCTTCCGTCGAAACTCCCATCGGCGACTTCTTCGCCGCCGGCAACGGCATGAAGGCCAACGTCAGCACCTTGCCCATCGAAGTAACCTCCTACGGCCGGGCGTTGAACAG
This sequence comes from Pirellulales bacterium, assembly GCA_020846145.1. Lineage (GTDB taxonomy): Bacteria > Planctomycetota > Planctomycetia > Pirellulales > Thermoguttaceae > JADLEL01. Next base: position 32,223 of record JADLEL010000095.1, on the reverse strand, counting down.
CTACTGGCACATGCCCTTCCGTAAAAAAGCCCGCGTGGAACTGGAAAATCAATCGAAGAACAACCTTTGCGTCTATTGCCAGATCGACTGGATGCAGCTCCCTTCGCTCCCCGAAAACACCCTCTACTTCCACGCCCGCTACCACCAGGAATTTCCCGTCAAGCCCTTCTCCCCCTATACGATCTTCGAGGGGAAGGGCGAAGGGCAGTACGTCGGCCAGGTCCTTTCGTCGCAAAACAGCTTCGGAAGCTGGTACGGCGAATCCGACGACCGCTACTACATCGACGGCGAGGAAACGCCCTCGCTGGTCGGCTCCGGCACCGAGGACTTCTTCACCGACGCCTGGAACCTGCGGCTCTTCACCAACCTGAACGCCGGCGTCACCATCTGCGAACCCAACGGCGTCGATTCCCGCCGGACCGCCTACCGCTGGCAAATCCAATCGCCGGTCGTCTTCCGCAAGTCGTTGAAAGTCGAGATCGAGCGGCGAAGTTTTGCCGAAGTCTTCGATCCCGCCACCGGCAAGCGCACCGTCCACGATTTCGTCTATCGCCCCGATTTCTTCTCCTCGGTCGCGTTTTGGTATCAGAAGGGCGTCGCCGAGCCGTTTTGCAAATTGCCGCCGCTCGCCGAGCGGCTCAACCCGGAAATCTGGATCGAAGTCAAGGACCTCGCCGACAAGCTCCCCTGCTCCGAAGGCCTGCGGCCCATCGTCCGCACGAATCGAACCTGCTTCGATAAAACCATGCTCTTCCTCGAAAATCAAAAACCCGGCGCATGGCTCGACGTGCCCGTCGAAATCAAGGAAGAAGGTCAATACTCCATCTCCTGCTTCCAGTTGCTCTTCCCCGAATACGGAATCTGGAAGGTCTCGCTCGCCGGGTCGGGCGTGGACAAAATCCTCGATCCGGCCCTGGACTTTTACGATCCCTACGATTCCCTCAAGGAAAACTGGCCGGAGAGTTACACCTATGGCACCGTCCGCGAAGCCAAATTGGGAATCGTCCGCCTCAAGCCGGGCAAGTACACCCTCCGCTTCGAGTGCGTGGGCTGCAATCCGCTCTCCCGCGTGAAAAAGACCGGCCGACCCGGCTACAGCCTGGCGATGGACGCCATCTCCCTCCGCAAATTGCCCTGGGACGACTTGGATCAGTGGATGGCCGATTATCTCGTCCAATTCGAGAAACGAAACGCCGAGTTGGAATCGCGCGCCCGAACGACGGTCGCGCAACTGGCCGAGGCCGTCGAGCGCTTCGCCCGCGATGCCGGCGAATACCCCCGCGCCCTCGCCGAACTCCTGGCCAAGCCGCCGCGATTGGCCGCGAAGGCGGGTCACTGGCCCTATTTCCCCGGCCCCCGCATCCCGCTCGATCCCTGGGGCCAGCCGTATTGCTACGCCCATCCCGGCGCGTACAATCCCCAGAGCTTCGACGTCTATTCCGTGCGCGGCAACAGCCGCGATCCCGCCCGCTGGATCGGCAATTGGGAAAATCCCTACCGCCTGCCCGGCGCGATCGAAGGCGAATCGCTGATCCCCACCAAGAAAACCGGCGCCGCCCGATCCGTGATCCAAGAACTCGCCTTGAAAGCCATTCCGCCCAACTCCGGCGGGAAACTGCTCTTCGTCCAACTGCGCAAGCCGGGCGATTGGGCCTCCTACGCCCTGCCCGCCCCGCTCAAGCCGGGCCGTTATGCCGTTACGCTCTACCCCATCGCCTCCTGGAACTACGGCATCGCCCAGTGGTCCCTCGACGGCAAGCCGCTCGGCAAGAGCATCGACGGCTATTCCCCGACTCCCCAGCGCCGCGCGGTCCCCGCCGGCGAAATCCTCCTCGGCGACGGCCCCCACGAACTCCGCCTCGAAGCCCTCGGCCGCAATCCCGCCTCCACCGGCCACCAGGCCGGCCTCGACGCCCTTTACTTCGAGCCTCTCCCCTGACGGCCCGTTGAAGAAGGCGGATATTTGGTTTTTGGCGCCATGCCCACGCTTGCCGTGGGCATGTTTTCCGCTAAGGTGTTGTCCGACAATAAACTACCGAATTCCAATGTAGTAGGCACACTCCGTGTGCCGTAATTCGTGGACGGCACACGGAGTATGCCTACTACGATTCCGGCAACTTATTGTCGGGCAACGCCTAAGGTGTTCCCACCGCGGCCATCACTTCGCCCCACAACTTGTCGCCGTTCACGGCGTTGGTCATGATGACGATGCCGGCGCCGGTTTTCGGGTCGAACTCGCAGTAACAACGGAAACCGCTTCCATTCGAGCCGCCGTGGTAGATGCGATCGCCCGATTCCGCAACGTCGATCGCCCAGCCCAAGCCGTAATAAGCCGGCTGGGAACTTCGCTTCCCGCCGCGGAGGATCGGCTTGCGGCCCGCGGCCTCGACCGCGCGGGTGAGCATGGACTCCCGCATGGATGCGCTAATCGATTGCGGCCGCGAGCGGTCCGGCGCGAGGATTTCCTGGATGAAAATCGCGTATTCGATGGGCGTGCAGTACAGCGAAAAGGCGGCGTTGGCCTCGCGGTACAAGGGGCGATCGGGCTTGGCCTCTCCCCGGTCGTCGTGTCCGGCGGCGGCCAATTTCTCGTAAGCGTCTTGCCATTCGTAGCTGGAGAGCGCAATCCCCAGCGGCTCGAAGAGCGTTTTCTGGGCGTACTGCTCGAAGGGCTGGCCGGTGATCTTCTCGATCACCCGCTGCAAAAATAAAATGCCTTCACCGGAATACGTGAACTTGGCGCCCGGCTCGGAGATCATTTTGATGGAATTTCCGCTCCTCCAACCGCCGGCGCGCCAGTTGGGAAAACCGGTGGTATGCGTAAGCGCCATGCGGGCGGTGATTTTCAGGTGCCGCGGCTCGTCGGGGAGATACGGTTTATCGAGATACTCGTGCAACGGGCGGTCCAGATCGAGCTTCTTTTCCTCGACGAGTTTCAGCGCAAAATAGGCGGCGGGCGTTTTGCTCATCGAACAGGCTTCGAAGAGCGTCTGCGCATCCACCGCATCGGATTCCCCCGCCCGGCGAACGCCGTAGTACCGCTCCCAATCGATGCGCCGGTTCTTCAGGCCCACGATCGCGACCCCGGGAACCTTGTGCTTCGCCATCAAGCGTGGGACCAATTCGTCCAAGGCGCTGGCGAGCGAATTCGCGCCCCATTTCGGGACCGGCGGCGCATTCCGCTCGGCGGCGGGCATGGCCTCCACGATCCGTTTCACCAGATTGCCGAACTGGTTGCGATCGACCTTGGGATTGGTCTCCTCGTCGGTATCGACGCGATGGACGATGACCATGTCCCACGCGGGCACGACGACGATGTAATGCCCGCCCGCGCCGCGAGCCGAAAACGAGCCTTTCGGCAACTCGACGTGATCGACGTGCCGCCCGAAGAGTTCCGTCCACCATAAATACCCGTAGCCGCAATAGACGTTGCCTTGCTCGTTCGTGGCGGGCGAGTAGGAAGTCGTGCTTTCGACGACCCAATCGCGCGGAATGACCTGCTTGTCGCGCCAGCGTCCGCCGCGGGCGAACATGAGGCCGAACCGCGCCATGTCGCGGGCCGTCATGCGGAAGGGATAGGCCGGATGGTCGGAATCCGCTCCGCGGACGTATTGGGTGTCTTGCAGCCGAAAATCCTCCATTTCCAGCGGTTCTGCTATCCGCCGCTGGAACGCCTTGAAGATGCCTTCGCCCGTGCATTTCTCGAAAATCGTGCCCAGCACGTTGAAATCCCAATTGTTGTAATACCAGAACGCGCTCGGCGGATGGCTGCCCCGCAACGGTCGGCGTTTCTTCATGCCTTCGGTTTCGTAGAGCGCGGGATGATAAACGCCCGAACGGGCCTTGAACAGATCGGCCACGGTGGCCTGCTTTTCGATGGCCGTCGGCCGCGGTTCGTTGTCGTCGATGCCCAGTTTTTCCAGGCTGTCGGTCATGCGAATCTTGCCTTCGGCGACGTAGATGCCGGCCAGCGCGCTGAAGAAACTCTTGCGGATGGAATGCACGTTGTACCGCTTCTCGGTCTGCCCCCACTGGGCGACGACCTTTCCGCGATGAACCAGGAACACGCCGGCCGAGTGGATGGAATCGGCGTAGGCCCATGCCGCATCGAGCTTTTCTTGCGACCAGCCGAGCTTTTCGGGCTGGGCGACGATTTCCCAACTCTTGCCGGGGAAAACGTCGCTCGAAGGCGGTTCGGCGGAATGCAACGCCGAGGAGGCAAGACATAAGGCCATGCTCGCAACGATGATACCCGGCAGCCAACCTTGTTGGAGAAGATTGCGCCAGAGACTTGATCGCATAAAGCATTTAGGTAGCATGAATCGCCTTCCGAAAATCACAGCCGAAAGTTTAGCTGAAAACGGTGTTTTGAATTGATGCCGTGGAAGCCCTACGGGCCAGAACAATCATGTTCCAATCAACTACCCCGGATATCTCGCCACGGAGACACGGAGGTCGCGGAGTTTTTGCTTTGGATGTTGAAATAATCGCGAATAAAATCGAATTATTTATATCGCGCTCCGTTAGAATATCTCTTGCGAAAAAAATACCGATCAATCCTCCTTCTCCGTGTTCTCCGTGTCTCCGTGTTGAATTATCGTGAGAATTGCAGGCCAACATTCAAAAAACGGCCTCTAATAAAGCAGCGGTTTGACGCGCCAATCTTTATCCTTGTCGTGTCCCATTTTTTCGACGCGCGGGCGGCGCTCGCGGAGGCGGACCGACTCCACGCCCAGGCCGAGGCCCTCGGAGCGGACGTTCTTCCCGAGGCAATCGAGCCGCAGCGCGTAATCGCCCGGCTCCGGCCAGAAGTCCATGAGGAAAAATTCCTTGCCTTCGACTTCCGCGGCGTAGAAATCCAGCGGGCGGCCCAGCTTCACGCCGTTCAACGAGGCCTGGTAGCGGCCGAAGTCCGGCGCGCGGGTCCCCTTGACGAGCAGGCGCAGCGGCTCTTTTTTCTCGACCTTGAAGGGGATCTCGATCCAGCCCTCGCCCGCCGCTTCGGGCTTGTAGGTCAACTGCCGTTCATCGTGGAATTGGGGCATCGCTTGCGCCCGGACCGTGCCCGAACCGTGATGTTTCGCGTCGCGGAAATCCTGCGCGTAAACGATCGTGCGGTCGAGGCTGGGCAGTTTGCGCTCCTTGGCGCCGGGCGCTCTTGCGGTAAATGTCGGCACGCCCGTTTGATACCAATACGCCACGCTCGAGAAATCGTCCTCCCGCTCGTTCCAACTCATGGCTTTGTAGTTCGGGTTCTCGTCCTCCGACATCCAGCCGAAATGCTCGATGGTAACTTTGATCCCCGTGTTGAACACGATCGGATCGCACAAATGCCAGCGATAGGAACTGGTCAGGCCGCCCACGCCGCGCTGGTCGAAATAGGGGACGCCGAAATAGGGCGTCTTGCATTTTTTCAGGCCCCAGGCCGAGAGGAAGTAATCTTCGGTGCCGGTGCCCCAGATCGAAGGCTTCGCCTCGCCGTCGATGTAGATTTTCTCGTCCCCCTCGCCGAACCAGGCCGGGCTGCGCATCCGCACCGAGAGCAAGGTCCCCACGTAATGGCCTTTGCCCTTGGTGTCGAGAAGCACGTAGTCTTGCCCGTGCTTCACCGGATACTCCTGGCGATACTGGGCGTAGAAGTAGGGCGTGTCTTCGGGCAGCGCGTCGAGCTTGATCCAATCGACGTTGTAGTAGAGCTTGTTAACGTCCTTGTCGCCCTGATTGACGATCTCCAACCGCAGCGACTTGCGGAAGGGCATCCGCCAGAAGCAATTGTAGGAGTCGGCGTCCTCGACGACCACCGGCAGGCTGATCACCTCGCTCCGCTTGCCGAAGGCGTTGGCGAAGAAATCGCCCAGCGGCGCCTCGACGCCCGGCTTTTCCTGGCCGTCGTAATAGATGCGCAGCAACATCTCTTGGTGGTTGGCCGAACCGTCGGGAGCCCATTGGTGCGGCTCGGGACCGAGAAACGTGAACCAAATATGGGTAATGACGCCGGGGCCTTCGGCGTCGAGCACGGTGTAGGTTTCCCCCGGCTTGACCGTGGCGCGGTCCCAATTGCTCATCACCGTGTCGTCCATCAGCGGATCGGCCTTGGGGTCGTATTGGCCGTCGGCCCCCTTGCGAAACGCCGAGGTCGCTCGCATGCTCCGCCCTTGCAGGGGTTTGGCGAGGCCGTCGAGCAAGGCTTGGGCGAATAGCGCGCCCGGCGCGAGGAACAATGCCAACCCGATCGAAAACCGGCGAACGAGAAAAATGCCGCAATAGCCCCGGTTTCGCAGGGAAGTGTCGCATTTGGCGTCAAGCGGACGGCGTGAGTTCATCGTGTTTCTCCTTGGGTGGGATGTGAGCATGGAGCGGGCGGGAAAAGCGGAGGTTTTCCGCAAGTTCGAATATATCGCCTGCGGGAGGGACTGTCAACAAAACCGAGGGAGGCAGCTGGCTGCCCGCCGCTTCACGCCATCCACCGCTTCCCGCTCGGCGAATGCTCGACGGCGATTTGCGGGCGGTCTTTGCCGGGTGCGAGTTGGAAGGAAAGCCCGACGGAATCGCTTTGCAGCACGGCGCGGTTTTCGAGATTCGATTCTCCGGTCTTTTGCAGGCGGCCGTCGCGGCGCGCGTAGAGTTCCAATTTCCAGGGATCGCGATCGACGATCAAAAGCTCGACCACGCCGAGCTTGTCGTAGAAGGGGATTTTTTCGTAAGTCGCGTCGTTGGGGCTGACGATCTCGACCAAAAAATCGGCCGGCCCGCGCCAATACGTGCCGCAATCGACGGCCTTGCCCGATTTGAGAAACACCGCCACGTCGGGCGCGCGATAGTTGAACTCCCAATCTTCTTCTTGATCGCTGAGATTCACGCCGGGGAAAACGTCGCCGAGTCCGGCCTGATCGACGACTTCTTCGAGGATCGACCCCAGGCGAATGACGATTTTTTGGTGTTCGTTGTTCGGTTGCGGCGACACGATATAAACTCCCTCCCAAACTTCATCCCAGCGGTCGGCGTCGGTGCGCCTCCGCGATTCGATGAGGCTTTCCTCCAAGCGGGGATCTTTGATGAGCATCGTCATAACCAACTCTCCTTAACCCACATTATTCATAAAAGCGATTTGTAGAAGCGGCATCTTGCCGCTTTTGCCTATTGTAGAAGCGGCATCTTGCTGCTTTTGCCTATTGTAGAAGCGGCATCTTGCCGCTTTTGCCTAAAATGCGGCAAGATGCCGCATCCACAATGTTTATGAATAATCCCGAGTAACCGATTTTAACGGATTCAATCTCCTCAATCAAGGCAGGAGGTTTGCATCCCCCCCCGCAACGTGCAAACTCCCGCGCCTCGAACGGTGGGATGAATTCCGGTAACCATTCACGGGGGACTGTCCCGATTTTCGCGGCGCATGAGATGATGGCGCCGTAAAAATGCTTCATCGCCGCGAAAATGGGACTGTCCCCCTCGCGCCCGGTGATACCCAAGAAATAGAAGCAGCCGAACCCCTAGGAGGCTCGGCTGCTCTCGATCGATTCGGCGCGATCGAAACAAACAGGGCAAGTTTCGATCGGCTTTGTTATTTCAATGGTTCGAACTAGGTCGTCGTCGGAGCCGGAGCCGGGGGAACGGCCGGCTTTTCCTCGGCCGGAGCCGCCGGAGCCGCCTTCGGCGCGGCGGCCGGAGCGGCGGGGCCGCAAGCCGGCGGTGCGCAGGGGGCCGGCTCGCAGCAAGGAGCCGGGCAGCAAGACTTCGGACGGCAGGAACGCGGCTCGCGGCAGCGACGCTCGCGTTTCGGACGGCAGCTCACCGGCTCGCAGGAAGCCGGAGCGCAGGTCGCCGGGGCGCAAGTCGCCGGACGGCAGCTCTTCACGCGGCAGCGACGCGGCTTGCAGCTCACCGGCTCGCAGGAAGCCGGAGCGCAGGTCGCCGGGGCGCAGGCCGGAGCGCAAGGAGCCGGCTCGCAGGAGGCCGGACGGCAGGACTTCGGACGGCAGGAACGCGGCTCGCGGTGGCAACGTTCGCGCCGCGGACGGCAGGAGACCGGCTCGCAGGAAGCCGGGGCGCAGGTCGCCGGAGCGCAAGTCGCCGGGGCGCAAGTGGCCGGGGCGCAAGGATCGCCGGCAACCGCCGTGGACTGATTGGCCAACAAGGCCACGCCGAGCACCGCTACGAACAACGCGATGCCAAACATTAATTTACGATTCATTCTGAAACCTCCAACTAACAGGTACCGTAGCGTTGAGGAACGCACAATTTTTGCCGTCAAATCTCCATTCTTCCCGACCCTGACGGCCTCCAGCCGGGAAGATTCCACAGGTTACCTTCCAGCAATTCACTCGGAAAATCTAACGCCCTGTTAAGCTTTTCCGATTGCACTGCCGGGGTAACATCACACAGGGTTACTCGATAAAGTACCAAACCTGCCCCGGTTGTCAACCCAGTTTGGGTAAATTTCCCGCTTGGGAGGTTCCGGTATTATGGGAACCTTGCGCGAAATGTATAGAAAATCGTAGGTTCTTTTTCGGTTTTTGCAAGCCCTCAAAGAAAAAGAGGAGGATTTCAACGGAAATTCCTCCTCTTCGCACGGCTACAAATCCAGATATCGCAACCACTTAGGAAAAACCGGTTTTTTTCCCGCCGCTTCCGGCTTTTCCGCAAACTCACCGCTTTTCCCCTCTCCACGATGGGGGGCTAGGGAAAATTGCTCTGCTTATTATTTTCTCTAAAATCCGCCGGATTTTTTTCTCGTTCCCAGGCTCCCGCCTGGGAACGCAATGTCCGCGAGGCTCCCGCCTCGCAGAATCGCCAACCAAACCGTGTCCGCAACGAACAAAACGCGGTCTTGATACTGGACAGGTTCTTATTATTTTCTCTAAAATCCGCCGGATTTTTTCCCGGTTTTTAGCGGCGGATCGCTTCTTCCGCTTTGCCCGGCTGCTCGGCCTGCAAATTTTCCCCGCCGCCCGCTTCGTCTTGCCCGCTCATTCGATCGTTGATTTCTTTCAGCTTCCTTTGCACTTCGGCGGGATCCTCGAAATTCAGCACGAGGGGATTCTCGCCGGAAACCACAACCACCGCCAAACCCATCACGCGCCAACCTTCCGTCTCCTTGCGCAGCACCCACACCGCCTTGTCGGAAGATGGAGTGCCATCCAGCGCGATATCCGTCCAGGTAATTGCAACCTGCGCCCCGTCCTCGCCGACATATTTTACATCGTCGATGGTAAACTTCGCCGTGTCGCTGGCCGAGGGCCTCAGGCGGCGGTCCATCGCCGCCGTCTTTTCCCGGGCAACGGCGCTCAAGAGCGAATTCGCCTTCTCGTCGTTGCCCGTTCGCAGGGCTTCCAAAAATTCCTGAACCGTCTGCTTCGGCCCCTCCAGCTTGACCGCCGCTCCGGCGGCCGTCGCATTTCGCGCCGAATCGCCCGCCGGGGAACCGGCCCCGGCATTCTCCGCCGCGGGCGGTTCCGACTTGCCGCATCCCCAGGCCGTCAACGCCAAAACGATCATCCACGTCCATCCCCGATAACGTCGCATCTTCGTCGCCTCCTGCGAATGAGATTGATAATCGAGCAACCTACCGACGGCGGCAGTTTCGCAGGAACGCCGAATCGAGTCAAGATGAAAAAAAGAACTGGGAGGCCGCGGTAAAATGGGCAATATCCGCTGTGGCTCGCTCGCGGTTCGCGGAAGACAAGGCGAACGCGCTGGAAAGCCGCGACCATTGGTCGCGGTTCGCGGGAGGCTGGAATGCCTATTATCCCTTCCACGCATAAGTCGCCCCGGCCACCGCGCGGTAGTTCCGGTCCAACTCCGGCTGCAAAAGCACGATCGCCGCGATCCGCCGCGCCATGTTCATCACCTCCCGCGCTTCCTCCGGCCGTAGCGCCCGCCCCAGAATCTCGTCCTCCCGGTAACTCAACCACTTCTTCATCACCTGATACCCGCCGATATAATACTCCCACACCGCCGCGGGCACGTTCCGCCAGTAGGCCCTGTCGTTCAGATAAATGTCGGCTCGAAAAACTCAGAAAAAGCATGGGTGAACCAGTAGTGTGGGTACTTTAATTTGAATACAAAAGCGATCTGCCACCTTCATGGGGGGGTGGGGGGGTAGGGCGAAAAAATTCAAAAAATAAGACCCCCTATTGCAATTTTCATTTTCGCTATAGAATGTCTGTATGGATATTATACAAGAAACGCTTGATGTTTTGGCTACAGCGGAGAAGACGCTGGCTTCCCTTGCCAGCGAAGCCGCGGCAGCAAGTCAATATGATGATGCCACTTACATCATAGGGTTGGCTAGAGAAATCAGCCAACTTGCCGACAAGGCAACGGAAGATTTGACCCATGCTACCAAGAGTTCTGATGTTGCGATTACTGTGACAAACGCAAAATCCTCAGCCGCAACTCTTGCTGTAGCAGCAAATCTGCCAGCTCGCAGAAAACCTCGAAAAGGCGAATACCCAAAATTCATTCGGGAGGGTGATACGCTGGTTAAAATTGGCTGGTCGCCCTCAGACAAAGCTACCTATGAACACAAGAGTCCCAAAAAAGTTCTGGCTCTTTTAGGAACTACTCTTAGCAAAAATGGTGCCAACGGAAAGCGATTTACAATGGAGCGGGTGTTGCCATTAACGAACCCAAGCGATGGCAGTAATGTGCCGGATTACCAAGTCTATTTATGTCTCGCATGGCTTCGGACATTAGATATTTTGATCCAGCATGGTCGGCAGGGGTACTCTTTGAAAACAAAAGAACAACTTAACGCCTTGATAGAACAACACTGGTCAAATCTAACAAGCAGATAGCGAAATATTTCGATGAATCCACAATCCCCACGTGATCTACTTCGTGTAGATCCCAAGGACCGAGATCTGTATGGGAGTTTCTCTCTTGCACATCTTACCGCTTATTCTGTGCATTGGCTCAATGTTTGGGATATTGCTACAAATTATGAGAATGTTAGTGTCTTGAATGCTCGCCTTTTCCCTACGGATTTTGGTATGAGCGGTTTTCCAGAGTTGCCCGACGCGCTTCGCACAAATCGAAGCCTCTTACAAATGCGTCCGAAGTACCGCGGTTTTGCGTCCTCGGATCCTCGCAAGGGTGTATTTCTGACTGAAAAGGGGCGTGCAGAAGTGTCTCGCGTTATCGAGGCAATCGGAGCGCCAACCTTCGAGGGAAAATCAGTGCAACTAGAAGATTACGCAGTTGATCCCCGGCGAACCGCTAAGAATCGCGAGCGAACATATACTCCAACGCAAATTCTCGAAGATCGGCGCTCTCGTTTACTTTTTCGTCGATTCAAAGAAGGAAAAATCGAAGAAACCGATGTCGTGCATCTTTTGGGGTTACTTGGCCTTTATGACCACACCCCCCCCCTGGAAGTCCGCCGTGACTTCAAACAGTTGCGGGATATTGCCGCAACCGTGCATGACGAAGAGTTTCTGCAATTCTTGGATGCAGTTAATGAGCGATTTGGCAACTACCTTTCAAGGCCCGACTAATCAAATCGTAAGGAGCAATAGAATGGGACATGAGGTATTTTATCCGCGTACGGCTGCACGCGAAGAAAAGAGGCAAGCTAATGAAGCGCTTGGCCGCAGCTTCTGCAAAACGTTGGCAGAGCCTATTACGAACAGCGATTCAAGCGCCAAACGAAAGCTTAAAATTCCCCAAGCGAGCGGCCTTGTCGATTTCATGCTTTCGGTTTCAAAAGGAACGCAGATGGACACGGAAGCCCTGCGCGCGAGGTTAAAAGGTAGGTATCCTCGCCGCGTCGTGGTTGTGGAGGTCGTGACTTCGAAATCCACTGGCCGTCAGGTCGGTGAGATCGTTGTTATTGATCAGGCGGAAGGTATGAGCACGGCCAATGTTAAGAGAGCCCTTTATGATATCGCTGGTGATCGTTCCGACCTTGCTGGCGGCATCGAGGGCCGGAATTTGTTCGGCCGCGGTCTGTCGGACGTAATGCGTGCCCATTCTATTAAAGGTCAATCCAAGGATCTGCAGCCGCTCGTTCAGACGTTTGACGGCAAAGAACTGACGATTGCTCAGGGCGAGTGGGGAGAACGCTGGACCATCAATCTGCGCGACGAGCGCAACCCACCCAAGGCCATGTTCAAGGAAACATTCCTCGATCCCTCAAGTGAGGGTACGGCAATTCGTTTTGTGATTTCCGATCGGGCACGTGCTCAAGGCTGTAAGATTCCAGACCACCCAAAAATTCTTTGGCGCCTAGCCAATTTCTATATACTAAGATTGATCGCCAGTGATCCCAATGTTGAGCTTGTTCTGCGTCAATATCGAAAAGCTAAGGAAATAATTGAGGCTCCCATTCAATACAATTTCCCCGTTGGCCAAGTCATAGAGTCCTTTTCCCGAACATTTGAACCGGCCAAATTTGGGCTGGAAGTCGATCCGCTGAAAGCAGACTTCGTGATCGTCAGGTCCGAATCGGAGCACCCCCTGGCCGGAGGAGCTCTGGAACGCGATGGTCGGGAAAGAGGTATTCTAATTGTTGATGACCTTGATGCCGTCTATGATCTTACCTTTGTTGATCCCGATTATGAGAGGGCCGATTATCTCGCGCGCATTTATGGAGTCATTCGGGTCAACGGTTTGCGGACCGTACTAGAGTCATATCTGAACGCAGAGCCTCCAACATCGCCCCTGCTTCCGACACGCGATGGTTTTAACCGAGACCATGAATTCGCAAAAGCTTTGATCGAATTCCTTGCTGAAAATCTGCGTCCGATCTACGAAAAGGAACGCAAAATTGCGGAGGAGAAAGATCGAAGCAATTTATCGTCGGAAACAAAAAAACGCATCGATGACGCACTCAAACACCTTAATAAGTATTTCCAACAAATTACCGAGCTTACCGGCGGGGGCGTAGGCCCTGATCCACCACCCGTGCCGAAGCCAACAGATCCCGTCGTGTTCTTCCCAAAGCATACGAAGCCGACCGCAGGTCGTCCCCGCCAAGTGCTACTCCTTGTGCGTGATGACATAATCAAGAGCGGTGCTGAGGTTGTTGCGAGCGCAAGTGAAGGGATTTCCGTGGAACCCGAAACGGCGCGGATTGACAAAAAGGAATGCCCCAGGTGGCCACCCCATAAGGAGTTCTTTGCGTTGCAATTTTCGTTAAATGCCTCGATAGTAGGCCAAAAGGGGAAAATCGATGCCGTGGTCGAGGGCAAAGACGGCGATATTGAGGCACTCCTGCAAATCGAGGACGTGTTAGCGGAACAGCAGATAGAGGTTCCAGAAACACTCGAATTTAGACCTATTGAGTCCATGGGCCGGCCAGGTCGACGAAACAATTTGGTGCTTTTCGTGAATCCGGCAATTGTGTCCGCTGGTAAACATGTCGGTATCAAAATTACGAAACGCACCGGATCAGTCATGTTGATTTCACCGGATGGAGAGAATTGCGATGTGATCGACGTCAAACTAGATTTGGCTCAACATCTTGTAAAAGGTCAGGAAGTATTTCGTGTTTTGATCCCCTGGAAAGGGACTGGTTGGGGGCAGCACGCTCAGGTGCAAGCCATTGTCAAGATCGGAGGTGAGAAGTTCACGGCAGTGGCTAAAATACGATTGGATGAGGCAGAAGACGGAGGATTCTTCAAGGATGTCAAGTATTACGACCTGGGAGAAGAGACCCTCGCCCCGAGCAAGATTCAGCCGGGAGAAATCGTCATTAATTCGCGGGATCGCTTGAACCGGGAAATCTTCGGTGAGGGCGAGACTACCGAAGAACTTAAAGCCGCCTTTGATCGAAGCATTCGCGGCAACCCGATTGCCCAACAGCGGCTGGCGACTTTACTTGTTGAAGAAGCCTCATACCGCGCACTAGAGCATTTACACAGGGAAAATAAGTTGCTGGGACTTACAGAGCACCGAGAGGTCACCGTTTTACACGAGGCAATTGACAAGTACAAGTACGAATCGGCGTTTGACGTATATAAAGCGCTAACCAAAAGCAAATCATAACTTCATTTTGGTGGCGAGAATGGTGAAGTCGTTAGAGCAGTGTTGGGCTCGGGTATATAGACAGGCTTACCAAGCGGACGATATCGCAACCGTCCGTTAGCTACATCTTTTATTCGCTGCCGCGCAATTTTTAAATAGGATATCACAAGGTCAGAACCAGCGACTCGCCTTGCATGCATGATCGCCGCAACGGCCGTTGTTCCAGCTCCGAGATACGGATCCAACACCAAGTCTCCCTTCTTCGTCAATGCCAGAATTAGTCTTTCGGGAAGCTCAATAGGGAATTGACAAGGGTGTTCGGTTTTCTCGACGTGCCAGTTCTTTACGTTTGGAAAGATCCACACATCACTAGGATTCTTGCCAAGTGGATTTCCAGAATATTCGCCACGCCGAGGCCCCTTGTAAGCTCTTTTCCCCGGATATTTCTGGGGGATGCGAACGGAATCGAGGTTGAATCTGTAATTATCACCCTTTGTGTACCATAAGATGGTTTCATGCCGCCCAGAAAAACGGTGCTTGCAATTTAGACCGTGTTCAAAATGCCAAATAATTCTATTACGTAAGCGAAGAAGATCATGTTCGGCAAATAATGGGTGCAATGCCAAGTCGAGAGGAATCACCTGTTGGTGACTGTTGACGTGGTGGCCTACTTGCCAGCAAAGGCTTCCTCCAATTTTCAACACTCGAACACATTCGGCAATCACAAGCTTCTGTTGCGCCAGATATTCGTCAAAGCTTATACGGTTCTCATAACTCTTGCCCACATTATAGGGCGGTGAAGTAACAACCAATTGAACAGACTTGTCTGGAATTTTCTTCAGTAGTTTTATGCAATCTCCGTGAAATAGCGTAACGTCGTTTTCCAAGGAGAACTTACACCGAATCTTTAATCGCGATTGAGCAATCTTGTACATTTTTATGTGTCCAAAATAAGCAAATTTGGCAATTATTGTATTGCAATGAATTTCAACGTGGATCCAGCCATCATCCTAATTTTAGCAAGCAAATTTCCAAAGATCCATACCACCCAAAGAAATATTTCTAACTCGGTCACCATTTATGCGACTCGCGCTTTTCTGCAAACTTCCAACCCTTTGCCACGCATAGATTTACGTATGTTCATATCTATTCTAATGTACTCTTATCCCCTCTTCTCCGCAAGAAAAAATCGCCCCGAAAAATATTTTTATCTCCTTGCTCCGCATGGCCTTGCGATCCAATCCGAAAAATATTTGTAGAAAAAAGCCGCCCCGCCTGATATCTTAATTTCGTAGAGTTCCGAAAGTATCCTCAGTAGCGATTGCATCCTGCCCCAAGCATCCATAACAACCTATCGGTGGAATCCAAAATCCCAAGACCAAAAACCAAAAATCCAAGACCAAACGTGGAAAATTTGAAAGTTGTTGAGCAAAAAACCGATTACCGGCCATCGGCAAAAATTCGCGCGAAAAAACCGCGTAATCCCCGCGAAAACCGTATGGCCCTATTTGAAAATCCAAGAAAAACGCCAAAATCCGCTTGTAAAGCCGTAAGGAAAAAATCGCCCGCCGCAAAAAAATGCGACCAATCGCATATCGAAATAAACTTCGCCCGCCAAAACTCGGCAGCCGATGAAAAGGCGATTCCCCAAAACGTGGACACGTTTGCATCATTATCGGGAAGGCATTTCGCGCAAAGACGTAAAAATGGACTCGATAACGAGAGCTAGTCCAAAAATCTCGATTTTCTTATGCCGATTTGCATATTTTTCTTTGCGCCTTTTCGCGAAATAAACCGATACATCCCGATAACCTTGCTAAAGTGTCAAAACGTGGAATTTCAACACCCTAGCGCCGAAAAACCAACCACTCGCTCCAATCCCCAATCCCCAAGTCCCAAGTCCCAATCCCCAAGATCCAAGACCAAAGACCAAAGCCCCAAAGCCTACTTTCCAATACAATACACCGTCTTCTTCCCCCTGATGAAAATCTTCCCCCCCGAGACGATCGGTGAGGCGAGGGTCTCGTCGTCGAGTTGGTTTTCCAACAGCTTGTTGAGGCGTTTTTCGGCCGAGATCACCGTCGTCAGGCCGGACGTGTTTTGGAAATATATCCGCCCGTCGGCCGCCAGCGGCGACGCGCGGTAGTCCCCCTTGAGCCGCTCCTTCCAGTAGAGCCGGCCGCTGAGGGCGTCGAGGCAGCGGGCGATGCCGTCGTTGGTAACCAGATAGAGCATGTCGCCCGACACGACCGGCGTGGGCGAGTCGGGCGTGCCGTCCCGCAGTTGCCAAACGATGTCCTTCCGCGGCCGCTTCCCCTCCCCGCCGGGCTTGACCGCCAACAGCGGCTTGTGCATCCCCTGCGTCGCGTAGATCATGCCGTGCGCCGCCACCAGCCCGCTGATCGTGCGATTGCCCATCAAGTCGGGCAGCGACCATAGCTGCTTGCCCGACGCCGGTTCGTAGGCGTCGAGCATCAGCCCGCCGAGGACGACCAACTCGGTCCGTTCGCCGTTTTTCCACAACAGCGGCGTAACGTACGAATCGCAGCTTTCCTTCTCGGCGGCGGTCATCCGCATAGTTTTCCAAACTTCCCGGCCGTTGCGTTTGTCGTGCGCCGCGACGTAGCTCAGCGAAGGGATGCCCGGCAGATCGGCGCAGGAATCCTGCAGACAGATCGATATCACGAGATTCTCGTACAGCACCGGACTGTTGGCGTGGCCCCACCAGATCGTGTAGTTGCCGTAATCGTCCTGCAGATTCCGCTTCCAAAGCTGCCGGCCGTCGAAATCGTAGGCCGCCAGATCGCCGTTGCCGAAATGCGCGACGACCAGCTTGCCGTCGGTTGCCGGCGAGGGACTGGCCATGTTTTGCTGGCCGTGGAATTTTTGCGCACGGCGGGCGTCGCCGCTTTTCCCCACCACCGGCACGCGCTCGACCTGCCCGCGACCGACCGTGCGGGTCCAGACGATCTTGCCGCTCGTTTTATCGATCCGCAGCAGCAGCAGATCGCCGTTTTCGATTTGCGCGGTGACGAAAACCGCGTCGTCCCAAACCGCCGGAGTGCTCGCGCCCCAAGGCGGCAGCGGGCATTTCCAAATCACGTTTATTTTTTCCGACCAATTCAGCGGCAAGCCGGTCTCCCCGCTCGCCCCGTTCCCCTCCGGCCCCCGCCACTGCGGCCAGTTCTCGGCATGAAGGAGGTCTGAAGAAAATACCGACAACAAAATGAAAATGACTCGAATCATAGTGTATTACCGTAGCTGTTGATGAGTGATCAAATGTAAATTTCGCGATCTCCGACGGATATGTGGCAGCTTTCATAATGCTCCGAATCATCAACAAAAGTCAATGTCCAACCATTATCGAATACGAATGAAAAAGATTCCGGCGGTTTGACTTTGGTGTCCGTTACAGTCTTGCTTAACAGTTTGTGGATTTTGTAATCATTTCTTTCATCAGGTTCGACAGCTTTATCGATCAATACCGATTGCGCGTCACGCATTTCCCAATATCCTCCCACATTGACGATTCTGTCTTTTTCATGAGGATCGCCACTAAAAACAAAATTGATCTCGTATTTGCCAATTCCAATATAGTCAAGAGTGGTTCCAATAAAGGGCGCCAAGTCAAGATCTTCGGGTACGCCATACATTTTTCTGTATCCGATCGTTTCTAAAGTTACATGAGAAAAGTTGAACTTGATTGGACTTCAATGAGGCGAAGCCTCCAAAACATTGCGATCCCAGCCAGACGGAGCCTGGGAACGAGGTCGATGTTATTCATGCCAATGTCTCTTTACTCGAACCGCATTGCGTTTCCCGCACATAACGCGGCACCGCGTAGCCCGGCAGCCGGGCGCGAAGCCGGCGGACCAGCGCGATCCCTTCGTCGATCGGCACTTCGAAATGGGCCGCTCCGGCCACGCGGTCCAATTGATGAAGATAATACGGCATAACCCGCAAATCGGCCAGCCGTTCGTACAAGGCGGCGAGCGTCTCGACGCGGTCGTTCACGCCCCGCAGTAAAACGCCTTGGCTGAGGACCGGGATGCCGGCATCCACCAAGCGTCCCAAGGCCGCCGCGACGGCATCATCGATTTCGGCGGGATGATTGGCGTGAACCACCATCATCGCGGAGAGCCTCGAAGCCCGCAGCACGGCTGGCAATTGGTCGGTTATTCGATCGGGTATCATAATCGGCAGCCGGCTGTGGATTCGCACCCTGCTTATGTGGGGAATTTCCTCGAAACGAAGCATGATCGAGCCGATTTCCTCATCCGGCAGCGTAAGCGGATCGCCGCCGCTCAAAATCACTTCCCGCACGGAAGGCTCGTTTCTCACCCGTTGCAGGATCGATTCCCAGGAAACATCACCGCAATCCCCGCCAGAGTAGGGAAAATGCCGGCGAAAACAGAACCGGCAATGCACGGCGCAGCACCCGGCGGCGACCACCAGAATTCGCCCCCGGTACTTCCAGAGCAAGCCTTTTTCAGGCATACTGGAAGATTCGCCCAGCGGGTCCGGCTCGAAACCGGGAACCAAAGCCATTTCGACCGCTTGGGGGAAAACCTGCAATAAAAGGGGATCGCGCGGATCGCCGGGACGGATGCGGCGCAGGTACGGCCGGGGCACGCACAGCGAAAAATCCCCCGCAGCTCGCGCGGCCGCTTCCGCCAGTTCGGCGGGCAAGTCGAGCAAGCGGCAAAGTTCCGCCGCATCGCGGACGGCGCGGGCAAGTTCGCTTTGCCATTCGGTCGAGAGCGATTTTTCCAAAGTCCGTTGCATTACCCCATATTATCACAACATTCCGCATTCCAACAGTAAACAGGAACCGAACGTGGGAAGCTTCAGCACTAGCGATTTCAGGAAAGGACTCAAGGTCCAACTCGACGGCGATCCGTATATCATGATCGAGTGCAACTTCGTCAAGCCCGGCAAGGGCCAAGCCTTGTACAAATGCAAGTTGCGCAACCTTCTGCGGGGAACGGTCCTCGACCGCACCTACAAGAGCGGCGACAGCCTCGAAGCCGCCGAGATCGAGGAAATCTCCGCCCAGTTCCTCTACAAGCAGCAGGACCATTTCGTCTTCATGCACTCCGAAACCTACGAGCAGTACGAGTTGACCGCCGAACAGGTGGACGACGCCTGGAAGTATCTCAAGGAAGGCATGGTCTGCAGCATCGTCCTGTACAATAACGCGCCGATCAGCATGACCCCGCCGAACCACGTCGTGCTTCGCGTGGAATACTGCGAGCCGGGCGCGAAAGGCAACACCGCCACCAACGTGAGCAAGCCCTGCAAGGTCGATACCGGCGCGGAATTTCCCTGCCCCGCCTTCGTCAATATCGGCGACCTCATCAAGATCGACACCCGCACCGGCGAGTACGTCGAACGCGTGAAAGAGTAAAGGAATAGTGGCTCATCCGGAAAGAGCGTACCTGAACTGGCGAGGTTTCATGTTCACGAGAAAAGAATCGAGTAAATGATTCTCATGAAACGAATTCGCTTGCTTCGGGCCGAAGGCCTAGCCGTTCATCCAGCCCAGGGCAACGCCCTGGGGAACGTTGCTTCATGACGCATCCCGAGGCCCAACGGGCCGGCAGTTCTCCGCCGAGAGGAGAACGGTTGGCCCCTTGGGCCGAGACAAAAATTCTTCGCGATATCGCTAACCCCAGGCGATGCCTGGGGCTGGGCGAACTACCGGCCCTTTGGGCCGCGGTGACTTCCTGCCGCGAGATACATCGAACTGGCACGCGTTAACCGGATGAATCAGGATAGTTTTGCCATGAACCGGCTATTGACCATGTCAGCGATTCTCGGCTTGTTATTGGCTATCGGGGCGGCCGCGGCACAAGAGAAACCCGCGCCTGCCCGGAATATCCACAGGCCGAAACTCACCCTCACCACCGATTACGGCGGCGAACTCCATTGGCGCCGCTTGATCGACTTCGCCAAACATCACGACGTGGAACGCCTGCTCTATTGGAGCAGCGGCGAATGGAAAAGCAGCAAATCGAGGCCCTTTCCCCCGCCTTGGACTTATCCTCGGCGGCCCAGCGGCATTCTCTCGCAAGAGGCGCGGCAATCGGCCGAAAACGTCCAAAAGAGCATGCGGCGATCCGCCAAAATGACCGCCGAGGCGGGGCTGAAGTTCTGGTACGAATACAACGTGCTCATGCTGCCCGCCGCCGAGCAGCTCAAGCGGGCGGCGCCGGAACTGTTCAACGAGCACGGCGAGCCGGACATGTCGGGCGATGCGATTTACGCCATCATCGACGAGCAGTTGAACGAACTCCACGAACTGGTGCCCGACCTCGAAGGCATGGAAGTCGCGCTCACCGAATGCGCCGAAACCCGCGTCGAGAACCTCCGGCATCAATCGCTCTCGCTCCAGGAGATCGTCGATCGCGTGGTGGCCGCCGTTCATGCGAATTGCCGGAAGCACCGCTGGAAAATGACGCTCAACCTGCACGCGGCGGGAGGCCATCGCCGCATGACGGACGCCCTGTCCGCCGCCGCGAAAAGCCGGCCCGACATCATCGTTACCGCCGACAACGTGATCGGCGATTTCTCGCTGTGCCTGCCGTTCAACCAAAATTTGCGCGAGGCGGCCAAGACGAATCCGATCTCCGTGAACTTCGACCTCAACGGCGAGTATTGGGGCCGCAATTTCGTGCCCACCAGCGCGCTCCGCCAATATGAAGCGCACCTCGAAGAAGCGCGGCGGCTGGGCGCCGAATCGGTCAACGGCCGCGTCGGCACGGTCTGGGACGTTTGGAATCCGCACGAGAACATCCTGCCGCGATACCGCAATCTCTATCCCCCCTTCACCGGCAAAGACTTGCAAATCTGCTCCACCGACACGCTGGGCCGAATGAACGCCCTCTTCTTCTGCCGGCGGGCGAACGATCCCGCCGCCGCCGCCGAACGAACGGTGCGCGATTTTCTCGTCGCGCAATTCGGCGAGCAGGCCGCGGCGCTGACGCCCGCGTTCCTCAAGATCGAGAATGTGGACAAAGGCATCTTCGCCATGGACGGCAATTACTTTCTCGCCCAATCCATCCGCCGCGGCTCGTGGATTTGCCGGTTCTGGGGCTTGCGCGAGCAGATGATCCTTCCGGCGGGCACGCCTTTTCCCACGCCCGAAATGCGGAAAACCAAAGGCCTCGCGGGATTCGCCGGCTGGCCCGTGCCCCTCGGACACCGCGCCGCCGGACCAAAAGCCATTCTGGCCGAAAAGACGGCGGCGCTTCGTGGCGCGGAAGAACTTTTGCGGGAAGTCCAATCCGTCGCGGATAAACTGAAACCCGCCGATCGCGCGTTCCTCGTCCGCCAGTTCGAGGACCTAGTTTTCTTTGCGAGGATTTATCGCTGGATCACCGAGGCGGAGATTCATGCGCTCTTGATCCAACGCCAACTCGCCTTGGAGGGACTGCCCGACCGGCCGGCCTTGAAAAACGCCGTCCAAGAACTTCGCCGCGCCCGCGCGGAATGGCTCGAGCGGTATCCGCAAGATCCGTGGGGGCTGCATAACCTGATCGATGATACGCTGAAGCTAGCGCAACAACCGTAACGAAACCACGATCGCTCGCACCACTCCATGATTATTCGCCCCGAGTCCGCCGGCGATTACGAATCCATCCGCGACATCCTCGTCGCCGCGTTTGCAAACCATCCCTACAGCCATCAAACCGAACACCTCATCGTCGAAGCCTTGCGAGACGCCGATGCGCTGTCGGTCGCGCTCGTCGCCGAAATCGACGGTAAAGTCGTCGGACACATCGCCTTTTCGCCGGTGAAAATCGACGGTGTGGACTGCATGTGGTTCGGCCTCGGCCCGCTCGCCGTGATGCCGGAGTTTCAACGAAAAGGAATCGGCAAAAGCCTGGTCGAAGAGGGCTTGCAGGCTATTCGCCGCGTGGGCGCCGAAGGATGCGTGCTGGTCGGCGATCCGGCGTATTACGGCCGTTTTGGATTCCGGCATACTCCTCTCTTGAAAATGGAAGGAGTTTCACCCCAGTATTTATTGTGCCTGCCGATGGCGGAACAAATCCCCGCGGGACAAGTATCGCACCACTCCGCGTTTTTCGTTTGCGAATAGTGCTTCGTCCTCCATTCGGAATGCGAGGTATCGAGATTCTCGTATCGTAGAGACACGCACGGGGGAAATCGGTCGATGATAGAAGATTCGTAACCGTTCACAGGGGACTGTCCCGATTTTCGCGGCGCAAAAGATGATGGTGCCGTAAAAATGCTTAATCGCCGCGAAAATGGGACTGTCCCCCTCGCGCCGCCGGAAATGCCCTATGGATCGCTTGAGCCCTCTTCCAACCGCTCCGCTCGATAATTTGCAGCTCCGCGCCGAACTTCTGCGCCGGCTGCGGAGTTTTTTCTTCGATCGCGGATTCTTGGAAGTCGAAACGCCGATCCTCTCGGCCGATACGGTCGTGGATCGGCATCTGGATCCGTTCGGCGTGGAGATTACGTCTGTTTCTCTCCCCTCTCCCCTCTCCCCTCTCCCCCAGATCCATTATCTGCAAACCTCTCCCGAGTTCGGCATGAAGCGCCTGCTGGCCGCGGGCGCGAAGGCGATCTATCAGGTGTCGAAAGTGTTTCGCCGCGACGAAGTCGGACCGCTGCACAATCCCGAGTTCACGATGGTCGAGTGGTATCGCGCCGGCGACGGAATGAGCGAAGGGATGCAACTGACGAGCGATCTTTGCGAAGCGCTCCTCGCCCGCGGACCGGCGGAGCGTATCGGCTACCGCGAGGCCTTCTCGAAGCACGTCGGCATCGATCCGCTCGCCGCCGAGACGAAAACCATCATCGAGACGGTCCGCCGGCTCGATATCGCTTACCCGGAAAGCCTGCCCGAAAAAGACCGCGACGGCTGGCTCGATCTCCTCTTGGTCGAAAAAATCCAGCCGCATCTGGGAAAAGAACGACCAACCATCGTTTACGATTTTCCCGCCGGCCAGGCGGCGCTGAGCGTCATCCGCCCCGAAAATCCCCCGGTCGCCGAACGGTTCGAACTCTATGTCGAAGGCATCGAATTGGCCAACGGCTACCACGAACTGCTCGACGTCGAGGAACTTCGCCGTCGCAATAAAACCGCGAACGCCCAGCGAATGGCCGACGGCAAACCGCCTCTGCCCGAGGAAAGCCGGCTACTGGAAGCGATGCAAGCCGGCCTCCCGCCCTGCACCGGCGTGGCCCTCGGCTTCGACCGCCTCGTAATGCTCGCCGCCGGCGCGAAAACCCTCGCCGAAGTGCTCGCCTTCCCCTTCGACCGGGCGTAAGGTAGAATCAGAGAGAATCCTCGTTCCCAGGCTCCGCCTGGGAACGAGAAGGACGATCACCGACAAACGAATCATGCCGACTCCCTTCGATCTTTATCGCGATGCTTTAGTGGTGGAAGAACTCACGATCTGGCCGGATACGTTGGCCGATGCCCCGACCGCGCCGCCGGAACGGGAGCGAATCGAAAAGCTGCTCCATCGAGAACCCGCGCAAGCGGCCGACTTGGAATACGTTCGCCTCAGCGCCGGCTTTCAACGGAAGATCACCGTAACCGCCGAGGACCTGGCAAAATGGAAAGCATAACCATCGACATGCTTGCAAGCTCCGCCACAATCATCCCGGCAACCATTTGAGATTTCAAATTTCCTCAGTTGCCCACTAACCACTAGCCACTAACCACTAGCCACTGGCAATGGACCTCTTCGAAGCCATCGAAAAACGCTACAGCTACCGGGGCGAATTCAAACCGGATCCCCTGCCGCGGGAGCATTTGATCGAGATCGTCGAGGCCGGCATCCGCGCCCCGTCGGCTTGCAACCAGCAGGTCGTCTCGTTCGTCATCGTCGATGAACCGGAGCTGCTGGAAAAATTGGCCAAAGCCATCGACCGGCCCGTCTGCCACGCGGCCAAAGCGATGATCGTCTGCGTTACCGATCCCCGCCCGGTCTATCGCGAAATGTCGTTCGCCCCGGAGGATTGCGGCGCGGCGGTCGAGAACATGCTGCTGGCGATCACCGCCTTGGGCTATGCCACAGTCTGGCTCGACGGCGCGCTCCGGGTCGAAGACCGCGCCGCGCGCGTCGGCCGATTGCTGGATGTGCCGGACGACAAAACCGTGGCCGTCGTCCTGCCCATCGGCATCCCCGTCCAGCCCGGCACACAGCGCGAACGATTGCCCTTCGACCAACGCGCGTGGTTCAATAGGTGGGGCGCGGGGTGAGGAGCGCGGGATGAGGAACATCGGGTGCCATGCCCACGCTTGCCGTGGGCATGTGGGCGTTGTTTCGCGGATTCTTCATGCCCCCGGCAAGCGCGGGCATGGCACCGGGTACGGGGATTACAGGCGGAGGATAAGCCATGAAAATCCAGCAGTTTCTCGAACATCACGGCATCGCGTCGAATCCCTTCGCCGATGAAGACGCGCAGACCGACCGCGTGTTCAAGGCCGCCTGCATTCGCAACACCTATCATCCCACGTGGGACAAAATCTACGGCGATCCGAATGACCCGGCCACCGCCGTGGTATTCGGCGAAAAAGGCTCCGGCAAGACGGCCCTGCGGCTGCAAATCGTCGATCGCCT
The DNA here is from genome assembly GCA_020846145.1 of Pirellulales bacterium. Classification (GTDB taxonomy): domain Bacteria; phylum Planctomycetota; class Planctomycetia; order Pirellulales; family Thermoguttaceae; genus JADLEL01. Next base: position 7,657 of record JADLEL010000095.1, on the reverse strand, counting down.
GACCGCCTTCAACGCCGATCATCCCGAACATCAGGTGTTCGTAATCCAATACGACGACTTCAACGCCTTTTTGGACCGCCTCCGCGACCGCTTCTCCGGCCGCCGGCGAAAGGCCGAAAAAGCCCTCGAACAGTGGCGGCTCTGGGACCATATCGACGCCATCCTTTCGCTGGGCGTTACGCAACTGGTCGATCGGCTGCTCGAAGTCCGCCAGGCCCGGCACCCGGCCGCCCGCGATGAAGCCTTGCCCGCCGCCGCGCTCGATGCCTCGCACGTCCGCGATGTCATGCTGCTGGCGGCCTGCTACGACCAATCGACGGCCGAAAATCCGCTCGTCCGTTGGAACCGGCTCAAGAAAAAGCTCCGCTTCCCCACGTGGAAATCGAAACTCGATCTCGTGCTGGGCGTCGCCGTTACCATCGCGGCGGTCGCGATTCCCTTCTGGCTCGGGCTGAAAGGAACCTTCGGCTGGGAAGCATTAACCTGGTTTTTCATCGGCCTTCTGGCCGCGTTAGCCGGCTGGCTCCCCTTCGCTTGGCGCTTCGCCAAATGGCACTTGAAGGCGATGCAGATCGTCCGCGGCACCCGCGTGCTCAGCCATCCCGTCAATCTGCTGCGGCGGATATTCCTCAAATTCCCCGCCGCCCAAATCGTCGGCCAGCCCCTGCCCAGCCAGCCGCGGACCGACGACCGCTACGAACTTCTGGCCAAGCTCCAAGGCATCCTGCGGGCGATGAAAATCGAAGGCATCGAAGTGCTCGTCGATCGCGTCGATGAGCCGTATCTCATCAACGGCTCCACCGAACTCATGCGGCTCTTGGTCTGGCCCATGCTCGACAACAAATTTCTTAAGCATCCCGGCCTGGGAATCAAACTGCTGCTGCCGATCGAACTCGAACGGCTGATCGACCGCGAGGACCGCGATTTCCACCAGCGCTCCCGGCTCGACAAGCAAAACCTCATCCGCTCGCTGGCCTGGACCGGCCAATCGCTCTACGACGTGGCCGCCGCGCGAATCAAGGCCTGCGCGGCCGACGGCCGATCGCCCAATTTGGCCGCGCTGTTCCATGCGGAAGTTACGCCGCAGCGATTGATGAGCGCCTTCGCCGGCCTGCGCGTGCCGCGGCACCTGTTCAAATTCATGTACCGGCTCTTCACCGAACACTGCAACGCCCACAGCGACGAAAATCCCGTCTGGCAAATCGCCCCCGCCGCCTTCGAGGCCGTCCTGGCCGTCTATCAGCGCGACCAAGACGCCTTCGACCGCGGCGTAGGCGCGGGCTAACCCCCCTCGACGCAAAATGCTCTTTCGGGGGGGCACCCGCGGGCCGCGCAAAAAAATAGCCACCCTGCGAACATGGTGGCTGGTTGCCCATTAGGGCAGAGCCTGCGAATGTTTCTTCTTGTTGCGGAAAGACTTTTTCGGGGGGGTAGATACTCAACCGACAAAATGCTGATATATTGGAGCCAAGAAAATAAAAATGCCGTAATGCATGAGCGATTGCACTACGGCGCCGCAGTACGTGGTTCACACGTACTACAACGGTCGAATCCCTTTTGGGGGAATTCGGTGCCTGCGAATTTTCCTATCGCTCATCTTGTTGCGGAAAGCTTTACTGCAGGCGGGGGTCGGATACACTAAACGGCATTTTACTGATTTTTGATTGCTTGTCAACTGTTTTGAAAATATTTTTGGGGGGGTATCTCATGGCAGAGGATAATTTCAACTACCTTGGCATAGACATCGGAACGAATTCCGTAGGTTCCGCATGGGTGGACATGTCGGCCAGAGATGTCCATTTGGCCGTCAGCGTTTTTCCCAGCGGCGTCGAGGAAACCGAAGACAAACGGGGAGCACCGAAGAATCAGGCACGCCGCCAATCGCGGTCGCAGCGGAGAAACATTAGTCGCCGTTCGAAACGAAAGAGGATTCTTCGCCGAAAGCTCATTGAAGTCGGTTTGCTTCCCGCTTTCGGCAAAGCCTTCGACCATGATGAGAAGAAACAAAATCCTTGGGAATTGCGCAGGGATGGTTTGACGCGCTCGCTTACGCCCCACGAATTCGGTCGCGTACTGATTCACCTTAATCAACGTCGCGGCGCTTTGGGCGTAAGCGTTGATGAAGAAGACCGCGAAACCGACGGTGAAGTCAAAAAAGCCATTGCGCATCTCAACGAAGAAATGGGAGATAGGACGTTCGGGCAGTTCATGGCCGATTTATTCGACGAGCGAAAACATGCGGTCAACGGAAAATCGGATAAACATTTTCGATCTTCGATTCGGAATCGAAGAGATTTCTTCGAATATCATGCGACCAGAGACCTTATCCGCAAGGAATTTTGCGCCTTATGGGACGCCCAGAAAGGGAAATCTGGCAAAACGGCTTCGCTTTTGAGCGAAGAGCTGAAGATTAAGCTCGATAATTCCAAGGAGGATGGAACCTGGAGGGAAAAAGGACTGATCTTCGGCCAACGAAGAACTTATTGGAAAACCGGTACGCTGGGCCGATGCGATTTGGAGCCGACCGATCACCGATGTTCCATTGCCGATCGGCACGTTCAAGAATTTCGGGTTCTCGAAACGGTCAACAACATTCGCGTCAAATGGGCTGATGAAGATTGGCACCCGTTATGCGAAGCGGAACGAAAGAAAATCATTGATAAACTGAGAACCACGAAAGCACCAGGAACAGCAACGATCAAGACCGCTTTGGGAATCAAGAAGGCTCAAAGAGCCTTTTTCTCCCTCAATTTGGACGCTGATCCCGACAGGGAAATCAATAGCGACTGGTTTTGCCGAGAAATCGTACATGAGGTTTTCGGCACGGAAAAGTGGGAATCGCTGCAGGAAATCGAAAAGGAATCCGTCAATCGGGCATTGCTGAAATTCGACCCGGATAAGGAAGAACATGCCTTCAAATTCAGAGCGGGCGCGAAAAAGTGGTGGAATTTGCCTGAGGAGAAAATTGACAACCTGATTCAAGCATGGACGAAACGCCCTAAACTCGACAAACGAATCAATTTGTCGCGGCGCGCGGTGCAAAATCTGCTGCCGATCATGCGGGAATGCGATCCTCGCACGTGCCGCTGGCCGACCGTTACCGAAGCGAGACAACTCTTTGCCGAAAATCCTTCGAACCATGCCACTCCCGAACAACGGGTTCGCTATGCATTCACACTGACGGAGAGTTTACAAAAACTTCTGATCGAGCAAGTCGGAAATGAGCGAATGAAAGAGTTGTTGCGGCTACGAGGAACTTCCAAGAAAGATCGGCATTACATCCGCAAACACCCTGAAGACGTATTGCCGCCCGCGCCGATGCTTGCCAATCCGGTCGTGCGAAAAGCCATTCACGAAGTCCGGCGGCACCTGATTATGTGGATGAGAAAATTCGGCCGCAAGCCGGATCGAATCATCATTGAGCTAATAAAATCAGCGCGACAATCCGCTAAAGTTCGCAATTCCATTTTGAGCCGCAATCGGGAACGGAATAAAATTAAAAAAGGAATCATTGAGCAGCAGAATCTGGCCACCCTATCGCTCGATAGCCAAGAGGCGGCTATCGAACGCGTTCTTCTCTGCCGACAACAAAGAGGGGTATGCCCCTATACTGGCAAAACAATAACTGAAAAAAATGCCGCCGACGGGCTTGACGTTGAAGTCGATCACATTATTCCCAAGAGCCGATCTTGGGACAACTCTTACTCTAACAAGGTTCTTTGCTGCCGCAAAGCTAACCGCAAGAAAAAAGGCAGAACGCCAAAAGAGTGGCTGACTGAAGACGATTTCGCACAGATGTTGAAGTATCTCGGTCATCTGGAAAAAGACGCTCCCGCAAAGGGTGACTATTTCACAAAGAAGGAAAACGCCCGCAAGTGGGAGAATCTCAACCGTGCGACACCGGAATTGGGCGAATTCCTCAATTCCCAATTCACCGATACAGCCTACGCGGCCAAGCAAGTCATGCAATGGTTAAATGATTCCCTCTATGGCGATGAAGACCCGAGCAAACGATACGTATTCACAACTAAAGGCAAGTACACATCGATCTTGAGAAAAGATTGGCAGCTCCAAGACGCCAAAGGTCCGAAGGAGCGAAAAGACCATCGACATCACGCCATCGACGCCTTGGTCATCGCATTATCCGGGCCGGAGAGAATACAAGAATTGTCCTCGCGAGCCGGAGAACAGGAACGATTCCACGAGAAATTCGAGCAGTGGTCGAGACGGGATCCTATCACATCTCCGTGGGAGGATGTCTCGATTGCGGAATTTCGCAAACGCGTCATGGAAAAAGTGAATAAGCTTGTCGTCGCCCATCGGCCCATCAAGCGAAAAATCATCAAGTGGCTGCATCTTGATAAACCCTACGGCGAAGCAATGGAGTACCCTGGGCTTTATTGCTTCAAGCTGTCCGTCGTTGACCCCAAGACACACGCGGTAAATCTCAAACCGAACCAGTTGAGACCTCCCAAAAAAAACGTATCCAGTGACGGCACTGTTACTTACAGCATTAAAGGCAAAGGCCAGGGAAGCGTCGTTCGCAATCCGGGATTACGCAAAGCGATCCGTCAGTGCCTTCGGGAAAATGGGATCGATCCCGACAACTTTACGGAAAAGGATGTGAAAAGTTTGACGGTTCCCGAGAATTACAAACTGCGCTTGCCGAGCGGCGTTCCCATTTATGATATCCGAATGGTTCGAACATTGAGCAAGCCAAAACCGATCCTACGGTGTGGTAAACGATCCGATGGAGTCGAACGATTCTATCAGGTGAGCAATAATCATCATGTGGAAATCGTCGAAGACCTGGAGTCGGGCAAATGGTCCTTGGAATGCGTTGATATGTTCGACGCTGCAAGACGAGTGAATCCGCCGAAATCCGAAAAAAAGCAACCATTGGTCAAGCGCAGCCACGGCCCTGGGAAAAAATTCATCATGTCATTAGCCGAGGGAGAAGTTCTTTACATGAAAAGCCCTCCCATGACACGGATGACGACCAATGAATTCGATTATTTCGTGGTTTTTGAGATCAACGACAAGAAAATCAATTTCCTTCACCATACGGACGCAAGGCCTGCCACGGCGCGAAAAAATCCCAAAACCGGGATGCTTGAGGAAACCCGTGAGGAAATCTCCTTATCCGCCGCTCAACTGAAAGCACTCTCTTTGCCAAATAATGAACCGCCGAGGAAAGTCAGGATCAAGTTGCCGGGCAATCGAGAAAATCCGGAAGACATACAATTTCTCGATCATGATTAGGGCTTCATTCCGCCTTATACCCCCCTAGAATCTCAAGAAAAAGTCTGGAAATTCGCTTGGCGGCGAATTAGTCTAATAGATGTAGGGTGGGTCGAGCGCAGCGCGGACCCACCAAGATCGCGAATCAACGCATGGTGGGTCCGCGCTGCGCTTGACCCACCCTACGTTCCTTGACGGCGAATTAGTCTAAAAAGTATCTGGATCGTTTGCCCGTCCGCCACGGAGGGTGTTTTGCCTTTTTCGCAAAACCTTTCGTGGAGGTTCCTGTCCGTGATCAAACGCACCATCGAGGTCTCCGCCGAGCCGGCGCATCTCACCTGCCGGCTCGAACAACTGCTCGTCATGCGCGACGGGCAAACCGTCGGCAGCATCCCCTGCGAGGATATCGGCGTGGTCGTCGTCGATCAGCCGCAAACCACCTACACCCACGCCGCCCTTTCGTCGCTGGCCCAGTCCGACGCCGTTCTGGTCGTCTGCGGGCGGAACCACCTGCCCGTGGGCGTGCTCCTGCCGCTGGCCGATCATACGCAAGTCGTCTGGCGAATCAACGAGCAAATCCGCATCTCCCGCCCCCTGCGAAAAAAACTTTGGAAGCAACTCATCCGGGAGAAGATTCGCGCGCAGGCATTGATGCTGCCCGAAGATTGCCCGGCGCGGAAGAAACTCCTCGACATGGCGCGCGGCGTTCGGTCGGGCGATCCGTCGAACGTCGAGGCGCACGCGGCGAAGGTCTATTGGGCGAATTGGCTGCCGGAAGGGGCGTTCCGCCGCGACAGCGATTCGCCGGGCCTCAACGCGCTGTTGAATTACGGCTATGCGATCGTCCGCGCGGCGACGGCCCGGGCGCTGGTGGCGGCCGGTCTATTGCCTTCGCTGGGACTCTGCCACGCGAACCGCTCGAACGCCTTTTGCCTGGCCGACGACATGATGGAGCCGCTTCGCCCGCTGGTCGATGACCGCGCGCGGGATTTGCACCTGGAGGGCCACCGCGAGTTGACGCGCCCAGCGAAGGTCCGGCTCTTGGACTTGCTCGCCGCGCCGGTGCGGCTGGGCCAGGAGCGCGGGCCGTTGATGGTCAATTTGCACCGCATGGTGGCATCGCTCGTAAAGTGCTTTCAGGGAGAGGGCGACCGGCTGGAGATACCCCGCGCGCTGGCCCCAAAGAAAAAAGTGCCGGAGGATTTTTGAAAAGTAGGACCGGTTTCCAACCTGTCGGCGGATGAAGTAAGCGTTCACAGGGGACTGTCCCGATTTTCGCGGCGCAATAGATGATGGCACCGTAAAAGCGCTTAATCGCCGCGAAAATGGGACTGTCCCCCTCGCGCCGCCACAGGGGACAATCCCATGTTTTCGGCCTACCGTTTGTCCCAATATACGTTATCCCGTCGAAAAATGGACCAGTCCCCGACCGGGGCGTAAACGCTTACGCGGATCAACAACCTTGAGAGGCGACAGGTTGGAAACCTGTCCTACGTCATGTTTATCAGCGGATACCGATGTATGTGGGTCGTGGCAATGTTCGATCTGCCGGTTGACACGAAGGCCGCGCGGCGGGAATATACGCTCTTCGTGAAGAACCTGAAACGCGACGGCTTCACCCGGGTGCAGTATTCGATCTACGCCCGTCATTCGTCGAGCAAAGAGAACGCCGAAGCGCACCTCGGGCGCGTGAAGGGATTTCTACCCCCGGATGGGGAGGTGCGCGTCCTCACCATTACCGACAAACAGTTCGAGCGTATGAGCGTTTTTTGGGGGAAAACGCGCAAACCACCCGAGAAACCGCCATGTCAGTTGGAACTTTTTTAACGCCGATTTTTGCGCAACTCCTTGCAAGGCAAGATTTTAGGCAGGGGTGTAGTGTATCCGATCCCCGCCCGCAAGCAAGCCGCAACGAAACTCTCCTACCGCTCGCGCGGTCCGCTCAGTGTATCCGATCCCCGCCCGCAAGCAAGCCGCAACAAGGAAGCGGCGGAGCGATTGAAAGAAGGGAGTGTATCCGATCCCCGCCCGCAAGCAAGCCGCAACGCCTTGAGTTCGGTCAATGCCGTGCAGTCAGTGTATCCGATCCCCGCCCGCAAGCAAGCCGCAACCACCGCGCGCCCGGCTTAATGCTTCTTGGGAGTGTATCCGATCCCCGCCCGCAAGCAAGCCGCAACCAGGGCAGACAGGGATTAGGATTTCTAGGAGTGTATCCGATCCCCGCCCGCAAGCAAGCCGCAACGCACGGCCGTTATTTCGTCCGGCGAAATCCAGTGTATCCGATCCCCGCCCGCAAGCAAGCCGCAACACGGCCGCAAGCCGATCGACGATTTCGGCGAGTGTATCCGATCCCCGCCCGCAAGCAAGCCGCAACTAAGGGAGTTTTCTTATGTCTCCTCAAAAAAGTGTATCCGAT
>JADLEL010000094.1 GCA_020846145.1 Pirellulales bacterium | reverse complement strand
TTCTTCCTTTCCATGAGAATCCGTTCCCCGTAACACGCCACTACGCCCAGTTTACCAGAAAATCCCCAGATTCTCCTATTGATCTTTTTGACCCCCTGACAACTCGTACAAAAGCTGGTATGCACCCGCTAGGATATCGGTTGCAAATTGAGGGATTGACACGAAATCGCAGGTCGATTATGGTAATTAGAGGGGGTGGCTTGTTGCGCTAAGGAATTTGGAATGGGTAGAATTGTTGCGTCCGTAAAAATCGAAAATCCCTTATCGCGGGAGAGCCATATCCGGTGCGATGCTTTGGTCGATACCGGAGCTTCGCATTTAGTGCTTCCCGCAGCTTGGCGGGACCGATTGGGAGATTTGGAGGAAGTTCGCCAAGCTCAATTCGAAACTGCTACGCAAGAAGTGGCGGAAGGCGCGGTTTGCGGGCCGGTTCGAATACAAATCGAGGGCTTCTCGCCGATTTTCAGTGAAGTCGTCTTTCTGGAAATGCAACCCGATGACGGTGAATACGAACCGTTAATCGGTTATATACCTCTCGAACAATGCCAAGCCGCCGTTGACATGCTGGGGCATCGGCTCATTCACGTCAAACGAATGGATCTCAAGTAACGCCATTTGATAACGCTCCCCCAATCTGGTGAATAAGACTGCTACATTATAGCGGGACAAGGGGTATTTCTTGGACCGATATCGGTTGACACCGGGGGATAATCTGACTAGGATGGGCGGTTTCCCATTTGGGAAGCGTAGTGAAACTATGCCCAAATTCGTCCGCGTTAAAGGGGACAGTCCCATTTTCGTTGACACGAAAATCGGGACAGTCCCCCACTGATTCTGCCTCGGTTGCGCTTTAGGCAGATCGAATAGCGAGATTTTAACCCCCCATTTTTAGTAAACGTACCTACTGGAGGATGCCTTTCCATGGCTGTCCCAAAACGCCGTCATAGCAACGCGCGCACCGGTACCCGCCGGGCACACGATGCGAAAAAACCCAAAGAACTCGGTACGTGCAGCCAGTGCAGTACGCCCGTGCCCACGCATGTGATATGTCCGAATTGCGGGCATTACATGGGCCGCAAGGTCGTGGAGACGAAGTAAGCGCGGGCATGGCGCATTGCGTAATAAGCATGAGCAAAACGGCTTTTTTATTTCCCGGACAAGGCGCGCAATTCGTCGGCATGGGCCGCCGGCTGGCGGAGGTATTGCCCGCCGCGCGGAAGCTTTACGATCGCGCCGGCGAAGTGCTCGGCTACGATTTGGCGAAGCTGTGCTTTCACGGTCCCGCCGAACAGCTCGATTCCACCGTCTTCAGCCAGCCGGCGCTCTTCGTAACGAGCCTGGCGGCTTTGGAATCGCTGCGGGAGGCTTCGCCGGAGGTGGTCGATTCGTGCGCCGCCGCCGCCGGCTTGAGCCTCGGCGAATACACCGCATTGGTCTTTGCCGGCGCGATGTCCTTCGACGACGGGCTGATGCTCGTGCAGAAGCGCGGCGCGGCCATGCAGGAAGCCGCCGACGCCACGCCCAGCGGGATGGTCAGCGTTCTCGGCTTGGAATTTGAGAAAGTAAAAGAATTGTGCGACAAGGCCCGCGACGGTGAGATCCTGGAAATCGCCAACCTGCTCAGTCCGGGAAACATCGTCATTTCCGGCACCGTGGGCGCGTGCGAGCGCGCGGCGGAAATGGCGCCATCGCTGGGCGCGATGAAAGCCATGCCCTTGGCGGTGGCGGGCGCGTTTCACACGAAAATCATGCAGCCGGCCGTGCCGCAATTGGAAGAAGCCCTATCGGCCGTGCCGCTGCACAAACCCCGAATTCCCGTGGTTTCGAATTACGACGCGAAAACTCACGACGATCCCGCGGAGATCCGCCGCCTCTTGATGCAGCAGGTGCTGCACGCCGTGCTTTGGGAGGAATCGATGCGCTACCTGATTTCCCAGAGCTTCGCGAAATTTTACGAGATCGGACCCGGCCGCGTCCTCCGCGGACTGATGAAGCGCACCGACCGCGGCGTGAGCTGCGAGAACGTCGAGGCGTGAGGCAGGGGATGGGGGATAGGGGATGGGCGATTGACGGTAGGTTATGCTTGAGAACTTATCATAGAACCTCAATTCGTTGGGGTGGCGGTTGTACTGCCACCCCAACCGACATGGTTTTGGAATAGGCACTTAGCACAACAAAACAACTTATTTGGCAATGCGTTATGCTGAAGCATAACCTACATCTCTATAAACCGCGACCACCGGTCGCGGCTTTGCAAAACGACCAATAACCGACCAACTTCACCATGACGGATGATATTAAGAGCCGCATTGCCACCGATCTGACGGGCCGTTCGGCGCTGGTTACCGGCGCCGCGAAGGGATTGGGCCGGGCGATCTCCTTGACGCTTGCCGCCGCCGGCGCGAAGGTGGCCTGCATCGACATCAACGAGGAATCGCTGGCCGAGACGGTGGGCGCGATCCGCGCGGCGGGCGGCACGGCCGAACCGATGGCCTGCGACGTTACCAACAGCGCCCGCGTCGATGAAGTCGTCGATGCGGTCGTCAAGCTTTGGGGCGGGCTGCAGATCCTCGTGAATAACGCGGGCATTACGCGGGATAATATGATCCTGCGGATGAAAGATGAGCAATGGGACGCCGTTTTGAACATCAATCTCAAGGGGACGTTCCTGTTCAGCCGCGCGGCCGCCAAGCCGATGATGAAGGGGCGGCAGGGGCGGATCATCAATATCGCCAGCGTTTCCGGGCTGATGGGCAATCCCGGCCAGGCGAACTACTCGGCCTCGAAAGCCGGGGTGATCGGACTTACCCGCACCATTTCGCGGGAACTTGCCGGGCGCAACATCACCGTCAATGCCGTGGCGCCCGGTTTCATCGCCACCGACATGACCTCCGCCCTGGGCGAGGAGATACTGCAGGAAATCCGCAAGGAAATCCCCCTCGGTCGTCTGGGCGACCCCCAAGACGTGGCGGATGCCGTGTTATATCTCTCCAGCGATGCCGCTTCGTTCATTACCGGACTGGTGCTCACGGTCGATGGCGGCTTGACCGTATAGCGATTTTGTAACCGTTCACAGGGGACTGTCCCGATTTTCGCGGCGCAGAAGATTATGATGCCGGAAAAGTGCTTAATCGCCGCGAAAATGGGACTGTCCCCCTCGCGCCGCGGGAAGGGGACAGGTCCATGTTT
>JADLEL010000093.1 GCA_020846145.1 Pirellulales bacterium | reverse complement strand
AGCGGCATCTTGCCGCATTTTAGGCAAAAGCGGCAAGATGCCGCTTCTACAAATCGCTTTTTATGAATAAGTGGGCTTGGGGGGCGTTTTTTCGCTCAACGAATATCAAAAATACCAGAGCAGAATCGCTGAATTTACGAGAAGATCGGTCGTTTGGGCTAGCATTCACGTCCACAGATGCAGCCGGCCGTCGAGCATGTCGGGGAGCTTGCGCTGCACGCATTCGACGACTTGCTTGAGGTGGTAGCGGGTGCTGAAGTGGGAGGCGATGATCAACTCGTTGCGGAACTTGTCGCGGCGCTCGATGATGTCGTCGAGATGGATGTGGCCGAACTTGTGGATCTTTTCCTTGCGGTGCTTCGCGGCGACGAACGTAACCTCGGTGATCAGCACTTCGGCCTCGTACATGGCGGGACAGGCGTCCAATCCGGCGGGCGAACTGTCGCCCAAATACGCCACGCGGGGAATCCGCATTTCGGCGGTGATCTCCACGCCGCTAAACTTCAGATCGCGGATTTTCTCGCCGGGCAGGCCCAAGAACTCGGGCTTGAGCTTTTTCCGCCGCTCCCAAACCACGAACCCGAACGACGGCACCGTGTGGACCGTGGGCGAGACCGTTACCACGTGCTCGCGGGAGATTTCGATCTCATCGCCGGCGCGGATCGGCAGCAGCGTGCAGGGGAGCCGGCCGCGGTCGATGCGGCTGAAGTATTTCAATATCTTCTGCACGGGTTCGACGGCGTGTTCGGGCAGGTAGATCGTCGGCGGCTCCATTTTCATCATCCGCCGCCGCGCGACATACACCGGCAAGGCCACCAGATGATCCATGTGCGTGTGCGAGACGAACCACGTCGGCGTGCCCATGAACGACCAGGGCTGCGCGCCTAAGTCGAAACCGAGCTTGTATTCGGGAATCCGCCAATAGGTCTGCACCGCGGCGCGGGAGTAGCCCTCGATGGTGATCTCCTTGAAAGTCAGCGTTTTGACGGGCAGATTGTGGATCATGCAGCAGGGGGCAGGGGATAGGGGATGGGGTGAATGACGAATGACGAAAGAATGACGAAAGAATAACGAAAGAATAACGAAGGCCGAAGCCCGAAAATGCTTGCGCGCCCTTCGTCATTCGTCATTCGGCGTTCGTCATTCTTTCGTCATCCGTCATTCGGATTTCGTCATTTATTCTCCATTCATCATTCATCATTCCGCAATCATCATTCGATTCATCTTCCCGCCATGTCCTCGAAGAGGGCATCGACGAAGGAATCGGGCTCGAAGAGGGCCAGGTCTTCGGCCTTCTCGCCGACGCCCACGTATTTCACCGGCAAGCCGACCTGTTGGCGGATGGCCACCACCACGCCGCCCTTGGCGGTGCCATCGAGTTTCGCCAAGATCAGGCCCGTGCAATTGACGGCCTCGGTGAAGTGCTTGGCCTGGCTGATGCCGTTTTGTCCGGTGGTGGCGTCGAGCACCAGCAGAACTTCGTGGGGCGCTGCGGAAATCTGCTTGCCCAGCACGCGGTGGATTTTCGTAAGCTGTTGCATCAATCCCTGTTGCGTTTGCAGGCGGCCGGCGGTATCGATAATGCAAACTTCGGCACCGGACTCCAAGGTCTTGGCGACGGCGCGATGGGCCACGCTCGCGGGATCGCTGCCCGAAGGGCCGGTAACGATCTCGGCGCCCAGTCTTCCGGCCCAGATGGTGAGCTGTTCGACGGCCGCGGCGCGAAAGGTGTCGGCGGCGCCCAAGACCACCTTTTTGCCGTCCGCAATGAACATCTGCGACAGTTTGGCGATGCTCGTGGTCTTGCCGCAACCGTTCACGCCGGCAACCATGATGACGGTCGGGCCGGATTCGGCGAAACGGATGGGCGCGGCGGGCTGGGCCAGCAGGACTTTGAGCTTTTCCTTGATGCGCGCGAGGATCTCTTCCATTTGCACGACGCGGGCGCGAAAACTTTCGCGGATATCGGCGACCAGTTCCTTCGATGCCTCGATGCCCATATCGGTGCGCACCAGCATCTCGAACACCTCTTCCAAGAATGCATCATCGACCAGGCGGCCCTCCCCCTTGAAGATGTCGCGAATGTCGGTGTTCAGGAATTGGGCGGTTTTTTTCAGGCCCTGTTTGAATTTTTCGAATAAGCCCATGGGAGGAATGCTGAAAGATGAATGCGGAAGGATGAAGGATGAATATGCCGCTTGCCGGTATCCTGCCCCCCGTGTATTCACGGGGGGCTAACTTGCGTTTTCGATCGCATCAGTTTATCCAAAATGCCGTTGACGAATTGGGCCGATTGCGCGCCGCCGAAGCGTTTGGCCAACTCGACCGCTTCGTCGATGGAGACTTTTTCGGGCGTGCCGGCGTACAGGATTTCGTAGGCCCCCAGCCGCAATATGTTGCGGTCGGTGGCGGCCATCCGCTTCAAACTCCAATTCTCCGCGACGCGCTCGATCGAAGCGTCCACTTCGGGGCGATTCCGCCGTACGCCGGAGACCAATTCGCGGGCGAATTCGATGAGATCGTCCTTGCGCAGCCGCCGGACGATCAAGGCGTCGGCATCGGCCGGATTGTGGCGCGGATTCAAATCGTCCTGATAAAGGACTTGAAACGCGACCTGGCGGGCTTTGCTGCGGCGAGACATGGGGAAGGGGACAGGCTACAGGGGACAGGATACAGGGGACAGGTTACAGGGGACAGGTTACAGGGGATGGGGGACGGGGGATAGGCAGTGTGAAGCCGCAAGCGGCGAACATTCATCATTCATCATTCATCATTCATCATTCATACTTCCTCCCCTCTCCCCTCTGACCTCTTCAACTGGCTCATCAAATCGGCCATTTCCAACGCGGCTTTGGCGCAATCGACGCCCTTGTTGCCCAAATGGGCATGCGCCGCGTCCTTGCCGGTGGTCGATTCGTATCCGCCGGAGCGGGCGACGGCCTGTTCGAGTGTGTTGCAGGTCAAGATGCCGAACAGCACGGGCGTTTGGCTATCCAAGGCAAGTTGGGCCAGCGCGTTGCTGACCGCGCTATTGATATATTGGTCGTGAGTCGTTTCGCCGCGAACGACCGCTCCCAGGCAAATTACGGCGTCATACTCCTCGGTAAATGCCAATTCGGAAGCCACCATCGGAATCTCGAATGCGCCGGGCACCCAAACCACGTCGATATTCTCGTCCGCCACGCCGCCTTCCAAAAGCGTCTTCGTCGCCCCGTCCAACAGCCGCGCGGTGATCGACTCGTTGAAGCGCGAAACGACGATCGCAAATCGGCCTTTCGCGGAGGATGGATTTCCTCGGTAGATGTTCATGGCAGGGGATAGGGGATAGGGGATAGGGGATAGGGGATGGGGGATAGGGGATGGGGAAACTTATGTATTTACGTTCCGGCGTGGGAACGAGTATTTTTTCCCTATCCCCTATCCCCCATCCCCTAATCCCTTATTCTTACATCTTCAAATTCATGCTCATTAGGAACTCGGCGTTGGACTTGGTTTTTTGCAGGCGGCTGATCAGCAATTCCATGGCGTCGGGCGGATTCATGTCGTTCAGCACGCGGCGGAGGATGCAGATCCGCCGGTATTCCTCGGGATCCAACAGCATTTCCTCGCGGCGGGTGCCGCTGCGATTGATGTCGATCGAGGGCCATATCCGCCGATCCACCAGGCGGCGGTCGAGCGTGATTTCCTGGTTGCCCGTCCCCTTGAACTCCTCGAAAATCACCTCGTCCATGCGGCTGCCGGTATCGACCAGCGCGGTGGCGATGATCGTCAGCGAGCCGCCCTCTTCAACCTTGCGGGCCGAGCCGAAGAACTTTTTCGGTCGCGTGAGCGCGTTGGCATCCACGCCGCCGGAGAGGATTTTACCCGAAGTCGGGCATTCGGCGTTCCACGCCCGGGCGTAGCGGGTGATCGAATCGAGGAAAATCAGCACGTCGCGGCCGTATTCGACCATCCGTTTGGCCTTTTCCAGCACCATTTCGCCCACCTGGATGTGCCGCGCGGAGTCCTCGTCAAAGGTCGAACTGATGACCTCGCAGTTCGGCCCCTTGACCTGCCGCTCCATGTCGGTAACTTCCTCGGGCCGCTCATCGATCAAGAGCATGAACACGTACAGGTCGGGATAGTTCGCCAGGGCCGCCTTGGCCATTTTCTGCATGAGGATCGTCTTGCCCGCCCGCGGCGGACTGACGATTATCCCGCGCTGTCCGAAACCGATGGGCACGATCATATCGACGACGCGCATTTCGATTTCGTCGGGCGTGGTCTCCATGCGGATGCGCTCGTCGGGGTGCAGCGGCGTGAGATTGTCGAAGGAAATCTTCGCGGAAAGCGCGTTGGGGTCCTCGAAATTGATCGCCTCGACGCGGAGCAGGGCGAAATACCGCTCGTTTTCCTTGGGCGGACGGATTTGGCCCGTTACCCACGCCCCCGTCCGCAGGCCGAAACGCCGAATCTGGCTGGGCGAAACGTAGATGTCGTCCGGGCAGGAAAGGTAATGATAATCGGGGCTGCGGAGGAAGCCGAAACCGTCGGGCAGAATCTCCAGCGTTCCCTCGCCGAACATCAGGCCGTTGAGCTTCACCCGCTCCTTGAGGATGCGGAAGATCAAATCTTGCTTCTTGATGCCCGCGATCTCGGTGAGGTTTTCGCGGCGCGCCTCCTCGATCAGTTCGGCCATCGACATCTTCTGCAACTCGACGATGTTCGTATCCTTCGACTGCCGAATCTGCTCGATTTCCTTGTGGATGTCCTTGCCCGCGTCCATCGCTTTGGCGAGTTCCTCGGCGATCGAAAGCGGATCGTCCTCGTCGTCGAGATGATAGCGCGGTTCCACCTCGCGCGGGCGGGTTTCGTAGCGGTGCTGGCCGAAGAACCGCGTGGAGCGGTACAGCGGCCGCGGTTCGAAAGACCGCGGGGGCGGAGCGTCGAGGGGCCTCTCCGGCGGGTAGTCGAGCCGGTTGCCAGGATCTTCGTCGAGCCGGTTGCCCGGCTCGGCCTGAGATGCCGGTTCGGATTCTTTTTCGATCTCTTCGTCGAAATCTCTTTCGGGTTGTCGTTCGAGGGCCATGATTAGATCGCTCCTGAGAGGATGGGGTTGCCGAAGCGCGGAAGGCCTCGGCGGCGGGAATTTGTAGGGTGGGACGAGCGTAGCGATGTCCCACCAAAGTCGAAAGCAGTGCTACGATAAAATTTTCAGGATATGTTTTGCCAGGTGTTCGTCAATTTCGGTATGCCGGGGAACCGGCTGCTTCTTTCCCGTTTTCGGATTCATGTAGATATCGTGATTCGAGCCGGAACGCACGAACACGCAACCGATTTTGTTCATGCGCTTAAGCAGTTCGGTTCTTTTCATATCGATACGGAAATCGACTTGATTTCGTGTTCCGCCGGCACGTCGTCCATCACCATCAGCATGAAGGCTTCTTGAAGATTGGATTCCAATTCCTCCAAGGTTTCTCCTTGGCTCATGATGTCGGGATAATCGAGCAGTTTGCCGACCCAAAACTTTTCGCCCTTCCAATAAACCATATTCAGTTCGGTGGACATAAAAAAACTCCAAACGGCTTTCAGGTTATTCTTGAATCGGTGGGCGGGAATCAGCGGAGGAGGGTCGGCAGGCAGCGCTCGATTTGCGCGCGGGTCTGCTCCGTGGAACCGGAGTTGTCTATTACCACATCGGCTCGGCCGCGCTTGAAATCCAGCGATTTCTGGGCGGCCTCTCGCGCGACAAAGTCCTCCTCCTTCCAACCGCGGGCCAACGCCCGGGCCAAGCGAATTGTACGCGGGGCTTCGATAAAAACCAACTTATCGCACCATTTATCCCAACCGGTTTCGAGCATCACGGCGGCGTCGAGCACTACCGCCGATACGCCCGCGGCGAACATTCGGTTCGCTTCCTGGATCAGCCGCCGCTCGATTTCGGGATGCGTCAACCGCTCCAAAAACTGCCGTTCGCGGGCGCCGGTTTCGCCCGAATCGAAAACGATTTTCGCCAATCGGCCGCGATCGATCCGGCCGTCGGGACCGAGAATTTCATCGCCCCAGCGGCTTCGGGCGGCCGCGAGAATGTGCGGCAATCGCAATGCTTCGTGTCCCGCCCGGTCGGCGTCCAACACGCCCAGCCCGCGCTCCGCGAAAATCGACGCCACGAGGCTCTTCCCACAGGCCACGCCGCCCAACAGTCCGATCACGCGAAACGGAGCGAGGGGCGAGGGGTATGGGGTGTTCATTTTTTAGCCCCCCGTGAATACACGGGGGGCGGTATTCGCAATGGGGGTAAAAACTCCGAAATGCCGATTGATCGGCGTTCGAGGTCCAATGTGCCTCCGGTGTTTTCACCGGGGGCTAAATAATCATCTCTTCGGCGTCCGCCCAATTGGGACCGGCTTTGAGGTCCACCTTCAAGGGGACGTTCAAAGTTCGAACGCCAACCATCTCCTCGCGGACAAGGTTGGCCAAATCAAAAAGGTGCGTGGCGGGAACTTCGAAGATCAGCTCGTCGTGGATCTGAAGCAGCATCCGGGCGGGGATATTTTTCTCCCGGCAAAGGCGGCGGTGGATGGACACCATGGCCAGCTTCATCAGGTCGGCGGCCGATCCCTGAATGACGGTGTTGACGGCCGTCCGTTCGGAAAGGTTCCGCTGCCGGCCGGCGTGTTCCCGAATTCCTTCAATCGCGCGCCGTCTGCCGAGGATCGTTTTAACGTAACCGGTTTTGCGACATTCCACCAGTACCCGATCCATGAATTTTTCGATTCTGGGATAACTGGCGAAGTAGTTGTCGATGAATTTTTGGGCCGCTTCCTGCTCGATGCCCAGCGATTTCGCCAATCCGAAGGCGCTTTGGCCGTAAATAACCCCGAAATTGACTGCCTTGGCACCCCTTCGCATGGATGGGGTTACTGCTTCCAAAGGGACATGGTTCACTTGGCTCGCCACCCTTGCGTGGATGTCTTCATCCCGGGCGAAAGCCTCGCAAAGCTGCTCATCGCCGGAAAAATGGGCCAAAACGCGAAGTTCGATCTGCGAATAATCGGCCGCCAAGAGCAGCCACCCTTCCTCGCCGGGAACGAATGCCGAGCGAATTTCCCGCCCTTCCGCGGTGCGTACGGGAATATTTTGCAGATTCGGATCGCTGGAGCTTAGCCTGCCGGTGGCGGCCACCACCTGATTGAAGGAGGCGTGAATCCGACCCGTCTCGGGGTGGACCATCGTCGGCAAAGCATCGATATAGGTGCTTTTCAGCTTGGCGTACTGGCGAAACTCTACCAATTTGGCCGGCAGGGGATGCAACGGCGCCAGTTCCTCGAGCACCTCGGCATCGGTGCTGGGGCCGGTCTTGGGGGTCTTTTTGAGCACTGGCAGTTTCAACTCGTTGAACAGAATCTCCTGCAATTGTTTCGGCGAGGCGATGTTGAACGCCCGGCCCGCCAGCGCGTGAATTTCCTCTTCGAGCGTTGCCAACCGCCGACCGTATTCTTCGCGTAAATTCGCCAGGCGCGTCGGGTCGATCTTGATGCCGTTGAATTCCAGTTCCACGAGCACGTCGATCAAAGGAAGTTCGACTTCGGTGAAAAGTTCTTCGAGTTCGGCTTTTTCGAGTTTTTCGGCGAGGATCGGCTTTAGCCAGAGCGGGACGATGGCGTCTTCGGCGGCGTAGTCGGCGATTTGCCGCAAGGGAACCTCGTCCATGCGTTTTTGATGTTTTCCGCTGCCGATCAGCTCGGAGATTTTGATCGTCTTGTGTCCGAGGTAGGATAACGCCAGATCGTCGAGGTTGTGGCCGCGGCGTCCGGCGTCGAGCAGGTAGTCGGCGATCATCGAATCGAAGGCGGCGCCGCGGAGTTCCACGCCCGCCGTGCGCAGCACGAGAATGTCGTATTTGAGATTCTGGCCGATCTTCTCGGTGGCCGGATTTTCGAGGATGGGCCGCAATTCGGCGAGCGTTTGATGCAAATCCAGATGCGGTTCTCCCGCCGGCCCGCGAACCGGAAGATACCATGCCTCGCGGTCGTTCCAAGCGAAAGATAAGCCGACGAGTTCGGCGAAGCGGGGACGGATATCGGTGGTCTCGGTATCGAACGAAAAGCTCTTTTGTTCGCGGAGTTGGACGAGGAACTCACCGAATGATTCGGGGGTGTTGATAAGATGATAGGTCGGTGCCATGCCCACGCTTGTCGTGGGCATGTTGGAAGGTTGAGCAAGCTCCTCATGCCCACGGCCGGCGTGGGCATGGCACCCGACGAAACTTTCTGGCATCTTTTCCGGCGTGGACGCCGGGGCTAAACTATCATTGCGATGTAAGAACAACGAATTGGCGAGCGATTCGACTTTTTGCGTCAATCCACGGAAACCAAAATCGCGGAACAGCGAGACGGCCGCCGCCCGGTCGATGCGGCCCGCCCGGCAGGCGTTCCAATCGATCGTAAGCGGAACGCGGTTGTCCAACCGCACCAATTCGCGGCTTAATAACGCCTGCTCGCGGAAAGCGAGCAGATTTTCCTTGAGCTTGGCTCCCTTCACTTCCGCGGCGCGTTCGAGCACGGCGTCGAGGGTGCCGAATTGTTCGATCAGTTGCCGAGCGGTCTTGGGACCGACCTTCGGCACGCCGGGCACGTTATCGACCGAATCGCCCACCAACGCCTGAAAATCGACCACCTGCTCGGGCGCGATTCCCCAATCGTTTTTCAGCGCCTCCCGGTCGATGTACTCGTTTTTGCGGATGTTATAGACCTTCACGCGGTCGGTGATGAGTTGCCGGCAATCCTTGTCGGCGGTTACCAAAATGCACGCGCCGCCGAGTTCCTCGACGATCCGCGCCACGGTAGCCATCACGTCGTCGGCCTCGAACGACTCGCGATCGACCGCGGGAATGCCCAGCACCGAGAGCACCCGGCGGATCGACGCGATTTGCGGCACCAGGTCGGCGTCCATCTCCGGCCGCTGGATTTTATACTGCGCATACATCACATGCCGAAAGGTCTTGCCGGGTAGATCGAAAGCGCAAAACAGATAGTCGGGCCGCTTCTCCTCGAGTAAGTAAAGCATGTCCCGCGTAAATCCGAACACCGCCCCCACCGGTTCGCCCCGCGGACTGCTCATCTCGGGCAAGGCATGAAACACCTGATGAATGAGCGAATGGCCGTCGATGATCCAGACGGTTTGACCGTGCAGGGGAGAGGGGAGAGGGGAGAGGGGGGAGTGCGGTTGTTTAGCCCCCGCGTCCACGCGGGGCGAGTTTCCCGTCGATCGTTGCGTGAGTAGTGGAGCGGATTCGGGTGATTCGGACTGACCCTCGGCGAATTCGTTAGCGTGTATTAACTCCGACGATAAAATCTCCTCGCGATCCGCGCAATCAAAACCCGGTAATGAATACTGCCGTTTGGAATCGGTCATCCCTCACCTATCGATAAAAGTGCCATCGCCGTTTCACGAGGAGACCTCCGACAGGACTTGCTCCAAATGTTCGCCAATGTGCAGCTTTTCCGCCCACGAACGCATATAGGCGATATCGAGTTGGCCTTGAGTGAAGAGGATATCGCCGATGTCGGCCATGTCTCTCGGCCGCCTCGAAATGAGTTTAAGTAGAATAAGATCTTCCGGACCGACTACCCAAACATCGAGATCGTCGATTTTTTCCCTTCGCCGCCGCGTTAAAACCTGATGTTGATAATCCGATTCCGCCAGAAAAAAATCGACGTCGATTCCATTCTCCCCGCCGAAAAAACGGATTTTCACGACCGGCATCCCCGCCACGCAATCGACCCATCCCGTTAAATACGGCTCGGGAACGGTGTATCCCAATGCTTGAAGATCGCGATAGAAAACGTTCAAAGACGACCGCGGTATCGCCAACGTAAAATCGATGTCGTAAGTGGGGCGTGGAATACCATAGACGCGCACCGCCAATCCGCCCATCAAAACATAGGGCATTTGCAATCGCTCGATGAGCGCCACCATTTCTCGCAAAGTTCGATCGAGGTTATTCATCTTTTTTCCGCGTTCTGGCGATGGCGGTGAGCATCAACCGGTTGCGTTCTTCATTCTCGCGGTTGATCCGCTCGATTCGCCGCCGCACTTGTTCGGGGGTCCCGCGATAGAGATAGGGGAGATTTTCGTCGATCATTTGCAGCGTGAGCTTCAACCGCTCGGAATTCGTCATGCGGCGGTAGGCTTCAAGCGATTCGGGACTGAGCATAACCGCATTCGGGGGGGTGAGTAGGAATACGTGGCCTTTGCACTACCGACAAAGATCATTTTAACACGAGCGGGGGCAATGGCCAATCGCCCTGCACTTAGGGGGATCGAATGTTTTCCGCATGAAACCTCCGGTTTTTACGGTTATAACGCTATCGTGCGAAAAAAGGCGAAGTATGATTGATCGAGGAACGGGCGGCACGGTGCAAAACCGGATAGTTTGGACAATCTATTTCGTTGACACCCCCTGGATGTCCGATTAAAATCGATTTAGGTCTATCGAGTGGCAATATATATCCGTAGGACAAATTGATAATCTGTCCCGGCAGGCCGCGCATCGGTCCGACAGCTTTCAGGAGTTAATGATTCATGGCACGCGAAAACCAAGGACTTCAGATTTCGTTAATCGTCTTCGTCACGCTCGCCGTGATCCTCGGCGCGACGACGTGGCTCTTTTATCAAAAAGCCTCCGAAATGGAAAAGAAGGCCACCGAACTGAAGGAGTTGCAAGAGAAAGCCAGCAATGCAGCGCAAGCTAAAGACGCGGAAGTCGTGGACATGTGCAAGTTCATCCTCGGTCCGGGCGCCTCGGGCAAGTTCGAGGACGCGAAAAAGCAACTCGAGCAGGACATGCAGAAATACGGCGGCGCGTTGAATGCCGAAAAGCAGTTTTATTCCCCCTTGGTGGAAAAATTGGCCGGCATCCTGGCGGAAAAGAACGCCGAACTCAAGGCCAAGAACGATGAAATCGCCAAGTGGGACCTGAAATACAAGGAACGCGAAGCGAGCAAGGATCCGCAGATCAAGAACTTCCGCGATAGCTCCGAAAAGGCCGCCCAGGAACTCGCCTCCGCCAAGCAGGACTTCGACGCCCGCCGCGAGGAAATCAAAAAAATCGCCGCCGACACGGAAGCCAAACTGGCGACCACCCGCAAGGAAGCGACGGCCGAAATCGAAAAGAAGAAGGAAGACATCGGCAAGCTCGAGAAGGCGCTCGCCACGACGAAAGACTCTCTCGAACAGCGGACCACGGTCATCAACGATTTGAAGCGGACCATCGTCGATGTTCCCGACGCCGACATCCGCTGGGTCAATCAGCGGAGCGGCCTGGTCTGGATCAACGTCGGCCGCGCCGACGGCTTGCAACCGCTGATGACCTTCGCGGTCTTCCCCGCCGATATCAGCGACTTGAGCAAGGGCGCGCGGAAGGGGACCATCGAAGTTACCCAGCTTCTCGGCGACCACATGGCCGAGGCGCGGATCACCGACGACACGATCACCGATCCGATCATGCCCGGCGACAAGGTCGATACCTCGCTGTGGAATCCCGGCGAGCAACTGCACTTCGCGCTGGCGGGCGTGATGGACGTGAACGGCGATGGCCGCAGCGACCTGGAACTGGTGAAAAACCTGATCACCATGAACAACGGCGTGGTCGATAGCTATGAAGACGATCAAGGCCGCGTCCAGGGGCTGAGCGAGATGTCCATCAACACCCGCTATTTGGTCCTCGGCGGCGAACATAAGCAAGAGGCGAAAGTCAAGCAAATCGCCGAAGGCCAGGCGAAGATGATCGACAGGGCGAAGGAACTCGGCGTGCAATCGATCTCGCTGCAGGAACTGCTGCAGCGGATGGGCTATAAATCGCCCGTCAGCACCAAGGCCACCGGCACCGACGCCGATTCGAGCCAATATCGGGCCAAACCGAAAAGCGCCGAGCCGCGCACCAAACTTCCCGATCAGTTCCAACCCCGCCAGCCTTCCGCCGAGCGATCGGGCGCCGCGTCTTGAGTCGCGGGATCGGGGATGCGAGATCGCTCGTCCAGACAGAGCCTCGAAAAGGGAGCGCCTTTATTCTTTAGCGACAAGAACGACCCGACAAACGCGTCCCCTATATTCACCCTCCCCTTCGCTTGATACAATAGCGCTTTCTCTCTCTCCGGAGGTGACTGGTTCCTGGTGGCGCCCCTGGTCTTCAAAACCAGTGTGGGGTTCGCAAGAGTCCCGGGTGGGTTCGATTCCCATTCACCTCCGCCATTTTCATGAACGCAACCAATCGTTTAGCCCGGAGTCAACGGCGACGGCGGGGGATAATTTTCAGCAGTCCTGCTGCGCCGTCGCCGTTGGCTCCGGGCTAAACGAATAACGCAGACGCCAACAAACCATGCCCACCATCCTCCGACGCGCCGTGCTGCCGCTGCTGTCGATCATCGCGGGCGTTGCCGCGCTGGTGTACGGCGTAAGATTTCACGTGCTGCCGGTGATCGAAGAACGCGAGTCCGAGATCACCGTCAATGTGCCGGAGCCGTTCTCGCCGATGCAGCCCTCTTTCCCCGGCATGGACCCCCAGGCCGGCCCTCCGCAATTCCGCAAGCAAACCGCAACGAAAATCACCGAGGAAATCCTCCCACTCGCCGAGCCCGCGCTGATCCGCGACGCAACCATCGGCGGCATCGTGTTGAGCGAGGCCCGGGAGTTGAAGCGGACCTACCGCGGCGCCCCGCCTTTGCTCTGCCCTACGTGAGTGAAGTGATCGCGGGCCGTGGCGTCCACGGCCAAGATTTCTCTCGTCGTCCCGGCACCCGTTTTTTCGCGCAAACCATTCATGGCATCCCCGGCGAAGCAAAAAGCAAGCACGACGGCCGCGCGGATCGCCCGCTGGCGGTGGTGGTTCCAGGGCGGATTTCTGCTCGTCTGGCTCGATCCGCTGATGCTCCGCTTGCACGGCGTCTGCTCGCCGGTGTTCCATTGCTACTCGTGCCCCTTGGCGACGTTCGCTTGCCCCATCGGCGTTTTGGCGAACTTCAGCGCGTGGCACGTTATTCCCTACATGACGCTGGGCGTGCTTTTCGTCGTCGGCGCGCTTTTCGGCAGTTTCGTCTGCGGCTGGGCCTGTCCGTTCGGCTTGCTGCAAGATTTGCTCCATAAAATCCCCGCGCCCAAGTTCCGCTTGCCGAATTGGATCGGCTGCTTCCGCTATTTCACGCTCATCGGCTTGGTCGTCGCCGTGCCGTATTTTTACGGCGAAAAACACGACCTGTTTTTCTGCTCGGTCTGTCCCGCCGGGGCGTTGGAGGCGGCGCTGCCCTACGCCATTGCCGGCAAGGTGGCCTGGCCGACGGCGGCGAAAATCGCGATCCTTGCCGGAGTACTCGGCGTCTCGCTTTTCACGTGGCGGCCGTGGTGCCGCATCTTCTGTCCCTTGGGGGCGATTTACGGCCTATTCGATCCGATCTCCGTGTTTTTTCTCCGCTTTCGCCGCACCGACTGCATCGAGTGCGCGACCTGCCGCGGAACCTGTCGAGACCTGGGCCAGCCCGAATTCAGCGTCGATGGCATGCGCTGCGTCCGCTGCCTCGCTTGCTCCCATTGCCGCGCCATTGCCGTGGAGACGGTGTTTTCCCGTCCCCAAAAATCTTCGAGCGGGCCGTTGGTGAAATTGGAGAATCCGAAAAATGAATGAGGGGGGGGTATTGGCGATCATCTTTATGAAGTAGGTCGTTTATCCCGAAATCCAATCGAATTCCTGGGCATTGACAGCCACTCCGCCGAGTGCTATAAATAACTTTATCGATAATCATTTGCCTCGTTTTGAAGCATTTTTATGGGCATTAGCAACACTCAAAGCGAGTTTATTCGGCTCGCTGTCTTCGGATATAGTTGAGGCGCTTTCCGCGGGTACTCGTGGCGAGTACCGTCGATGGCAGCGGAACGCCATTCTGGCCGCATTCAACTGGAATCGCGTCCGTTTTTCGTTGAATCACCGATCGAGTCGATCAAGCGATGATGCTGCGCACATAAGAACACCATCCCAGAAAGGAGAACCGTTTTTATGAAGAAATATCTCGCTGCCTCGGTTGCCGCCTGCGGCATCCTGGCAGCCTTGGCGGCGACCGCGCGGGCGGAAACCGCGACCCTCGAAATCAAACGGTTGAGCGATTCCGGCTCGCCGTTTGGAGTGGTGGGGCGGACCACCGACTACCTCTACCGCTACACGTCCTCCCAGTCGTTCAATGCGATGGTGGGACCGGTGGGGAAAGACCGCATTGCGTTCGGCGGCATGAAGGAACAGGACGAAGCCTTCAAAAAGATCGTCAACAAAGAGCCGAAGTACGAGTCGGAGTATCCCTTCCGCGGCGTCGCCAAGTTGGGCACGCAGCAGTACCTCTTCGTGCTCGACGCCACGCCCGAAAAACCGAAGGCCGACGAGAAAAAAGCGGCCGCCGAGAAAACCAAGCCGGCCGCCGATGCGGAAAAGAAAGAAGCCGAGAAGTCCGCGGCCGCTCCGGCGAAAAAAGCGGAGACGCCCAAGGCCATCCGCTACGACCGGCTCTATTTCGACGCGAACCGGAACGGCGACTTGACCGACGACAAAGTCGTCGAAGCGCAAGCGATGCCGGGGATCGTCATCAGCGGCGGAAGCTACTCGAATTTTTCCTTCCCGCAGGTCGATCTCACCGTCGATGCCGACGGAACGCCCGTCGAGTATTCGTTCTCGATGCGCGGCTACGTGAGCGCCCAGCCGCAGTATTCCTACGCCGGCGCGCAGCTCAGCGCGGCCGCCTACCGCGAGGGCGAAATCACCCTCGACGGCAAATCGCACCGCGTGGCGATTATCGATTTCAACAGCAACGGCCGCTTCGACGACCGGATCGAAATCATGTCCAACGTTCGCGGCTCCGGCGGCCAGGTCTATCCCCAGCAGGGCGATATGCTCCTGATCGATCCCGATCCGAAGAGCGCCGATTATCCTTACGATCCCGCGCGGAGCAAGTTCCGAAATTACGTCTCGAACCTGGTCAACATCGACGGTCGTTACTACGACGTGAAGATCACGCCCGCGGGCGACAAGATCGACTTGGAGCCTTCCACCGTGCCGCTGGGCAAAATTTCGAATCCCAACGGCGGATATTCCGCGGTGATTTACGGCGACCGGGGATTCCTTAAAATCTCCGGCGACAAGGACCAGCCCGCCTCCGTTCCGGCGGGCGAGTGGAAGCTGCTCTCCTACTCGATCGATCTGACGCCTCCTCCCGAACCGGCCAAAGCCGCCGAAGAGAAGGCGAAAACGGCCGATTCGGGCGCGAAGAAAACCGCCACGGCGAACGCCTTGTCGGCGGCGGTCAGAAACCTGCTCGGCGGAACGACGGCTACGGCGGCGGTTGCCAATCGACGGACGGTGGTCTCGGCGGGAGCGAGCGCCGACTATAAGTCGGTCAGGGTCGTGGCCGACGAAACCGTCGAAATGCCCTTCGGCCCGCCCTTCAAACCCGTCGTAACGTCCTACAACATCATGGACGAGAAGGGCAAACAGGCTACCCAACTATCGATGTCGTTGGTCGGCTCAGCCAGCGAAAACTGCACCGACATGATGGTCAACGGCGCCCGCCCGGCCAAGCCCGAGTTCACGATCACCGATCCCGATGGCAAAGTTGTCGAAACCGGCAGCTTTGAATATGGCTGAGGTTTCACCTGTTCGTACTCGTGGCGAGTACCCAGCGAACCGGCGAAAGAATATCGCGTCCGCGTGAAGATGAAGGCCGATCCCTTCGAGATCGACCAGAACAACGAAAGCGTGATTCGCGTGAAAAATCCAAATTAGATTTTCATGCAAAAAAATCGGCCCCTGCCCGCGCTTGCCGCGGGCAGGGCGCCGGATTTGTGGCGCGGGCGTCTCGCCTGCCGCGAATAATGCAGGCGCGACGCCCACCCCACAGGGCAAGCTTAGCCCGCATCATTCATAAAAGCGATTTGTAGAAGCGGCATCTTGCCGCTTTTGCCTAAAATGCGGCAAGATGCCGCATCTACGATGTTTATGAATTATCCCGCTTAGGGCGCGTTCCCCGCGAATCATCGCGGGAACGGTTCTTC
This sequence comes from Pirellulales bacterium, assembly GCA_020846145.1. GTDB lineage: Bacteria > Planctomycetota > Planctomycetia > Pirellulales > Thermoguttaceae > JADLEL01. The sequence continues at coordinate 17,462 of JADLEL010000093.1, read as the reverse complement.
ACGGGCATTATCGAGGAATGGATCTTGGGGATTTTACGGGAGCGGGATGGCGAATTCCTCGGGGTAAACGAGGTTTTTCGGGGCGAGTTTTTCCCGAAGCCTTCCGAACATGCACCCCTCGCGGTTGGAAGAGGATTCTCGTACACTGAGAGTACAAGGATTCTTCATTATTGCCCCCCAATGGTCGTGTCATGGATTTTCGCGTCGATCTGAACATCTTCCGCGGCCCGCTGGACCTGCTTTTGTACCTCGTGCGAAAGCACGAGGTCGAGATCGTCGATCTTCCCATCGCGCTCATTACCGACCAGTATTTGCAATATCTTTCCGTGCTCGAACAGTTGGACGTCAACGGGGTGGGCGATTTTCTGGCGATGGCGAGCACGCTGATCGAGATCAAGTCGCAGCAGGTGCTGCCGCGGAGCGACGAGATCGAGGAGGAGATCGAAGACCCGCGGCAGGAGTTGGTTCTCCGCCTGCTGGAGTATAAAAAGTACCGCGATGCGGCCAGCATTTTGGAGGAGCGGAGCCGGGTATGGCAGCAGCATTATCCGCGGCTTTCGACCGATCTGCCCGGCCGCGTCCGCGATCTGGCCGAAGAGCCGATCGAGGAAGTCGAACTGTGGGATTTGGTCAGCGCGTTCGGGCGGATGATGCGCGAGACCGAGGCTTCCCGACCGTCGAACATCGTTTACGACGACACGCCGATCCACGTCTATATGGCCCGCATCCAGGAGCGATTGCTGGAAAAAGGCAGGCTCGTCTTCCGCGACTTGTTCCTGCCGGGGATGCACAAATCGCAACTGGTGGGGATTTTTTTGGCGGTCTTGGAGTTGGTGCGGCACCATCGCGTGCGCGTCGATCAAAACGAACTGTTCGGCGAGGTCTGGATTCTACCCGACCGCAACTGCGCGATGCCGCTCGAAACGGCGGATATCGATAATTACGAACATCGAGGGGAGCAGGAAACGAAATGATGAATGATCGATGATGAATGATTGATGGCGATTCCGGATACGCATTCGCCGAAAAGTTTTTCTAACCGCTACAGCTTCTCGTCCGGTAAGTGGGGATTTTCCATCTGTCCCGCTTTTGCGCTCTTTCCCGTGAATCCGGCTCGCACAGGCTACCGATAGCAGATGGATAGGAAGGAAGCGGAACCGCAACCGGAGACCTTTCGGTTCCAGGCTGGAATAGGCATCTTGAAACGCCCTGGTTTCCCAATCCATAAAATTTTCCCATTTTCTCTAGAACGGAGTTTAGACCATGAGGCTCGCACGCTTTGCGAATTTCGGCAGCATCTTCGCCGCCATGCTGACCGTCCCAAGTTTCGCTCAAGATTCGTCGCCGAATTCCCTGCGCCAACCGGTTTCCGTTCAACGCACGGCTTACGAATACGACAATTATCTTTATATTGCGCCAGGCAGCGGCGGGAGCGCGACGGCCAACGGTCAGCAAGCATCCACGGATTCCGCAACCAAAAAAGCGGAAGCGGCTCCGACCGATCCCGCGACGGCCGGACAAGCCGCGGCTTGCAGCGGTTGTGAAGCTTGCGGCTGCGATGCCTGCCGCGAACGACGCTGGGGCTTGAACTGGCGCAGTTGCAACCTCGGCGATCCGTGGACCGTCCCGCAACCGTGCTTCCTCGCCAACCGCGGCATTACGGTGGGAGGATGGGCCTCCGCCGGAATCTATGCCAACCAGTACGGCACGGACCTCAACGGACCGATCGGCATGAGGCCGAACAACCTGTTCAATTTGGATCAGCTCAACGGCTATGCCGAGCGCGTCGTCCGGCAGGAGTCGGGCGAGTGGGATTGGGGCGCTCGGATCGACTACATGTTCGGCGTCGATGCCCCGGACACGCAAGCCATCGGCGACCACACCTGGGATTACGGCTGGAACAGCTCCACCTTCCTCGGACAGCCGCTTTACGGCTCCGCCATTCCGCAGGCGTACGTCGATGTGGCTTACGGCGATTTCAAACTCCGCGCCGGACATTTTTACACGCCCATCGGCTATGAAGTCGTGCCCGCCGTGGGCAATTTCTTCTATTCGCACTCCTACATGCACACCTTCGGCGAACCGTTCACCCACACCGGCCTCTTGGCCTCGCTCATTATCACCGACCGGCTCACCGTTTACGGCGGTTGGGTCGATGGCTGGGACGGCGGTTTCGATAATCGGAACGACGCCTCGATGTTCCTCGGCGGCTTGACCTACAAGCTCCGCGAGCGCACGAATATCGCCTGGTATTTCACCTGGGGCGACAACGGCAACGGGCAGGCATATTTGAACCAGCACGGGCAGCCCGCCGCCTCGCAAGGCGATATGTTCATGAACAGCTTCGTGCTGACCCACGAGCTTACCTCGCGCTGGACCTACGTTTTCCAAGCCGACTACGCCGACAACTACAACTTAGCCGCCGGCGACGCGATTTGGTACGGCATCAACCAATACTTGTTCTACAAAGTGAGCGATTGCTGGGGATTCGGCGGCCGCTTCGAGTGGTTCCGCGACAAAGACGGCGTCCGCGTGGTCCAAGGCAACGATGGCAACTACTATGAGATGGCCGCCGGAGTGAATTGGAAGCCGCACGCCAATGTGATGGTCCGTCCCGAACTCCGCTACGACTGGTATAACGGCGGAATCGGCGGAAACGGCGGCCCGTTCAACAACGGCAATTCCACCACCCAATTGTCCGGCGGCTGCGACGTAATCGTTACGTTTTAGACGTATCCCTCCGTTTCCCAAAACGGATCATCATAGCGAGACCGTCGATGGCGCGAAGCCCTCGGCGGTCTCGTGTTTTGAGGGGATAGTTGATAGGGGATAGGGATTAGAGGATAGAGATTAGGGGATAGAGATTAGAGGATAGAGATTAGGGGATAGAGATTAGGGGATAGGGGATCGGAAACCAACATGTTTAGCCCCCGCGTCCTCGCGGGGGCAATGCTTCGTTTCGCCCTTCCACGCCAACTTCCCTTTTCCAACCATTTACGCTATCATAGGGGGATTGGATGCCAGATAATTTTCTATCCCCTATCCCCTATCCCCTATCCCCTATCCCCTACTCCATGAAACTCATCATCGCCATCATTCAGCCCCATCGTTTGGAAGCCGTGAAGCAGGCCCTGGCCGACGTCGAGGTCTTCCGGCTCACCGTGATGGACGTGCAAGGTTTCGGCCGGCAGCGCGGGCAGACCGAAGCCTACCGCGGCCACGAATTTTCGGTGAATTTGTTGCGCAAAGTGCAACTGACGATCGCCGTCAACGAGGAGTTTTTGGAGCCGACCATCGACGCGCTCATCAAAGGCGGCCGCTCCGGTCCGGCGGGCGAAATCGGCGACGGCAAAATCTTCGTCCTGCCGCTGGAGGACTGCATCCGCATCCGCACCGGCGAACGCGGCAGCGAAGCGATTTAGAAAAGAAAATTAGGCGTCCTGCTTTTCCGGAAAATGACTATGACCGCCAAGGAATTTCTCAACGCCGTAAGCCATGCGGAAGCGGATATCCTCCAGATTCTCTTGGATATTCTGGCCGAAACGCAAACTTCCTATTGCGTCATCGGCGGGCTTGCCGTCAATGCCTATGTCGAGCCGGTTGTCAGTTTGGATTTGGATATCGTCGTGGTGGCGCAAAATATCGACGCAGTTTGCCGGGGCGCCGAATCGCGCGGACTCCGCGTGGAAAGTTTCCCCCATCGCATCAATCTTCACGGCGAGCGGTCGGACCTGCGCGTGCAAATCCATACCGATCCGCGCTACCAGGAATTCCTTCCCCACGCCGAAAAGCATACGATTTTAGGATACGAAATTTCGGTCGCGGGCATGAAAGAAGTTCTTTTAGGAAAAACTTGGGCCTACCGGGATGAAACCCGCCGCAAAAGCAAACGCCAGAAAGATTTGGCCGATATTCTTCGCCTCGTGGAAGCCTATCCCGATCTCCTCTCGCTGCTGCCGGAATCGATGCGGAAGGAAATCGAATAATCATTTACCAGTTTGCAAGCCCCTTGCCCGCCGGACTATCGTTATCGTAATATAATCCTTGCTTGAAACTTTCTTAACGGAGGCGCCCGGTCATGCCCAGCGGTTATCAACAGACGCTCATCGATTCGATCTTTTTCGACAAGGATCGACAGCTCCTGGAGGCATTTCGCAAGCGCACGGAGAAACTCGACCGCCGCGCGCAGTTGAGCCAGGTCTCCGGCATTCACGACGAGACCGTGCTGGACCGCCTGATCGAGTTGAACATCGACGCGGAAACTTTTGCCGCCATGGCGCTCGTCCCGCTGGTTACCGTCGCCTGGGCCGACGGCGACGTTCAGGCGCAAGAGCGCGAGGTCATTTTGACCGCCGCGAAAAATTCCGGCCTGCCGCCGAAGGACGGCCGCTATCCCCTGCTCGAACACTGGCTGAACAAACATCCCGGCCCCGAAATGGTCGCGGCCTGGAAGCATTACATCGCGGGCCTCTGCCAGAAATTGACGCCGCCGGAAATCGAGAACCTCAAGCACGAGTTGCTCGATCTGGCCCGCAACGTCGCCCAGGCGGCCGGCGGCTTCCTCGGGATGGGAAGCAAAATATCCTCCGCCGAACGCGATGTCCTAGCCGATTTGGAGCGGGCGTTTTCGTGAACGGGCGAGAAAATCGATAATTTTTCGCAAACGAAATGCCGCCATGAAAATCGCCCAATTCACCAGTCTGGGAAAAATCGAAATCGTGGATGCCTCGAAGCCGGTAATCTCTCGGGCGGAGGAAGTCCTGCTGCGGATCGAGCGCCTCGGCGTATGCGGATCGGACGTGCATTATTTTCGAGAAGGCAGGATCGGCGATCAAATCCTCGAATATCCCGCCGCGCTTGGGCACGAATGCGCGGGCACGGTGGCCGAAGTCGGTGGGGCCGTGAAAACGCTCGAACCCGGCGACCGCGTGGCGATCGATCCGGCGATAAGCTGCGGCCGGTGCGACCAATGCTTGGCGGGCCGGGAGAACACCTGCCGAAATCTTCGGTTCATGGGCAATCCCGGCGAAGCGCCCGGCGCGGCGGCGGAATTTGCCGTGCTGCCCGCGAGGAATTGCTTCTCCATTCCCGATTCCATGTCGCTCGAAACGGCCGTGCTGGTCGAGCCGCTCTCGGTCGGCCTTCATGCGGTGCGACTGAGCGAAATGCGGGATAAATCCAACATCGGCATTCTCGGCGCGGGTCCGATCGGACTCGGCGTGCTGCTCTGCGCCAAAGCAATGATTCGTTCTTGCACGATTTATATGACCGATCTGCTCGCCGAGCGACTGGAAATGGCCGCCCGTTGCGGGGCCGATTGGACCGGCTTTGCCCGCGGGGGAGACATCGATATTGCGACGACAATTCATCGCGAAGAACCGCTCGGCTTGGATGCCGTCTTCGAGTGTTCCGGCGATCCGGCGGCGATCGACGAAGGGCTGCGGCTGCTCGCGCCGGGCGGAACGCTCGTGCTGGTGGGCATCCCGCCCGCGGATCGGGTGAATTTCGACATCCACCACGCGCGCCGCCGGGAATTGACGTTGAAAAACGTCCGCCGCCAAAACGGGTGCTTCGCTCCGGTGATCGAAATGATCGAAAGCGGCCGGCTCGATCCCCGGCCGCTGCTCACGCACCGTTTCCCGCTGGCAAAAATCGCCGAGGCCTTCGAACTCGTCGAAGGCTACCGCGACGGCGTCATCAAGGCGATAATCGAAATCGGAGGGGATAGGGGACAGGATACAGGGGACAGGATTTAGCGAGCCGGGGCGTCCTCGCCACCGGCCGAGAAACGGCGGCAATGCCGGGGGCGAGGACGCCCCGGTTCGCTCGAATTGAAGAGGTCTTCCGTGTGGTTCAAACTGCTTTACATCGCCCTGGCCGGGGCCGCCGGTACGCTCTGCCGCTATGGTCTCGGCAAATTCGCGCAAAACCTGTTCGGCGAAAGCTTCCCCTGGGGAACGGTTTCGGTCAATCTGCTCGGCTGCCTCGCCTTCGGGCTGGTCTGGACTTCGCTGGAGGACCGTTGGCCCACGAGCGGCGAAACGCGGTTCATCATTCTCGTCGGCTTCATGGGCGCGTTCACTACGTTCTCCACCTACATGTTCGAAATCGCGGAGCAGTTGCGCAGCGCCCAGTGGCTGGCGGCGAGCGGCTATTTCGCCCTGCACAACCTCGGCGGCTGGGCGGCGATGATCTTGGGACTTTTTCTCGGAAAATGGATATAATGAAGGGGTCGGGTTTAGGGGACAGGATACAGGGGGCAGGGGGCAGCATACTGAGAAAAGAGCAATCCAGAAATATATTTTTCCCTGTCCCCTGTATCCTGTCCCCTGCATCCTGTCCCCTGTATCCTGTCCCCTGTATCCTGTCCCCTGTATCCTGTCCCCTGTATCCTGTCCCCTGTATCCTGTCCCCTGTATCCCGTCTCCTATCATGAAACTTCCCGAAGAAGCGGAATTGCTCAGGATCTTCATCGGCGAGAGCGACCGGCATCACGGCCGGCTGCTCTACGAGGTGATCGTCGAGGAAGCCCGCAAGCGCGGGATGGCGGGCGCGACGGTGCTCCGGGGCATCATGGGTTTCGGCGCGCACAGCCGCATGCACACCGCCAAGATCCTCCGCCTTTCGGAAGACCTGCCGGTAATCATCGAAATCGTCGATCGGCCGGAGCGGATCGAGGCATTCTTGCCCGATCTCGATAAGATGATCCGCGAGGGACTCGTGACCCTCGAACGCGCGAAAGTGATTGCGTATCGCTACGGACCGCAATGAGATCGGATTCCAAATCGGCGCGTTCCCCTGCGGAGCCATGAAGTGAATAAAAAAATGTATTTTTTTAGCCGAATGGAGCAACCTATTGTGTAATGAGGAAAAAGGGGAAAGAGGAAAAATGTGAAGTTGTTTTCAGCTTGTTTCTTGCCTTATTTAGTCTAAAAAACTATTTTTCCCTTTTTCCATTTTCCCTCTTATCCCTCCCCTTACACTTACTTCATTTCGCAAAATAGATACAAAATAATTACTTTCGTTATTTGTGGTTCGGCCATCGACCTCCATCTTTCCCGCGTCATGACCTTCGCCGCTCCGCTATTTTTGATCGCCGCGCTGGCCGCCGCCATTCCAGTGCTGCTGCATCTGATCGATCGGCGGCAGGCGAAGAAGCTGCCCTTTCCCACGCTGCGGTTCTTGAAGCTGAGCGCGGAGAAAACGCGGCGGCGGAAACGGATCCACGATTTGCTGCTCATGCTGCTCCGCGCGGCCGTGCTGCTCCTGATCGCGCTGGGCCTCGCGAAACCGACCGTCACGAACCTCAGCGCCCTCTGGGGCGGCGCCGATACCGCCGCGGCGATCATCCTCGATAATTCGGCCAGCATGGGCGCGATCGACGCCGATCGCATGCGTTTCGACGCCGCCGCGGCGGCCGTCGCGGAAATCGTCGATGAACTTCGCGACGGCGACCAGATGGCCTTCCTCGCCACCGGCGGCCCCGACTTCCCCGGCCTCGGCAGGCTGGACCGCACCAAGCAGTCCATCCGCGAAATCCTCCCCCTGTGCAAAGTCAGCTACGAGCGCGCGGACCTGGAGGCGAAAATTAGCCAAGCCCGACGGATCCTCGCCGAAGCAAAAACGCCCAACAAGCAGATTTACGTCGTCACGGATATGCAGAAAGCGTGTTGGGAGGAAGGGGGCGGGGGGCGAGGGGCGGGGGGCGAGGGGACGGATGAGATCCCCATCATCTTCGTCGATTGCCGCCGCAAGCCCAAGCCCAACGTCGCGGTCCAAAGCGTGGCCGTAAGCACGATTGCGCCCGTCGCCGGCGTGCCGATCGCCGTCGATGCCGAGTTCTACAATGCCTCGACGGTTTCCTGGCCGTGCGTGGCCGAGTTGTATATCGACGGCGCGAAGGAAGCCGTCGGCCCGACGCTCAATCTCCCGCCCGACGGCCGCGCGAAACACGATTTCACCTTCACCTGCAAGACCGGCGGACTGCGCCGCGGCGAAATCCGCCTCGCGGGCGAAGACGGCTCGAAGTTCGACGACCGCCGCTTCTTCACCCTCGACGTCGATCGGGCGATTCCCGTCGCCATCGTCAAAAGCCGGCGGCAGGAAATCCCCTACCTCGACGATTCCTACTATCTCGAACGCGCCTTGTCCGCGGGCCGATCCGCTCCCGGCGCGATCCGCGCCGCCGTGCTCACCGCCGACGACCTGGCGAAAGAACCGCTTGCCGAGTACAAGGCGATTTTTCTCGTCAACCTGCCCGCCCCCCACGCCGATGCCGCCGAACGCCTGCGAACTTACGTCGAAAACGGGGGGAATCTCATCTGGATCGCCGGCGACAACGTCGATCCGGACGCCTACAATCTGATGGACGAACAAGCAAAAGGCGTCCTGCTGCCCGCTCCTCTGCTCGAAGTCCGCGCTCCCCGCCCGCAAGACGACCGCGACAGTTGGCGTCTCGGCTTCCTCGACAAGCAGTTCCCCGCCTTCAGCCTCCTCACCGAGCCGGCATCGCTCTACGAATCGGTGCTGGTTTACAAGCACATCAAATTGTCCGCCGACGCAGGACAGGTTTCCAACCTGTCGGCGACTTCTTCCGGACGGGTTGGGAATCTGTCCCACCCTGAAGTCCTCGCCCGCCTCGACGACGGCGAACCGCTGCTGGTCGAGAAGAAATCGGAATCCGGGCGGGTATTTTTCTTGGGCACGGGCGTACACATCAACTGGACGAACCTCCCGCTCCGTCCAATCTTCCTGCCGCTCGTATCGCGGCTGGTGTTCGCGCTTGCCCAAGTGGAAAAATCGCAGCGATCGATTCTCGCCGGCCGGCCGATCGAGATGCGATTCCCGAAATCCGCCGAACCGTTGGGGATCGAAATCGTCCCACCCTCCGGCGAGATCGTCCGGTTGAAAACCCGGCCCGATGCTGACAAAACCGGGCAGGAATTCCGCTACGGCGATACCCACGAGATCGGCGTCTATCTCTTGCGGCTCTTGGACGCCGCGAAATCCACGCCCCTCGCCTACGCGGCGAACGTCGATCCGGCCGAATCGGACCCCGCCGCGCTCGACCGCGAAATCCTCGAAAAACGCTACGCCCCGGCCCCGCTGCTGTTCGCCGATCCCGCCGACCTCTCCGACACCTTCAAAACCCTCCGCGAAGGCAAAAGCCTCTGGGGCCTCTTCCTCATCGCCGTGCTCCTGGCCCTCGTATTCGAGACCTATCTTTCCAACAGGCTCGGGCCGAAGAAGCGGGATGAAAATATCTCGTTATAGAATAGGCGGGAGTGCGATTTGCTCGTCTTGCTCCAATGAGAAAAGGATAGGATACGGATTCCATTTTTACATCGTCATCGTATAATCATCTTAGTGCTTATTCTAAAACCCATATTTGTTGGGGTGGCAGTTGCACTGCCACCCCTGAAATCGCGGACAATCGGGGGTGGCAGTACAACTGCCACCCCAACATTTCAAGGTTTTGGGATAGGCTCTTATTCGTTTAGCCTTCCCGCCATTCACGATCAATGACCGCACTGCTTCAAGCCCTCGATATCGCACGGCGGCATCCCGCCGGGGATTCTTGGCTGTTGGACCGCGTCTCGCTGGAAATTCGCGCCGGCGACCGGGCGGTCGTGTCGGGGCCTTCGGGCTCGGGCAAGACGCTCCTCCTCCGCGCGGCCGCCATGCTCGATCCGATCGACGCCGGGGCGGTTCTCTGGCAAGGCCGCCCCATCGCGCGCGAGGCGGTTCCCCGCTTCCGCGCCGCGGTCATCTACTGCCATCAGCGGCCGGCGATGCTGGCCGATACGGTCGAAGAAGCGCTGCGCCGCCCGTTTGCCCTGAAAATCCATCGCGCGAAGAAGTTCGATCGGCCCTGGATGCTCGAACGCTTCGCCCGGCTTGGAAAACCCGATTCTTTCCTCGAACAGCCGGTGGCGAACCTCTCCGGCGGCGAGATGCAGATGGTCGCCTTGCTGCGGGCGCTGCAACTCGATCCGCAAATCCTGCTCCTCGACGAGCCGACCGCGGCGCTCGATCCCAAAACCGCGGCGGAAGTCGAGGAACTGGCCGTCGATTGGATCGAACGGTCGCCCGACAAGCGGGCGCTGGTCTGGGTTTCCCACGACGTTGCCCAAGGCAACCGCGTCGCCACGCGGAAAATTTACATGGAAAACGGAAGCGTGAAAGAAGAAGGATGAATGATGAATGATGAAGGATGAAGGATGATGGCTGATGGCTATAGCAACAATTCGCCCCTTGTATTTCTGCACTATTCACTGCCCACTAACCACTAACCACTGCCCACTGAAAAGCTCTCCTCCCATGAATACCGATTACATCGATCTTCAACCCTGGCAAGTCGGCATCGCGGCGGCGCTGATTTTGATTAGCGGCGCTATTTCGCTCTTGTTGCGGCTGGGACTGGAGCGCCGGCTGCTCGTGGCGTCGGTCCGCACCGTGGTGCAATTGCTGCTCGTCGGCTGGGTGCTGGAATGGATCTTCAAGCCCAACCAGCCTTGGTATTACGTGCTGGGCATGCTCCTTTTCATGACGATCATCGCCGGCGGGGCAGCGGTTACCCGCTGCGAGCGGCGGTATCGGGGCGTTTGGCTCGATAGCGTGATCTCGATGGGGATCAGTTCCTGGTTTATCGGCGCCGTGGCGGTCGCGGCCGTCATCCAAGTGCAACGGCACGAACAGACCTGGTATCATCCGCAGTATTGCATTCCCTTGATGGGCATGATCTTGGGCAACACGCTCAGCGGCATCTCCTTGGGATGGGACCGTTTTGGCGACGAATTGGCCCAGAAGCGCGGCCGCATCGAAACCCTGCTGGCGCTGGGCGGCACGCGTTGGGAGGCCGCCCTGGGAGCGATTCAAGTCGCCGTGCGGACGGGCATGATTCCCACGCTCAACACGATGATGGTCGTCGGCATCGTCAGCCTGCCCGGCATGATGACCGGCCAAATCCTCGCCGGCATGAAACCCGAATCGGCCGTGCTCTATCAGATCGTGATCATGTTCCTCATCGCGGTGGGCACCACGCTCGGCACGGTGATGGTCGTGCTCTTAAGCTACTGGCGGCTGTTCACGCCCTGGCATCAATTCATTCCGGGCAGGATATTCCCGAAGAACGGTAAGAAACATTAAAACGGGGCTAACGGGGATTATTCATAAACATCGTAGATGCGGCATCCTGCCGCATTTTAGGCAAAAGCGGCAAGATGCCGCTTCTACAAATCGCTCTTATGAATAATGCGGGCTAATGCAGTTTTATCCCTCTCCCGGGTGCCGCAGGTTCTTCGAATCTCGTTGGCTTTGCCGCAAGAGGGTGCCCGTCGCCGCGAATGGCTTGTCCGGCAATGCCGCGCCTGAACAAACGTAAATAGCTTCCGTTGCGGAGTCGTGCGTAGGATGGGCCAAGCGCGGCTCCGCTCCACCAACCTCCTCGGCCTTCGGCCTAACGGTTCAAGAAACGTTGCCACCCGCGGAATGGGTAAGTAAAAAGACTCCCGACACTATAAAACGTCCCTATAAAACGTCCCGCTATAAAACGTCCTCATCGGCCGCCCGATCCGCCAATAATCCTGACGCTGACCGCCGAACTCAAAGCCTTAATCCAAAAGCATTTACCTATCGCACAAAACACCAAGACGTAAACGGCATTGGGTGTGTGGGGGGCTATTCCATTCCAAGGAATACCTGATAAACTTATCTGAAGAATATTGACAAACACGCAGCCAGTCGTTATATTGGCTTTATTAATTTCTTAGCCATCTTCAAGGCTTTTTGGATTAGACTTATTAATTTGCGTCATTATTAAAGGGGGGGTCTTTGCGTGACATCCACATCAAATTCGTTTGGCGGAAAAATCAATACTTCCCGGCATCCTCGGCGACTTCAGCTAGAGTTGTTAGAGCATCGATTAACGATGTCTGCCAGCCCCATCGCCAATGCAGTTGCACCGTCGATTGTTGCCGGCCTACCGCAGGAAATCTCTTCCGTTTCGCTTGCCCTTTCCAATCCGAGCGACAAAACGGATATTCTCCATGCCGCCACCTCCGAAGGTTTCGAGCGATTCAGCTCTTTGGCGGAAATACAAGAACGTTTGATCAACGAGGCCGTCGAGCGTTACAAGTTCTTATTCGGCAAAGACTATGTTTTTCCCATTGAGAACAACCCGGGCATGATTTGGCATAATGGCAATCTCGGATATTCTCCTAATCCGCAAATCACCGTCCTGGGGACGACAAACAGTTCCAATACGAATACGCAAGTCGCCGGCGTTGACGAAGCCGACCTCATGGAGACCGATGGCAATTACCTGTACATGCTATCCCGCGGGGAGTTGGTGATCGTCGATGTTCGCTCGGTCGATCGTCCGTCGATCGCCGCCCGGTTGAAAGTGAATCAAAAAGCATCTTCGATGTACCTCTCGGGCGACCGATTGACATTGATCTCCGGAAGATACGAACAAACCGGAGTTTCGGTTCTCGACGTATCCGATCGCGCCTCGCCGGAAATCGTGCAAACGACTCGATTCGATGGATGCCTGATCGATTCCCGCGCCATCGGCGATCGGGTTTATCTGGTCATCGATCATGGCATCTACTTGCCGGAAATAAATATCGTAAACGCGGATGGATCGTCCATCGATTACAACAACTTGAAGGTCGGAACCGAAGGGCAATATCGTTATGAAACCGAAGCGGAATATCGGCATCGGATGGAGGGCTATTTAGATCGTAAAGCCTTGCCGGCCTATACGACCTACGATGCCGAGGGCAAGGAACTCGCACACGGTTTCGTCTGCGATCCGCGGGACTTTTACAAGCCGGGCGAGTCTGACGGTCTTCATCGATTTTCCGTGATGGCCGTCATCGACATGAAGTCCAATACGCCCGGTCCCGCCGCCGCCATCGTCATCCCCGGCGGGTCGGTGGGCCCGATTTATGCTTCGACCGACGCTTTTTATTTGCTCGGCAATACGACCGCAGCCGATTCTCTCGGCTCCTACGATTACACGGCGATCCGCAAAGTGAGCATTTCCGGCCAGGCGGAAAAACCGGTATTCGTCGCCAAAGGCGTCGTCGCGGGTCGAATTCTCGATCAGTTTTCCCTTGACGAGCACGACGGTCTGTTGCGCGTCGCCACGACGCGCGGGAGCGCAACCGGGAATTGGAACGGCATGCAAAACGATTTGTTCGTTCTCGAACAACGAGGAACCAATTTGAAAATCATCGGTTCCTTGGAAGGACTGGCGCAAGGCGAAAGAATCTATTCCGTGCGATTTTTAGACGAGCATGCCTTTGTCGTTACTTTTCGCAATACCGATCCGTTGTTCGCTGTGGACCTCAGCGATCCGACCGCCCCGCAAGTCAAGGGCGAATTGATATTGCCCGGCTTCTCGAACTATTTGCACTCGATCGAGGGCGGATTGCTCCTCGGTTTGGGACGCCATGCGGATAGCGAATCGGGTTTATTTGCCGATCCGCAAGTATCGCTTTTCGACGTAAACGACCTTGGCGCCCCGAAGCTCTTGGATCGGCTCACGATTCCCACCGGCCGCTCGGGTGGATTGAATTTGTTCGACGATCATCACGTTGTCGCCTACTATCCGGAGAGCCGTGTCCTAACCGTAAGTGTGCCTGGGGAGGAAGGTAATTCCTCCACCTTGAACGATCTATACGTATTCCGCGTTGTCGCCGGTGAGGGCATGGCGGAATTGAAATTGCTCGGCAAGGTCGAACATCGTGACAGCGTGTTGCGAAGCGTGCAGATTGAAAATCGCCTGATCTCGATCTCGACCGAGTCGATCGAGGTTCACAATCTCACGAATCCGGAAGAAGTTTTCGCCAAGCTTACCGTGAATGAGCCGGCGCCGAATCTCCCGCCGGAAATTCCAGGAAGCGTCATCGGCGGAGTGTGGCTGCCTGTCATTCGCACTCCGTTATGGCCGATACTTGCGCAGCCGCTGCCAATTCGACTCGTGCCGATTACAGATTTGCTTCCTCCCATTGTTACTCCGCTTTCCGACGCTGCACCGACGAAGCATACGGACGCTGCGGTCCATGACGCTATTTACGGCACGCAACACGCCGCCGCGCCTGAGGACTGGATTTCAACGAGCGCATCCGTTCGTCTCGATTCTTTTATTCCACGTGCCGAATCCCCTGCTTTCCCAACGGATCTTATCTGCCGCTTTGAAGCTGCAAGCAAGACCATGTTGGATGACAGCGTGCGTTCCGTTCTAATCGCTCCCCGCCAGGTTCCGCTTGAGCGGCGTTTTATGGAAATCATTTTTTCTTCAGAAAACATCGATTCGCTCTCGGCGCAATTTCACGTTCCCGAAAATATTACGACGGATATCTTCTCTGCTTTGATGGAATTGCCGGTCCTTGAGACTCTCGACGTAGTTAAGGATGAGGGTTGAGTTGGGGTAGCGAATTTTTTGGGTATCGTACTTTGTTAATTGGATAGTCGATTCTGAAAACCTGATTCTACTCGTTCCCCGCCGCGAGCACTCGTCCAACTCGAGCAAGTGGGCCAGAAGCGTGCGCGGCGTTTGCGGCCTGTCGCCCCTTCACTCGCGGCAATTGGACGAGATCTTTTCCTTGAGGATCGCGAGCATCGTCGAATCGACGCGGAACATGCCTTGCAGCGTGATCTGGCCGAGATTCTTCAGCGAGTCTTCGACGGTTCGGCCCAGCAGGCCGTCGTCGGCGCTCAAGCCGTAGCCTTTTAGCGCCATCAGCGCCGAGCGGATCGCCGAATCGACCGAGGTGATGGCCTTCATCGCGCAGCCCGGTTTCGCGCCGTCGCAGAGCAGGCCGCTCAGATCGCCGATGACGTTGCTTACGGCCATCGTGATCCGCCGAATGTCGATCCCCGCCTGCTGGTAAACGATGGCCGTGGCCGAGGCGATGCCCGCCGCCATCGCGCAGCCGCAGATCACCGAGACCTCGCCCAAAAAGCACTTGATGTAGGCGTTCACCAGATGCGAAACCGCGATGCTCTGCAAAATCCGCTCGGCCTCGACGCCCATCTCCCGCCCGACGATGTAGGGCGTCAAGATCGCCACGACGCCCTGGTTTCCCGATCCGCCGGAGGTCATCACCGCCTGATTCATGCCGTTCATGCGGGCATCGACCGCCGAACCCACGCGAATTTTCGCGCGGAAGAACATGTCGTCGGCGAGGAATCCGTCGCGCTGCATCTGCCGCAGTTGATACGCGCTGCCGCGGACCTCGAAGCCCCACTCCGACATCGACAGATTCATCTCCACGCCGCGCCGCAGGTAGGCGCGGTCCTCGGCGTCCCAAGCGTCGGCCAGCGCGAGGACCTCGGCCATCGTCAACTTCTGGAGAACTTGCCGATAGGCCAGCCCGCCCTTCGCCGCGGGCGCGTCGCCCGCCGAAAAAACCTCCGTGGCGTCCTTCTCGATCCGCACGACGTTCGTATGTCCGCCGGCGAGGACGCAACGGGCGCGGTGGCGGGAACCGGCGACCTGAACGTCGATATTCAACTCCTCAAGGGCGTTGTCGCACTCGAGGCGGCATTTCCCGCCGTCGATCAGCGCCTGCGCGCGGGCGATCGTCTCCGCGGTAGCGCCTTGCAGCACGAGCAGTTTCTCTTCGGGCCGGGCCAGGATCGCCCCCAGGACCGCGGCAATCAAATTGCCTTTCCCGCCGCCGCTGTTCGGCACGACCACCGCCGCGCCGTTCTTGTACGTGCCCGGATCGACCTTCACCGTCAGCGATGCGACCGGCTCGCCCAACTCCGCGGCCGCGGTGGCCGCCGCGTATGCGCAGGAGATCGGCTCGGTGCAGCCGAACGCGGGATAGACCTCGTTGGCCAATACCTCTTTCAATAGATTCAAAATCGGCCGTCCTTTCGTGAAAAGCTCAATCTTCGTAGAGGCTGAACGCGCGGTTGAAGGCGCGGTAGCCCAACAGTTCGACGTGCGGGGAAAGATAATCGTCCTGGGCAGGCTCTTTGCGGAGCAAGTCGGTGGAGAGATATTTTTTATTGTCGTCCGGGAAGACGGTCGCCACGACGGCGTCGGGGCCGAGTTCGTTCTGGATCATCAACGCGCCGAGGAAATTCGCGCCGGAAGAGATGCCCACTCCCAAGCCGAGCTGTGCGGCCAATTGCTGGGCCATGCGGATGGCGTCGCCGTCGTGGACCTGGACGATCCGGTCGAGCTGGTCGAGCTTGAGGATTTCGGGGATGAACTCGTCCGAAATGCCCTGGATGCGGTGCTTTCCCGCCTTGTGTCCCCGCGAAAGCGTGGGCGATTCGGACGCTTCCAGTGGATAAACGCGAATCGCGGGGTCCATCTTGCGGAAATAGCGCCCCACGCCCATGACGGTGCCCCCCGTGCCGACGCCGGCGACGAACGCCGCCGGCTTCAGTCCTTGGCTCGCCAATTGCGCCCAAATTTCCGGTCCCGTGGTCTGTTCGTGCGCTTCGACGTTGGCTTCGTTGGAATACTGATGGGGAAGAAAGATGTGCGGTTCCCGCGCGGCGAGTTCTTCCGTCAGCCGAATGCTGCCCAAAACTCCGCCGCGCTCCCGGGCGACGGGGACCATTTGCGCCCCGTAACTCTGAATCAAGAGCGTCCGCTCCTGGCTCATCCAATCGGGCATGAAAACCGTTATCGGGTGCCCCAGCGCCCTGCCGATCGCCGCGAAGGCAATGCCCGTGTTCCCGCTGGTGGCCTCGACGATTTGATCTCCCGGCTCGATCCGCCCCTCCTGGTAAGCCCGTTTCAGGATGTGGTAGGCCATCCGGTCCTTGGTGCTGCCGGTGAAGTTTTGATGCTCGGCCTTCGCATATATGATCCGCCGTTTCCCCCGCCATGCGCACTCGATCGCCAACATCGGCGTGTTGCCGATGATGTGCTTCAATCCTTGAATGCGGTTCTCGATTTCAGGAAAAAGCGATGGTTTCATGCAATCACCCGGAAAAAACGCGGAAGTCAAAGAGGAAGGAGGAATTGCACCGGAACTCATGCGTTTTCCGTCCTTTCCCAAGAAAAAGGATAGAAATGCGCGAAAAACACCCCCTCGCTTCTACTAGGAGCTAATTGTAACGCATCCGTACGAGTATAGCAATTCGCCCACCCAATATGCCATTAGTTTTCAGGATTGAGGAATGATCCTCAAAGTTTTTCGCCCGATAAACGCAAGTCGTGAAATCACCATTAGTTGCGATAAGATGTGCGAGGATCATCTATTCGAGGAAAAACGCCCTTTTTTCGCATTTCCCTAGCCCGGGCGTTTACGCCTGCGGTTAAGTTACGCCAGAACACTTTCCTTTTCCCCGCCAGCCCCTGAAGAGATCGTCCGCCTTTCATGACGGCGATTCTTCGGGGATTCGCATAGGTTCAGCGGGAATTTTTGCGGCTGTTTGGCTTTTCTGTAAAATCAGCAAGTTATAAGTCAAGACGGCCGCCCCGATCT
>JADLEL010000092.1 GCA_020846145.1 Pirellulales bacterium | reverse complement strand
GGGCTAAACGATAAACTTTGAGGAATTACCCTCAATCCTGAAAACTAATGGCATAAACATCGTAGATGCGGCATCCTGCCGCATTTTAGGCAAAAGCGGCAAGATGCCGCTTCTACAAATCGCTTTTATGAATAATACGGGTTATAGGGAGGACAGGTTGGAAACCTGTCCTACCGCTGAATTCAGCCTAAACTTTCACTCTAGTTGCCGTTGCGCCTCCGGTCAACTCCCCTATTGTGAGGGAGACCTCGAGCAGCGTCGGATTTCTCGCGGCAGTCGGCAGACCAAGAATTTCGATCATTGATAATCGCACGCATATTGGGTATTCTTGATTTAGGTTCCCTCTCAACGTTGTTGCTCTCCATCCCCAATGGTGGAACATGAGTTCTCAGCTATCGCCCGAAAACGAACAATACTTGCAATGCGCGGTAACTTCGGGCCTTTTTCACGACCGGGAAGAGGCCCTCGATCAAGCGGGCGGATTGCCGCGGTGGAAACGCCGCAACGCATAACCTTCCCCGCTAAGCTTCGCTCTCTGGAATTGAAAAGAGCGTTCCGACTTGACGCACTCGATAAACGAATTGCCCGGCAATCGTTTCTTTGCCCCCCTTAAAAAAGTTTCATTTCTCGGTATTCTTGATGCCGTCCTTTTTTGCCCGGGACGAGGACGTCTCGGCGCGCTGCGGCACCGCACCCCTAATCCCATCTGCCCATGTACGACAAATCCGCCTTGATGACTTTGGTCCGCGAAAAGGCCCTGAAGTTCGGCGATTTCACCTTGGCGTCGGGCAAGAAGGCCAAGTACTATTTGGACGGCAAGCAAGTTACGCTCGATCCGTTCGGGGCGAAGCTGGTGGCCGAGGGGATTTTGGACCTCCTGGCCGCCGAGGGGATGCCCAAGGCCATCGGCGGCATGGCGATCGGAGCCGATCCGATCACCTCGTCGGTCGTGGTGATGTCGGCCGTGCGGAACACGCCGCTCCTAGGATTCCTCGTGCGCAAGGAATCGAAGGGGCACGGCACCAACAAGTTCGTCGAGGGGCCGGTGCAGCCGGGCGACGGCGTGGCGATCGTCGAAGACGTCGTTACCACCGGCGGCTCGTCGCTGCAAGCCATCGAACGCGTCGAAGCCTTCGGCCTGAAGGTGCAAAGGGTGGTGGCCATCATCGACCGCATGGAAGGCGGCGCCGAAGCCTTTCGCAGCCGGGGCTACCTATTCTCCAGCCTGCTGACGATCCGCGATTTCGGACTGGAGCCGCCGACATAGAGCTTTCGCGAAAAAACGAATTTTCCGATCCGCCGAGCATCCGTCGGTATCGCAAGCGATCAATCCATATATTAGCGGGTCTGCTCTGTGCTTTCCCCATTCTTCACATGAATCCGCAAGGAGAACTATTTTTTCATTACCGTCAGAAACTCCCTACTCGTTTTCTCTATCGCGTTCTCGATAAACGTGGAGGGCTTTTTCCAAGATCGGTATTTTGTTTTCGATAACGTCCCAGAGGATATCGGCGTCGATTCCGAAATAAGCGTGAGAGAGAATGTCGCGCATGCCCGCCACCTTCTTCCATTCGACCGCGGGAATCCGCGAGCGAACATTCTCGGGCAGATTTTTTGCCGCTTCGCCGATGATTTCGATATTCCTCACTACCGCATCGTATGTTTTTTCGTCGTCGAGAAAAGCCGTTTTCGACATCGCGCCGATAAATCGCTTAACTTTCTCGCAAGCGCGAAGAATATCTCCGAGATAGATTTCCCAGTCACGCGACATGAACGAGTTCCTCTTCGATTCGGGATCGCAATTCGGGACGCAATGCTTTCCGAGTGATTAAATCCACTTTTCGATCCAAGAGATTCTGCAAGAAAAACTTCAATTCCATGAATCGGTCGAAGTCGGCGGCTCCTTCGAAAGTAACTAAAACATCCACATCGCTCGACGGCGATTCCTCGCGGCGCGCGACGGAGCCGAACAGTGCGAGTTCTCGGAGGCGGAAACGCCGGCGGATTTCATCGGCGTTTTTCGAAACGATTTCCATGAGCGTCATAAATCCTCCTCCGCTACTCGCCGAAGACCCGGCTTCGCGTGGCTTGCACGGTTTGTTCCATGCTCGTCCATTCGGCCTTGGCGCAGGAGAACTCGTGGGCGGGGCAGTTGCGGCAATCGCCGCGGCCGCCTTCGAGGGGGCGGATCACGTGCATCCGCCGCACTTCGGTCGTGGTCTCGGTGCCCGACGGATCGTAAGCGACCGTCTGCGAAATCGCCTCGTTCTCCACGGCCATCACCACGTACCAGAGGGTGCCGGGCCGGTCGAGACATTGCCGGTTGAGCGCGCGGACGGCCGCCTCGGCGCGGGGATAATCGGGCCACTCTCCGCCCGACTTGCCCTGGGCCTGCCAGACGCAGTTCGGCACGTCCAACGGTGTGTCCGGCTCCCAGCCTTCGGGCCACCAGATGGAGGTTACTTTATAGGTCAACGGCGTGCAGAGCCGCGCGGCCGGCCATTGCCGCCCGTGAACGCCCGGCTCGATCACCACCGCCCAACGCTTTTTGTGCAAGGCCTCGTCGCTCTCGTTATGCTTAATGGCCCGATCGACCGCCTCGAACAAATCGTCCGATTCGGCGAAAACCTCGACCGGCCCGGAAAGCTCCAAAGGCACGTCGTCCGGGCATTCCGGCTTCCAATCCGCCGGCCGCGCGATAATTGCTACCTGGTATCGTCCCATGATCTTCGACTCCGGGGGGATTCCTCGACTGAGAGGTTGTGAAAAAATGGGACTGGCTCCGAACCGAGTTGTTGATAATCACTCGAATAACGGGTATTGTGAGGTGCCTGTCCCAATTTTTTCACACTGAGGAATAGTATTCTTTCGCGGCCCGATCGACAAGGTGGGGGGAAGAAAACCGGGCAAAGGAGGATGCATTCCGTGGGAATTGTCTTATTTTAGCACCCCACATATTACTTTCCCACGCAAAACCGGCTGAAAATTCGGTCTAAAACGTCGTCGGTATAAACCGCGCCGGCGACGCGGCCGAGTTCATTGAGGGCGAGCCGGATTTCACCGGCGATGAACTCTTCTCCGGCAGCTCGATCGAGCAACGCCCGGGCGCGGCGCAAACTTTCACCGGCAAACCTCAACGACTCCCGGCATCGCGCCGCCGTTCCGGCAATGGCATCGCCCTCCCCATTGCTCAGCGATATGATTCTTTGCCGCAGTTCGGCGCGTAAAAGGTCCAATCCCTCGCCGGTAACGCTGCTGGTCGCCATGAAAACGAAGGACTGGTTTCCAACCTGTTTTGCCAATTGTGCCTTCGTTAACGACAGGTTGGAAACCTGTCCTACTTTATCGATTTTCGTCAGCGCGATTATCGTAAATGCGGTATCTAACTTCTCGTTCCGTTCACGTTCCCAGTCGTTTGGCGTTGAGGCCGCATCGATGCAGAGAATGCGAATAGCGGCTCGTTGATGCTGTTCGCGGGCGGCGGATTGGGCGGCGGAGTTGATCTCCTGCTCTTCGCAAAATTCATCGCAGCCCTCCCCCCCGGCCCCTCTCGGGGCACCGACCGGGCACCGCGCGAAGCGTGGTCGCTGGTCGGGAGAGGAGAGGGTTGTTTCGATCCCGGCGGTGTCGATGAGCCGGCATTTGACGCCGTCGAGGTCGAGTTCGGCGCAGAGGTAATCGCGCGTCGTGCCGGGCGTCGGCGAAACCAATGCGCCCGTCCTTTCGAGAAGCGCATTGAAGAGGCTGCTCTTGCCGGCGTTCGGACGGCCGACGAGCACGGCATTGGCGGCGGTCTCCGCGAGGTTCCGCGACGACATCTTTTCGAGCAACTCGGCGACTCGTTCCGCGGCCGAGGCGAGTTGCCGGTCGAGCTGCTCGGTCGAGATAAACGATATGTCTTCCTCGGCGAAGTCGAAACCGGCTTCCAGATGGGCGAGCAGTTCGAGCAGAGCGTCGCGGAGCCGGTGGAGCGGCCCGGCCAATCCGCCGGCCAGTTGGCCGAGGGCGGTTTGAAGTTGGCGGGGGTCGGCGGCGTCGATCACGCCCAAGACCGCTTCGGCCTGGGTGAGATCGATGCGGCCCGACAAAAAGGCCCTCAGCGTGAATTCGCCCGGCTCGGCCAATCGCGCGCCCGCCGCGCAGAGCGTTTTCAAGAGCGATTCCAACAGCGGCGGCGAACCGATGGTGTGAAACTCGGCGACTTGCTGGCCGGTATAGCTGCGTCCGGCGGGCCAGAGATAGAGTTCGCCAGGGAGCGGCGAAAAGATCCCCGGTAAATGCAACTCGCCTTCGAGGATGCGAGGAGGATTTGTTGGGGAAGCAGTTGCAAGAAAATATATTGGGGTGGCAGTTGTACTGCCACCCCCCGGTT
>JADLEL010000091.1 GCA_020846145.1 Pirellulales bacterium | reverse complement strand
GGACTGTCCCCCTCGCGCCGCGGGAAGGGGACAGGTCCATGTTTTCGGCCTACCGTTTGTCCGCAATATACGTTATCCCGCCGAAAAATGGACCAGTCCCCGACCGGGGCGTGAACGCTTACGTTTTCCGAAGGTAATGACAGGAACATCCTCGGAAACCGGCCGGTAAAATGGCATGGTTCAAAATCGGTTCATCTGTAGGACAGGTTTCCAACCTGTCATTCGGATTTCTCTCAAATACCATACCTGCGTCATAAGACAGGTTGGAAACCTGTCCTACTTTTGAACCATGCCAAAATGGATAACTTGAAGCTCGAAAAAGACGTGTTTGGAACGACTGCCGCGGGCGAGACGGTTGATCGATATACGCTGCGGAACTCGCGCGGCATCACGGCAAGGATCATCACCTACGGCGCTACGGTAACCGAGCTTTTTTCGCCGGATCGGCAGGGCCGGCCGGCGGATATCGTCTTGGGATTCGACGAGTTGGCGTCCTACGAGGCACATAACGCATACTTCGGCTGCATGGTGGGCCGCGTGGCCTTTCGCATCCGGGGCGGACAATTTCTACTCGACGGGAAAAACCACCAACTTGCGGTCGATGGCGAAAACGTGCATTTGCACGGGGGGCCGCGGGGATTCAACCGCATGGTCTGGCGGGCCGAGCCGATTTCCAACGCCGCGGGGCCGGCCGTGAAATTCTCCCATCGCAGTCCCGACGGAGACCAGGGCTATCCGGGAACGCTCGAGGCCTCGGTCGTCTATTCGCTGACCGAGGAGAACGAACTGCGCATCGAATGCACGGCGACGACCGACCGACCGACGCTGGTCAATCTTACGCATCACGGTTATTTCAACTTGTCGGGCGCGGGGCGCGGCGATATTTTAAGCCACGAGCTGCAACTCGACGCCGACCGTTATATACCGGCGAGCGCGCCGGACGTTCCCACGGGAGAAATCGCACCGGTGCGGGGGACGCCCTTCGATTTCACCCGGTCGATGGCGATCGGCGCCCGGATCGAAGAGACCGGGGGCGATCCGCGGGGTTACGATGTGTGCTTTCTGCGGAATTCGCCCGAAGGAGCGATGGCCCGCGTGGCGGCGGCGTTCGATCCCGCATCGGGCCGCACGATGGAAGTTTCGACGACGGAGCCGGCGCTTGTGTTTTACACCGCCAATTACCTGGACGGCACGCCGCGGGGAAAAGGCGGGGCGATTTATCGGCGACATGCGGCGCTGTGTCTCGATACCGGCCGTCCGCCCGACGCCATCCGGTATCCGAATTTTCCCTCGATCGTGCTGCGGCCGGGAGAGACTTACCGTCATGTATGCAGCTATCGCTTTTCGGCGGGATGAGGTAGGATAATCGAGATTCCCTTAGTGATATCCCAATACCATGTCGGTTGGGGTGGCAGTTGTACTGCCACCCCTTGAATCGCCGGATAGCAGGGGTGGCAGTTGTACTGCCACCCCATCGATTGAGGTTTTAGGATAAGTTCTAAGTCCACCCTTACTCCATCATCAAACATGATTCGTCCCACGATCGGTTTTATCGTTTACGGCGTCCACAAGGATGGTCTTCAGGATCCCATGGGCCAGCCTTTCATCGACGAGGCGCTGGCGGCCCGATCGAAAAAGGCGCTCGAAGATCGCGGCGTGGAGCTTGTCGAGCACGATGTCGTGCTTGCGACGCGGGAAGAGTCGCGCGCGGCGCTGAAGAAAATGAAGGACGACGACCGGATCGACGGCGTGGTGCTGTTCACGGGCACTTGGGTATGGTCGGCCCATCTGATCGCGGCGATCCGCGATTTCGCGATGTCCGGCAAGGACGTGCTCATCTGGACGCATCCCGGTTCGCAGGGCTGGCGGCCCGTGGGCGGCTTGGTGCTGCACGGGGCGCTTTTGGAAGTGGGCATCAATCACAAATTCGTGTACGGGGCGGCCGACGACCCAAGCGAGGTCGATAAGGTCGCGAACTTCTGCCGCGCGGCGCACCTGCGGAATTGGCTGAACATGTCGGTCATCGGCACGTTCGGCGGACGGGGCATGGGCCAGACCTGCGGCGTCGCCGATCCCAGCCAATGGATGAAAATGTTCGGCGTGGATATCGATTCCCGCGACACGGCCGAGTTGGTGAAAACGGCCGAACAAATCGACGGCGGCGAATTGACGGCGCTCGAACCGCGGATCGAGCAGCTTTTCGGGGGCCTGCCCGACAAGAATCCGGTGAACGAGCGTTCGATGCGGCTGTATTTGGCGATTAAAAAACTCGTGCAGCAGAATAGCTGGGATTTTTATACGATTCAGTCGTTCCCGGGCCTGGGCGACTATTACGGCGCGTCTTGCTTCGCCCAAAGCATGATGCTCGAAGACGGCGTGGGGACCTCGACGCTGGGCGATTTCAATACCGCGATGACGGTCTTGCTGTTGACGAAGCTCAGCGCGGAGCCGGTCTATTACGGCGACTTGCAGCACATCGACAAGCAGACCAACGAGATCAAGATCATCGGCGACGGGGCCTGTCCGCCGTCGCTGGCGAGCAAGCTCGGCCCGGCCGGTTTCGCCGAGCACGGCATTCCGACCGAGGGCGAGGCGGGCGGACTTTCGGTCAAGCTGGTTTGCAAGGCGGGCGAGGGCGTGCTGGCGCGGCTGGGCCGCGTGGATGGCCGGTTCAACATGGTGATTGCGCGGTGCTCGATCTTCGAGCCGCCCGCCGACCAACTTCCCGCGCGGCAGCGGGAATGCGGCATCCCCTTCTGGCCGCACGGGTTCGTTACCGCGCATTGCGACATCGAGGAGATGCTCGAAAATTGGACCAACGAATACGCCTGCCTGGGCTACGGCGAACAGCTCTACGGCGATTTGGTCGATTTCTGCAAACTGACGGGAATCGAGGCCATATTGCCGTAAAGTAGTAGGTACACTCCGTGTGCCGTCCGCTTGATCGTGGGATAATCATGGAATATGGTTCAACAGCACTCGAAGTTGGTTGCTGCGCCGGATTACGGCACACGGAGTGTGCCTGCTACTTTACATGCCTTAAACGATTGCCATGAAAGAAGTGCTGCTCAAGGATTTCCGGCCGGAGTGCCTCTTGAAGGTGGCCGAGCACGTGCCCGAGCGGGCACGCTTTCCGGTCATCGACGCGCACAACCATCTGTTCGGCGATTTGCCGGCCGACAAACTCGTCGAGGTGATGGACGCCGTGGGCGTGCGGCTATGGCTGAACGTGACGGGCAACACCACGCTGCCGCTGGTCAACAATACCTACAGCATCGCGCGGCGCGAGCTGGATTTCTTCATGGAGCATTACGCGCGGCGCTATCCGGGCCGATTCGCCGCGATGACCATGGCCGATTTCGCGCAGTGGGGCGATCCGGTGCTGATCAAAGACCGGGACTTCGCCAAGCGGTGCATCGAATGCCTCGAACGCGACGCGGCGGCGGGCGCGTGCGGCTTGAAAGTAACCAAGGAACTGGGGCTTTTCTTTCGGGACTACGAAGGGAACATGCTCCGGGTCGATGACGAGCGGTTGGATCCGATTTGGGCGCGGGCGGGCGAATTGGGCGTGCCCGTGCTGATCCACGTTTCCGATCCGATCGGCTTTTTTTTGCCCATCGACGAGCGCAACGAGCACTATTTGACGCTGCTGCATTTCCCCGGCTGGAGTTTTCACGGCGCGCAATTCGGCAAAGGGGAGCTTTTGGAGCAGCGGAACCGGATGATCGCGCGGCATCCACGGACGAAATTCCTGCTGCCGCACGTGGCCAATCTGCCCGAAAATCTGGCGGCCGTGGGCGAGTTGCTCGACGAAAATCCGAACGTGTTCATCGATTTTTCGGCGCGCATCGACGAACTGGGGCGGCAGCCGCACGCGGCGCACGACTTCTTCGTTCGCCATCAAAACCGAATTCTCTTTGGCTTGGACATGCCGGTATCGGCCGCGGCGTATCGCTGTTACTTCCGCCTGCTGGAAACGCGGGACGATTATTTCGAGTACCCCGACTACATCGGCCGCTTCGGCGTCTATACCCGCTGGCGGCTCTACGGCCTCGACCTTCCCGACACGGTGCTGGAAAAGGTCTATGCGGGCAACGCCCTGCGGCTGATACCGCAATTGACGGAGGCGATGAAAGGTTGAGCGTGCGGGGATTTCGATGGCGTATTGATTATTCCGGTCGGAACTTGTTCCACTAATTTCATCTTGTTCGGTTGATTCTAGAATCCCATGAGAACTGCCTTCAAAAATTCCCATAACAATAGCGGCATTCCGAGGAGGCTGAATATTGCTACTGCAAATATTAGGTAACCGTTCACAGGGGACTGTCCCGATTTTCGCGGCGCAAAAGATGATGGCGCCGTAAAAATACTAAATCGCCGCGAAAATGGGACTGTCCCCCTCGCGCCGCGGGAAGGGGACAGGTCCATGTTT
>JADLEL010000090.1 GCA_020846145.1 Pirellulales bacterium | reverse complement strand
GGACTGTCCCCCTCGCGCCGCGGGAAGGGGACAGGTCCATGTTTTCGGCCTACCGTTTGTCCGCAATATACGTTATCCCGCCGAAAAATGGACCAGTCCCCGACCGGGGCGTGAACGCTTACGTTTTTTCAATCCACGGAAAAAATATTCGGGAATCGCATCCTTGAGAGGGGTATCGACGATGGAAAGCCGCGACCTTTGGTCGCAATTCGAGGGAGACAGGAATGCCCGGCCTCCTGATTTTTGCAACTTTGCGGTTCTCTTGAATTCCCGATGCGGGCGATTGACGGTCGGAATAAGCAGGACGTGAAACCGACCAACGGAAGGCTGGAATTACCGGGAGAAATCGATGATTACGTCAGAAATGACTGGCATAAATCACCGTTAAAACCCGGAATTCCCCAAAAGGTTTTCCCGCTAAGTCGTCCGTTTGATCACCAGGACGGCGACGTCGTCTTGCCGGGGATTTTCGGCGTGAAGGTGCAGGCATTCGCGGGCCATCGCGCAAAGTTGATTGGCGGTCAGATGCGTGTTTTCGGCCAGAAGTCGCGCCAAGCCGGCTTCTTCCAAACGGCATCCGCCGTTATCGGCCGCTTCACGGAATCCCTTCGAGCAGATCACGAGCGATTCTCCGACGGCAAGCTCATAGCCGGCCTGCTCGAATTCCGATTCGGGGCTTTCGCCCAACAGTGGTGTTCTGCCGGTAAGCGAAATCCATCTGTCGGGCGTCAGATGCACGATCGAGGGCCGGCCCGCCGTCGAACAACAAATCCGTCCGGTGGCGGTTTCAAGCAGGCCGAGAAACACGTTTGCGTATTGATCGCCCGCCGAGTTGGTCCAGATCGTCAAATTGAGCCGCTGCAGTACGCGTTGGGCCTCGCGGTGATACGCGGCGTGCGCGCGGAGCGCAGCTTTGACGGCGGCCGCCGAAAGCGCGGATTCCAAGCCGCGATCGAGGCTCTCGCCCAAGGCGCAGGCCAGGAGTCCGTCGGGGAGGCAGAACCAATCGTAAAACGTCCCGCCCAAGCCCTGAGCCTGCGCCGCCCAGCCGGCGATTTGCCAGCCGTCCAACAGCGGCGAGACCGTGGGAAGCTGATTTTTCTGCATCCGTTCTGCCGCCGCCCATTGTTTTCGGTATTGCGCCGATTCGACGCCTTCGCGGAGCAACATCTCGCGCTCCAAATCGGAAGCGATTTTGCCCGCCGCAAGCTCCACGACGTTCGTCTGCCGATCGGTGAAATCGCGCGTCTCGTCGCAAAAGACCCAGAGCGTGCCCAAGATCGTCGTCGAGGAGGATACCGGCACGCAGACCGCCGCCGCAAAATCCTCCGGCGCGTTCCAACCGGGCATGAGCGCCGTGTTTTCTAGAACCACGGCATGGCCCAGCATCGCTTCGAGGTCGGCCAGCGATCCCTGCAAACGCCGGGCGGGGGCCGCGAACCGGTCGAAGGGAAGTCCCCAACAAGAGCGTAGTTTCAATTCCGAGGTGCCTTCGTCGAGCAGGTACAACGCCGCCGCTTGGCCTTCGACGGCGAAGGCCGCCGCCTTGACCGACGCCTGCAACCGCTCGGCCAAATGATCCTCGTTTTCGCGATGCGGAAGCAAGGGGACTCCGGCCGCCAGATCGGCTTCCCGCCGCCAGAGGGCGTGGCGGGTTTGCATCAATTCGCGCACCATGCCGGCGATGGACGAGGCCATGCCCCGCGCCGCCTCGAACTCCACGCTGGGCCGCTTTTTCGGGGGATTGGACGTATCGAGCGATTCGAGACTCAATCGGCCCGCCGAACTTCCCATGCCGGGCGCGAGAGAAGCGAACCAGCGCTCTTTCGAGGCCTTCTTCGAGCCGGAGGCGCCGATGGGATTGCCTGCCTCCTCGGTTTCATAGCGCAGCGACCAGCCGGTTGTCGATTGAAATGCCCGTAAAACTTCCGGCAGCGAGCCGATCGTCTCGATCGGCGGCCGGACGGGTGAGGGCGCACGTTCGGTGTAAAGTTTTAAGGTCGTCGATGCGGATGGAGCCACGGATTGTCTCTCGGCAGGGGGAGGCAAGAAAACGAACCGATCCGTGGCGACATTTCGAGCGGCATGCGAGCGTTAAATCCGGCATAAATGGAATAAAAGGCCGGCCTTCTTTCACGTTCCATTTTTTGCATACCGCCCATAACTCCTGGCTGGCATAAATTAACATCGGTTGGAAATTGCATAATAAGTTAGAAGTTTTCCGAGATTCGCTTTTTGGTAACCGTTCACAGGGGACTGTCCCGATTTTCGCGGCGCAATAGACGATGGCGCCGTAAAAGTGCTTAATCGCCGCGAAAATGGGATTGTCCCCCTCGCGCCGCGGGAAGGGGACAGGTCCATGTTTTCGGCCTGCCGTTTGTCCGCAAAATACGTCTTCCCGCCGAAAAATGGACCAGTCCCCGACAGGGGCGTGAACGCTTCGCTTTTTGAAAGAACCGACCGAAGTCCTGCAAGGATGCGTAGCAAGGCGCAAGCCAAGAGGTAAAATGTCCCGGGTTCGGGCATTTCAGGGGATGCATCGGCAGCGAGGAAACCGCTGCCGCCGTTGGCCGACCCGCCATTGCCGATCCGAACTGGGAACCGATCCGTCGCTTCATCGGTTCGCCGCTCATCGTAAAGCGGCGTCGATCCGTTGCAAGATTCGCGATAACCGCCATTCATCCGCCGCAAATTCCCGCAGCGCGGCATCGCGCGCCGAATGTTTTCGGGAAATTTCGCGACGCCGCTTCTCTCCCCATTCATTGCGGTCTTCCGAAGCCGCGCGAAGGGACGGGTGGAAAATGCTTCTCGGCCGTCTCGGTTCGGTCGGACGTTTCGAGGCGTCGCCGGCCGCCGGAGATGCGGGCAAGCCGGCGGAATCCGCCGCCGCCGCGATTTCCGGCGATTGCAGGGGCGCGGCCTCGATCCCGCCGCCGGACGGCAATGCCGGGGATGCTCCCGACAAGTCCGGTTGTTGCGCGGGTGTTTCCGCGATCGCTGCGGCGTCTGACGGATAATCCGCGGACGGAGCAGCGGCGCTTGCCGAAATACCCGGTGCGA
The DNA here is from genome assembly GCA_020846145.1 of Pirellulales bacterium. Classification (GTDB taxonomy): domain Bacteria; phylum Planctomycetota; class Planctomycetia; order Pirellulales; family Thermoguttaceae; genus JADLEL01. The sequence goes on along the minus strand of JADLEL010000090.1, from coordinate 806 downwards.
TCAATCGCAAGGGATTTGAGCCGGAAACATTGCTCCGAGCGAGGAACATATCCGTCGCGTTGATGATGCGATCGCGGTTGATGTCGTAGGGATTGGCGGCATTCGTCGGCACGACGCCGGTTCGATGGGAGGCAATGTTGTATTCATCCGCGGCGTCAACCACGGCATTTTCGGGATCGTTGCCCGTTTCGCCCACGGCATTGCCGAAGTAAAATACGTCGGGCTGGGTCAATCCCGTGATGGCTGTCGCCTTGACCGTAATTTGCAGCCAATTGTTTTTTATGGCGCCGTCGGCCCAGAGAATGGCGATGCGGTCGGAGCCGAGTTGTCCCGCTCCTAAACGAACCGTAATGCTCAGCGGCGCCGGCGCACTGCTCCAGGCCGCCGGATTGCTGTCGTTTCCCGCGCGGAACTCCAGATCGGCGATCGAAAACCGGATTGGATCGGCCAAACCGGCGATGTCGATCATGATCCCGTTGATGCCGCGACTGTAGCTGGTGTAATTGACGAATGACGCCGCTTTGCCGGAAAGCAACGGTTGTTTATCGAGCGCGACGGCGTTGTCCGGGCCGAATCCGGCGGCCGGATTGTCGAACGCCGAATTGGCGTAAAAAATCTGCCGGCCGACGACGGCGGTAGTGGCGGTTTTCCTTCCGGTGAGGGTGTTTTTGGTGGCGTCGCCGAGCGCGGTCCAGTCGGGGCCGAGGTCCTTGCCGTCCGTGCCCGCGTTATGGTACGCGCTCTGCGCGGTCAAGGCGTAGTTGCCATTGGCGTAGTCGGTAAAGCCCGCGGCCCCCATGCCGTCG
>JADLEL010000089.1 GCA_020846145.1 Pirellulales bacterium | reverse complement strand
CCCGGTCGGGGACTGGTCCATTTTTCGGCGTGAAAACGTATTTTGCGGACAAACGGTAGGCCGAAAACATGGACCTGTCCCCTTCCCGCGGCGCGAGGGGGACAGTCCCATTTTCGCGGCGATTAAGCGCTTTTCCAACACCATAATCTTTTGCGCCGCGAAAATCGGGACAGTCCCCTGTGAACGGTTACAATGTTTTTATGGCATCTCTACTCGCATACGAGATAAACTCCTTGAGAAGGTCATCGATGATATCTTAACGGCGGATTCGATGGCGGCGAAAAGGGGTATTTCTTCGTGCTATGCGGCGTCTTGCCGGCCACTCGCGGATTTGATACACTCTCCGAGTGGTGCCATGCGAAAGTATTATTGCCTAGCTATCCGATTGTTTGTTTTTCATCAACACCCTCGAACGCGAAGGAGCCGAAATGCGCGCACGTTTATCACGACTCGACGAGCGATCTCCAACTTCATGCCGAACCTTGCTTTTCGCGGGCGTCTGTGCAATCCTGATGCTCTCCCTCGGCGCTCCCGTTCAATCGTCTCGCGCCGCGGAGAGTGCAAAGCCCTTTCTCGGCGGCTGGGACTTGACCATCCCCGGCGGCGGAGCCGGCTGGTTGGGATTGAAGGAAAAGGACGGCCAATTGCAGGCCCGCATCCTCTGGGGCGGCGGCAGCGTCGTTCCGGTCGATGGCGCCAAGGTCGAAAACGACCAACTCGTACTCACGCGCGACGCGACGAGCAACCCCCAAACGATTACCGCCCAAGTGAAAGGCGATACGCTCAGCCTGACCCTTAGCGGCGCGGGCGTGGACGGCAAAAACGTGCAGCGCGATTTCACCGGCAAGCGTTCTCCGCCCTTGCCGCCCGCTCCCAATTTGTCAAAAGTCAAATTCGGCGAAAAAATCGTTCTGTTCAACGGCAAGGATCTCGCCGGCTGGAAATTGATCAACCCCAAGCAGGACAGCGGTTGGTGCGTACGGGACTGCGTACTCGCCAATAACATCGAACAGGAAAAAGGCAAACCCCGCAAACACTTCGGCAATCTCCGCACCGAGAAGGAGTTCGAGGATTTCAATCTGGCGATGGAAGTCCGGGTGCCCAAGAATGGCAACAGCGGCATTTACCTGCGCGGCATTTACGAAGTGCAAGTCATGGACAGTTTTGGCAAACCGCTCGATCCGCACAACATGGGCGGCATCTACAGCCGGATATGTCCGACTACCGCCGCGGAAAAGCCCGCCGGCCAGTGGCAGACGCTCGATATCACGCTGGTCGATCGCCACGTAACGGTAATCCTCAACGGCAAGAAGATCATCGACAACCGACCGCTGGAAGGCTGCACCGGCGGCGCGCTCTGGCCCGACCAACTCCGGCCCGGCCCGATCTACCTGCAGGGCGATCACACCGGCGTCGAGTATCGGAACATCGTGCTGCGGCCGGTCGTCAAATAGTATGCCCGCCATCCGCCTCGAAAACCTGACCAAACGATTTGGCGACCTGACGGCCGTCGATTCGCTGTCGCTCGACGTCGTCGAGGGGGAGATTTTCGGCCTGGTGGGGCCGGACGGAGCCGGAAAAACCACCGCCATGCGGCTGTTGACGGCCATCATGGAGCCGACTTCCGGCGATGCGTGGATCGACGGCAAGCACATCCGCCGCGATGCGGAAGCCATCAAGGAAAACATCGGCTACATGAGCCAGCGGTTCGGGCTGTACGCCGATCTCACGGTCGCGGAAAACATCGACTTCTACGCCGATATCTATTGCGAGCCGCGCAGGGGCCGCCGGGAAATAATCGACCGCCTGCTGGAGTTCAGCAACTTGCAGCCCTTCAAAAAACGGCTGGCGGGCAACCTTTCCGGCGGCATGAAGCAAAAATTGGGATTGGTCTGCGCGCTCATTCACACGCCCAAAGTGCTCTTCCTCGACGAACCGACCAACGGCGTCGATCCCGTGTCGCGGCGCGATTTCTGGCGGATACTCTACCAGCTTCTGCGCGAAAAGGTAACCGTCTTCGTCTCGACCGCCTACCTCGACGAGGCCGAACGCTGCAACCGGTTGGCGCTCATCGACCGCGGGCGGCTTTTAGCGTGCGGCACGCCGGACGAAATCAAAGGCTTGATGCGGGGCGCGATCCTCGAAATCCGCTGCGAACGCCCCCGCGCGGCGGCCGCGCTGCTTAAAGAAAAGTTGGCGAACGCCACGGTCGGTCTTTTCGGCGACCGGATTCACGCCGTCGGCGAGCGGCCCGAACGGATTACCGCCGAAATTGGACGAATTCTTGCCGAAGGCAACCTCGGCATCGAATCGATTCGCCTCATCGAACCGAGTTTGGAGGACGTATTCGTTTCGGTGGTGGCGGAAGTAGGGGAGAGGGGAGAGGGGAGAGGGGAGAGAGAAAGGTCTAATTAACCTCGGCACTTGTGCCGGGCGAACGCGGCGTTTTTTTTATTCGTTCAATTTGCAATTTGAAATCTGAAATCTGAAATTTGAAATTTCCAATTTGAAATATATCAAATGATGAACACCGCCACCAACGCCGTCGTCGTGGAGAACCTGGAAAAGAGGTTTGGCGGCTTCGTGGCGGTCAATCGGGTGAGCTTCGAGGTGGCGAAGGGAGAAATCTTCGGCTTTTTGGGACCGAACGGGGCGGGCAAATCGACCACCATCCGCATGTTGTGCGGCATCCTCGCGCCGACCGCCGGCCGGGGCGTGGTCGCCGGATACGACATCTACACCCAATCCGAAAAGATCAAGGCGAACATCGGCTACATGAGCCAAAAGTTCTCGCTCTACCAGGATTTGACCGTCGAGGAGAACATCAATTTCTACAGCGGCATCTACTGCATTCCCGCCGAACTCAAGGAAGAGCGGAAGAATTGGGTGCTGGAAATGGCCGGCCTCAGGGAGCATCGGCGGCGGCCCACCGCGCTCCTCTCCGGCGGCTGGAAACAACGCCTCGCCCTGGGCTGCGCGATCCTCCACCAACCGCCGATCGTCTTTCTCGACGAGCCGACCTCCGGTGTCGATCCCATCTCCCGCCGCGCGTTTTGGGACCTGATTTACGACCTCTCCGGCAGAGGCGTAACCGTTTTTGTCACCACCCATTACATGGACGAAGCCGAATACTGCGACCGGCTGGGATTGATCTACCGCGGCGAACTGGTCGCGCTGGGCGAACCGGAGCGGCTCAAGCGCGATCTGATGGCCGAGGACGTGCTGGAGGTCCTTTGCGAGCATCCCGAAACCGCGATGGGCGAGATCGAGCAACTGCCCGGCGTCAAGGAAGCGGCCCTTTTCGGGAGGGGATTGCACGTCGTGGCGACCGACGGCGAGGCGGCGGCCGGCGAAATCGGCGAACTCCTCGCGAGGAGCGGGCGGCGCATCGAACGGATCGAGAAAATCGTCCCCTCGCTGGAAGACGTCTTCGTTTCGCTCATCGAAGCCCGGGACCGGGCCGAGCAACCGCAAGCGGAGGTGAAGCGATGAAGATCGTCCGCATCGCCGCCGTCGCCCGCAATAAATTATCTACTCCTCGTTCCCACGCTCCGCGTGGGAACGCACTTCCCCGACGCTCCTGCGTCGAAGAAATGCCAACGAGCTCTGAATTCAACACTTTCGGACAAGGACGCAGAGCATCCCGAAATTACGTTCCCACGCGGAGCGTGGGAACGAGAAGGAGTCGGGCCGAGCAACCGCAAGCGGAGGTGAAACGATGAAGATCGTCCGCATCACCGCCGTCGCCCGCAAGGAATTCCTGCACGTATTCCGCGACTACCGCAGCCTGATGATGGCGATCGCCATACCGATCATGATGCTCGTGCTGTTCGGCTACGCGCTCACGCTCGATGTCGATAACGTCCCGCTTGCCGTTTGGGATCAAAGCGGCACGGCGCAGAGCCGGGATTTCATCGCCCGATTCGACGGTTCCCGCTTTTTCTCCGTCCGCGGCACGGTGGTAAACCAGCGCGAGATGGATTACACGATCGACTCGGGCCGGGCGCTGGGCGTACTGGTCGTGCCCCGCGATTTCGCGCAAAAACTCGCCGCCGGCCGCGCCGCCGAGGCGCAGCTTATTATCGATGGCAGCGACTCGAACACCGCGACCATCGCGTTGAATTACGCCGAGGCAGTGGTGCAAGGCTACTCGCAAAACCTCGTCTTTCAAGCCATCCGCCGCAACGGTTTGCCCGAGCCGAGGCAGCCTTTGAACGTTAAGCCGCGGGTCTGGTTCAACGAGGAATTGGAGTCGAAAAATTTCATCGTGCCGGGTCTGATCGCCGTGCTGATGATGGTCATCGCGGCGCTGTTGACCTCGCTGACCATCGCTCGGGAATGGGAGCAAGGGACTATGGAGCAGCTCATCGCCACGCCCGTCAAGGGGCCGGAACTGATCCTCGGCAAGCTGATCCCGTATTTCGCCATCGGGCTGTTCGACGTGCTGCTGGCCGTGCTGATGGCGGAGTTCGTCTTTCACGTCCCCCTGCGCGGCAGTGTGCTGTTCTTGTTCTCAATCGCGGTAATCTTCCTGATCGGCGCGCTTTCGATGGGCCTAGTCATCAGCATCAACCTGAAGAATCAACTGCTGGCCGCGCAATTCGCGATGGTGGCCACGTTCCTGCCGTCGTTCTTGCTGTCGGGCTTCATGTTCTCGATTGCGAATATGCCGCACGCGATCCAGGTCATCACTTACATCGTCCCCGCCCGCTATTTCGTTACCACGCTCAAGGGCATCTACATGAAGGGCGTCGGTCCCTCGGTGCTGTTTGCCGAAGTGGTTTTCTTGATGATTTATTCCGCCATTATGTTTACGATCGCCAATGTAAGGTTTAAGAAGAAACTGAGTTGAGGGGACAGGATACAGGATACAGGGGACAGAGAATAATAAAATCCCAGGTCTCTATCCCCTGTAACCTGTAACCTGTCCCCTGTCCCCCATGCTCGAACGCCTCCGCAACATGCTGATCAAGGAGTTCATCCAGGTCTTTCGGGACCCGCGGATGCGGATGGTGATTTTCGTCATCCCCTGCTTTCAGATGCTGGTCATCGGCTACGCCGTCTCGACCGACGTGAAGCACGTCCGTACGGCGGTTTACGATCTGGACGAAAGCCGGCAGAGCCGCGATCTTGTCGCCGCGTTCTCCCGTTCGGGCTATTTCGACGTCGTCGAGCATATCGCCGACGAGCGGCGCATTCGGGAAATACTCGACCGCGGCGAGGCGACCGCCGTGCTGCGGCTGCAACACGGTTTCGCCGGCGATTTGCTGGCCGGCCGCACCGCCGAACTGCAAGTGCTGGTCGATGGCACCGACTCGAACACGGCGAATATCGTGCTCGGTTACGCGGTCAAAATCGCCCAGGCGTATTCGGAAAAAATGCTCGTCAGGCGTTTCGAGCGGCGGTTGGGCGCGATCCGCATCCCCGGCCGGATCGAACTCGAAAGCCGGGCGTGGTTCAACGAAAACCTGGAGAGCCGCAATTTCTACGTGCCCGGCGTGTTGGTGATCATCGTTACGCTCATGACGCTGCTTTTGACCAGCATGTCGGTGGTGCGGGAAAAGGAAATCGGCACCATGGAGCAGATCATGGTCACGCCCATCACGCCCGTGGAATTCATCCTCGGCAAGACCGTGCCCTTCGCGATCATCGGCTACGCCGTGGTCTTTCTGGTAACCTCGATCGCCGTGTTCTGGTTCGAAGTGCCGATGCGGGGGAATTTCGGCACGCTGCTGTTCGGCGCGGGCTTGTACATTCTCACGATGCTCGGTGCGGGACTGTTCATCTCGACCATCAGCGGCACGCAGCAGCAGGCGATGATTTCGACGTTTTTCTTCTTCTTTCCCGCGATGCTGCTTTCGGGCTTCGCCTTCCCCATCGCCAACATGCCCGAACCCGTGCAATGGCTGACGCTCGTCAATCCGCTGCGTTATTTTCTGATCATTATTCGGGCGATCTTCCTGAAGGGCGTGGGGCTGGAAATTCTCTGGCCGAATTTCCTCGCCTTGGGATTGATGGCCGCGACCATGCTGACCTTGTCGGTGCGAAGATTCCATAAGACGCTGTAACGCAAGATGTTGTTTAGCCCGGAGCGGGCACCGACCGAAGGTTGGTTGCGACGGCGTGGTGGAACCGACCAAAAAAACGCATTCGATAGTTTCCGACGCGAACGCCTTTGGCTCCGGGCTAAACGATTTCATTCGCTAGAAGCTCTCGCCGGCCGGCGCGTATTCGGCGAATTCGTCGTAGGATTTTTGGGCGAGATTCTCGAAGCGGGTGAATTTCGAGAGCCAGGCGACTTTGATGTCGCCCGTCGGACCGTTGCGCTGTTTGGACACGAGGATATCGGCGACGCCGGCCGTGCCGGAATTTTGGGCTTCTTCGCGATCTTGATAGTACTCCTCGCGGTGGATGAACATCACCACGTCGGCGTCCTGCTCGATCGCGCCCGACTCGCGGAGGTGGCTCAATTTCGGACGGTGGCCCTCCTTGCCCGCCTCGGCCTGCCGGTTCAACTGCGCCAGGCAGAGCACGGGGATGTGATTTTCGCGGGCGAGAATCTTCAAACGCCGAGCGATTTTCGCCACCTGCTCCTGCCGCGGCTCGCGCGGGTCGTCGGGCTGGATGAGCTGCAAATAGTCGATCACCAATAAACCCAGATCTTCGTGCTTCCGCTTGAGCCGCCGGGTGCAGGCGGCGATTTCCGTCACCGTGCGGCTGGGCGTGTCATCGACGAACAGCGGCGCCTGGCTCAATTTCGCCGACGCCTTGACCAAATTCTCCCGATCGTGCGACGAAAGAAAACCGCTGCGGAATTTGCTCGCGTCGATGTGCCCCTGCGAGCACAACATGCGCTGGGCCAGTTCGAGCCGCGCCATTTCCAAACTCACGAACAGCACCGGCTTATTGCTGTTGATGGCCACGTTCTCGGCGATATTCATGGCCAACGCCGTCTTGCCCATGCTGGGGCGGGCGGCCAGGATGATGAATTCCGATCCGTGCAGCCCGCCGGTGATATTGTCCAAATCGTGGAAACCCGAGGGCACGCCCACGCCTTCGCCGCGTTCGAGCCGGGCATCGATGCGGTCGAACGCCTCGACGATCAAATCTTGTATGGGAATGACGTGATCGCTGGTGCGCTGGTCGCGGACCTCGAAAATTCTCTTTTCCGAGAGATCCACGATCTCTTTGGGTTCGACCGTCGTGTCGTAAGCGTCGCGGAGGATTTCGGTGCTGGCATGGATCAGCGCCCGCAGCGTGGCCTTGTCGCGCACGATCTCGGCGTAATGCACGGCGTTGGCGGCGGTGTAGGTCGATTGGGCGACTTCGGCCAGGTATGCCGAACCGCCGACCGCCTCCAAATCGCCCGCCTGGGTAAGCCGATCCAGCAGCAACAAGGTGTCGATCCGTTTGCCGGCCTCGTGCATCGCCAAGATGTGCTCGTAGAGCTTCTGGTTGGCATCGGCGTAAAAATCGGTCGAGCGCAACACGAGCGCGACTTCGTCGCAGAAGTCGCCATCGATCAAAAGGCTGCCCAACACGGCCTTCTCCGCGTCCAAGTTCTGCGGCGGCAGGCGGTCGAGAATTTCCGAGCTTACCCGCGGTGCGGCGTGTGTTTTATCGGTTCTAACGGTGGACATTTTTTTATGTATTCATTCCGTTTAGCCCCCGCGTCCACGCGGGGGATTGTGCGTCGAGTTTTGAAAAGCGTATTGCCCCCGAGTGGACGCGGGGAATAAACGTCGATTCTCATTGATTATTTTTCCCGCGCCGGAACGTGGGAACGAGTAGGCATTGATCTTATCCCCAACCGGAAAAAACGCAACCCGCTGGACAAGCGGAGTTTTTGCGGTCACAATTACGCGATGAATTCTACCTCGCTCAATCGCCCCAACTTACCGACGTTCCCCGAACTCTGGGGGTTCGATTCCTCGATTGCCTTTCTCAATCATGGCTCTTTTGGGGCATGTCCACTGCCGGTCTTGGAATATCAACGCCAACTCAAGGCGGAATTGGAACGGGAGTCGATGGAGTTTCTGCTGCGGAAATCGCAACCGTTGATCGACCGCTCGCGGCAGGTTTTGTGCGAGTTGGTCGGAGCCGACCCGACCGACCTCGTTTTCGTCGGCAACGCCACCGCTGGAGTGAATGCCGTGCTGCGGTCGCTCAAGTTTCAGCCGGGCGACGAAATTCTCGCCACCGCCCACGATTATAATGCCTGCCGGAACGCGGCCAACTATGTCGCCGAACGCGCCGGCGCGAAAGTGGTCGAAGTCCCGCTGCCGCTGCCGATCGACTCGCCGGAGCAGGTCGTGGATGCAGTGCTGGCCCGCGTCGCTCCGCGAACTAAACTCGTGATGCTCGATCACATCACCAGCCCGACGGCGATTGTTTTTCCGGTCGCGGAGATCGTGCGGCGGCTGGCCGAGCGGAATATCGACGTTTTAATCGACGGCGCACACGCGCCGGGCATGGTCCCGCTCGATCTACGCCGTCTGGGCGCGGCCTATTACACCGGCAACTGCCACAAGTGGCTTTGCGCGCCGAAGGGGGCCGGTTTTCTCTACGTGCGGCGCGACCGGCAGCAAAAAATCGTGCCGCCGGTGATCGGCCACGGCTACAACAAAGCCCGGCCGGGCTACACGCGGTTCCAAGACCTCTTCGATTGGCCCGGCACGTTCGATCCCACGCCGTGGATTTGCGTGGGCCGGTCGATCGAGTTCCTTTCCGGCTTGATGGACGGCGGATTGTCGGCACTCATGCGGCGGAATAACGAACTGGCAATTTGGGCGCGGCGGATGCTCCTCGAACGATTATGTAGGACAGGTTTCCAACCTGTCAATCGTGGGGCGGATTGCCAATCTGCCCAAAAATCCAGACAGGTTGAAAACCTGTCCTACGAGGCGAAAAATCCGATCTGCCCCGAATCGATGCTCGGTTCGATGGCCGCGGTTATTCTGCCCTTTGACATTGGCAACCGCCTCGACGAGACCACTTCGCCCACGCCGACGCATTGGCTATTTAATGAACTCCGCAAAATGCACGGCATCGAAGCAGTCTTCTACCACTTCCCCACCCCGCCGCAAGGCATCCTCCGCATCTCCGCCCAAGCCTACAATGCGCCGGAGCAATACGAACGCTTGGCGGAAGCGTTGAAGGATTATGCTGATCTAAGAGCGGAATATTCGTAAAAAATAGACGCTAGTGGCTCGACAACCGTAATATGACAGGTTGTTGGGATGGCAGTTGTACTGCCATCCCTGGGGCGACAGTACAACTATCGCCCCAACATGATCCTGTCAAATTGTATTTGTCGGACCGCTACGCTTTCGCGTCGGCTAACCGACCATGTAAGGTCTCTTGGGGAAGGATTGACCTTTCCCGCCGTGCCACGCGAATAGGACACGAAGGACTATTTTAACTTCTCCAAAATATCGTTCGCCGCGCGCGGGGGATTTTCCGCATGGGCTATCGCTCCGCTCACGGCGACTCGGCCGATCCCCGTCGCCAGCACTTCGGGCAGATTATCCGGCGTGATGCCGCCGATGGCGAAGGCGGGAAGGCGGATTTCGGCGGCGACTTGGCGGAGCAACTCGAGGCCCGGAAAAACGGAAAAGTCTTTCGTGGCCGTGGGGAAGGTGGGGCCGACGCCGATATAGTTCGCGCCGTCGAGCGCCGCTTGCCGCGCTTGCTCGATGCCGTGCGTCGAAACGCCGATGAGCATCCGCGGTCCGACGAGGCTCCGGGCGTCTTTCACCGATAGCTCTTCTTGCCCCAAGTGAACGCCGTCGGCTCGCGCGAGAAGGGCCAGATCGGGCCGGTCGTTCACGATGAAGAGCGTCGGCCGACCGTGGGTAAGTTCGCGCAACGCACGAGCCCGTTCCAATAATTGCCGGTCGTCCAACTTTTTGTCGCGGAGTTGCAGGACATGTACGCCCGCCGCAACGAGCGAGGATGCGAACTCGCGGAACTCGTCGAGCGAATTCCGGCCGTCGATGAGCACGTAGAGTTTTACCGCGGCGAGCCGGTCGCCACTCTGCCGGGTAATGTCGGCCGCGCGCTCGAGCGTGTAAACCCGATAGCGAATTTGCTTGAACCGGGCGGCCATCGCCGGATCGATCGGCTTGCCGTACTCTTCCAAACTGCGGAGCGATTCTTCGAGCCGGCCGAAGTTGGCGGCGAGCACGTCGGCAAGGTCTGAACGGCTCGACTCCCCGGCGGTCGTCAAGCCGGTGCCGACGTCGGCCTGCGTTTCGCGGGATGCGAGCAGATCGGCGGCAGGGACTGTCCGAATAGCAGCAACGAGGTCGTGCCGCAGTCGTTTTGCGGTTTCGGTCAAAAAGCGATCGTCCAGCACGAATCGCAAATAATCTTCGATAATTCGTAAGCCCTCGCGAGCGCGATTGGCGGCGGCATCCAGAAGGCGGAGGAAAGGGGTGAGGGGAGAGGGGACAGGGGTGAGGGGAGAGGGGAGAGGGGAGAGGGGCGGAAAAGGGGGGGAGAGTGGAGAGTGGAGGGTGGAGGGTGAAGAGAAAAGAGGGCAGGGGACAGGGGACAGGGAAAGTTTTTCCGTCGTTTGTTCTCCTCTCCCCTCTTCCCTCTCCCCTCTCCCCTCTTCACTCTCCCCTCTCCACTCTCCACTCTCCACTCCTTCGATTTCCAACGGGGTATCCATGTAACCACTGCGGGCGCGGATATCGGCTTCGAGATCGTGGCGATTGGCGCCCCGTTCCATCAGCCAGCGGGTGGTTTCGCTATCGGTATAGAGAAGGGCAAGCAAGAGATGTTCGGTGGCCAAAATCGGGGACCGCTCGAATTCCAAAGCAAAACGATAGACTTCCCGAATCGCCAATTTCAAGTCATTGTCGAGCCGAAAGGAAGGAGCGGATTCAAGTTTTGTGGATTTTACATCGGACGGAAAAATAGCCCAAGCTTTGCAAACATCCTGCATTGCCACGCCATATTGGGTTAGAAGATGGGCAGCCCGGCATTCGGTTTCGCACAACAAACCGAGCAACAGAGCGCGGGAGTCCAAATCGGGGGACCCGGCGGAATCGATCCATCCGGCGGCATGTTGCAAGACCCGTTCGGCGGCGGGTGTGAATTGGTAATTCATGCTTCAAGTTTTGCAGATTTCCCTTAGATTCGCAAGAATGGTGTAGGCAGTATGCGGTAGGCGGTAGGCAGTTGAAAACAGGCTTTACAAGAGAAAAGGCGATTTTTTCTGCCTACCGCCTACTGCCTACTGCCTACCGCCTACCCAGCGTGTAAAAATCGCAACAAGTCGAGAGCCATGTTGCTTAAACTCCCCATCCGATGGGGGAAGGCAGTTGTTGCCGCAAACGGAACTTTTTTTAAGTTGCCCAGCGCTCATCCTACAATTGGATCAATTGTCCTAAACTCCTATCCCGTATTTAGTTGCCTTGATTCGATCTATTTTAGAAGTTACAATTCCTTGGCCATCGGTAGGACGGATTTTCAATCTGTCTGATAGCATTCATAGCCGTAGGTTATGCTTTAGCATAACTTTCAGATGCTGAGGGATTACCGACTGGGAAGTTATGCTGAAGCATAACCTACTTGACCGTCCTACGATGACAGATTGGAAACCAGTCCTGCTTATTCACGGAGGAGTCGATCGCCATGCAAAAAATACCTTGGGCGGCTTTTTTGTGGCCGGGATTGCCGCAGCTATGGTTGCGGGGGCAATGGGCGGGCTTGGCAAAGGCCTTGGGTGCGGCCATCGTGCTCTGCGCGGTGCTGCTGGGCACCTTCGGCTGGAGCGAACTGATAAGTGCGGGAATGCGTAATACATTGTGGATCGCCGTGGCGTTGTTTTGGACGGCGTCGGCCGTGGCCGCCTACGTGCAAACGAGACGGCGAACGAACCGCGAGCAACTCACTCCCGCGAAGGATACTTTTACGCAAGCGCTCGACCTATACTTAAAAGGCGACTACTTTGAGGCGGAGTGTTTGCTGGTCGAAATGCTGGCGCGCAACGAGCGGGACTTGGACGCCCGGCTGATGTTGGCCGCGCTCTACCGCCACAACCGGCGATACGACGAGGCGGCGAAACAACTCGATACGCTGGCGCGATTCGAGGGGGCCGAGAAATGGCGGTTGGAAATCGAAAGCGAACGATCGCTGATTGCGGAAGGAAAAATTGAGTTGGAGCGGCGGGAGGAGAACTTACCGGCCATCGAACCGAAGCCGCGGTTGAGCCATGCGGCGTAGGAAAAAGTAGGGTGGGTTAAGCTTTAGCGAAGACCCACCAATATTCGGGACAGGCACAACAATATACGATAAAAAGGGTTCCAGGGAGTATATCAACATGTACGAACGATTTACCGACCGCGCGCGAAAAGTCATGCAATTGGCTAACCAGGAGGCGCAGCGGTTCAACCACGAATACATCGGCACCGAGCACATCCTGCTGGGCCTGATCAAGGAAGGCAGCGGCGTGGCGGCGAACGTGCTGAAGAATCTCGACGTCGATCTGCGCAAGATCCGCCTCGAGGTCGAGAAGCTCGTCCAGAGCGGGCCGGACATGGTCACGATGGGCAAGCTGCCGCAGACGCCGCGCGCGAAGAAGGTCATCGAGTACTCGATGGAGGAAGCCCGCAACCTGGGCCACAACTACGTCGGCACGGAGCACATTTTGCTGGGCCTGCTGCGCGAGCAGGAAGGCGTGGCGGCGCAGGTGTTGATGAACTTGGGCCTCAAGCTCGAGGAAGTCCGCGAAGAAGTATTGAATCTCTTGGGCCACGGCGTGGAAGGCCCCGAAGGTTCCGAGCGGCCCGGCATGGGCGGCGGCGGAGGCGGAGGCGGGGGCGGCGAAGCGCAGCAAAAAACCAAGTCGAAAACGCCCGCGCTGGACAGCTTCGGCCGCGACTTGACCGAATTGGCCCGGCAAAACAAGCTCGATCCGGTCATCGGCCGCGAAAAGGAAATCGAACGCACGATGCAGATTTTGAGCCGCCGCACGAAGAACAATCCCGTGCTGCTGGGCGAGGCGGGCGTGGGCAAAACGGCCATCGTCGAAGGATTCGCGCAGCGCGTCGTGCATGGCGAAGTGCCCGAACTGCTGGCCGACCGCCGCATCGTGGTCCTGGACTTGGCGATGATGGTCGCCGGGACCAAGTACCGCGGCCAGTTCGAGGAGCGCATCAAGGCGGTGATGAACGAAGTCCGCCGCGCGAAAAACATCATCCTCTTCATCGACGAGTTGCACACCTTGGTGGGCGCAGGCGGCGCGGAAGGCGCGATCGACGCCAGCAACGTCTTGAAGCCCGCGTTGTCGCGCGGCGAAATCCAGTGCATCGGCGCGACCACGCTCGACGAGTACCGCAAATACATCGAGAAGGACAGCGCGCTGGACCGCCGCTTCCAAGTGGTGATGGTCGAACCTTCGACGAAGAAGGAGGCGGTGGAAATCCTCAAGGGCTTGCGCGACCGCTACGAGCAGCACCACCACGTGCAGATCACCGACGACGCGGTGGAATCGGCGGTCGAGCTATCGAGCCGCTACATCACCGGCCGCTGCCTGCCCGACAAGGCCATCGACGTGATCGACGAGGCCGGCGCGCGGGTGCATTTGAAGTCGATGACCCGGCCGCCCGACTTGAAGGAGATCGACGAGCAGGTCGAGGAGTTGAACAAGCAGAAGGAAGAGGCGGTGGCCAATCAGGATTTCGAGAAGGCCGCCGCGCTCCGCGACCAGGCCGACAAGCTCAAGAAGAAGAAACAGACCGTTACCAACGAATGGAAGGAAAAGGCCCGCGAGACCGACGGCGTGGTCGATGAGGACGTGATCGCCGAGGTGGTGTCGAAGATCACCGGCGTGCCGCTCACGCGGCTCTCGACCGAAGACTCGATGCGGCTGATGAAGATGGAAGAAGAGTTGCACAAGCGGGTCGTCAGCCAGGACGAGGCGATCAAGTCGATCTCGAAGGCCGTCCGCCGCTCCCGCAGCGGACTCAAAGACCCGAAGCGCCCCTCCGGCAGCTTCATTTTCGCCGGTCCCACCGGCGTGGGCAAGACCTTGCTGGCGAAGGCGCTGGCCGAGTTCATGTTCGGCGACGAGGACGCGCTCATGCAAATCGACATGAGCGAGTACATGGAGAAACACAACGTCAGCCGCTTGATCGGCGCCCCGCCGGGCTACGTGGGATACGAGGAGGGCGGCCAGTTGACCGAGCGCATCCGCCGCCGCCCGTACTCCGTCATCCTGCTCGACGAAATCGAAAAGGCCCATCCCGACGTCTTTAACATGCTCCTCCAGATTATGGAGGAAGGCCGCTTGACCGACAGTTTCGGCCGGCACGTCGATTTCCGCAACGCGGTGCTGATCATGACGACCAACGCGGGCGCGGAGGCGATCAAGAACGAATCGGCGTTCGGCTTCCAAAAGCCCGACAGCGACGCCAATTACGACAGCATGAAGGAGCGCGTGCAGGAACAGATCGAAAAGGTCTTCAAGCCCGAGTTCCTCGGCCGCCTCGATGACGTGATCGTGTTCCGCCACCTCACGCAGGACGACTTGGCGAACGTGGTCGAAATGGAATTGAGCAAGATCCGCAAGCGGCTCGAGGAGCAAAGCCTGAAGCTGACGCTCACCGACGAGGCCAAATCGTTCCTCGTGAGGAAAGGCTCGAACCTCGATTTCGGCGCGCGTCCGCTGCGCAGGGCGCTGGAAACCTACATCGAAGACCCGCTCTCCGAGGAATTATTGAAGGGCGAGTTCCAAGGCAAGGACACGATCACCGTCCGCGTGAAGGAAGTCGGCGGCAAGAAGCAACTCGAATTCATCGGCACCCTCGGCGACGCCCCCGCCGAACCGCTGCAAGAGGAGCCGGTTGTGGCGGGAGCGGGTGGCGCAACGGCAATCCCATAAAAAGTCCGAAAACCTAGCGGGTAGCACCGGTTCTTGAACCGGTGCGGCATTGCCGCAAGAGGCTTCGAGATTTACGCCGACGCCTCTGCTGCCCGCGGCGCCCCGATAGCGGGTAGCACCGGTTCTTGAACCGGTGCGGCATTGCCGCAAGAGGCTTCGAGATTTACGCCGACGCCTCTGCTGCCCGCGGCGCCCCGAAAGCCAAGCTTTCGGGGTCGCCCGCGATGCGACCGCAACCCCATGAAAAAGTCCGAAAACCTAACCATCATCAAGCCCGCGACAAAAATGTCGCGGGCTTGTTGCATCTATTGGCAGTTTAATCCCGGCATTCGAGCCGGGAGGTTCGCCGAGAAGGGCAGCCGTTGCGGCGGCTCGGCGAAACCTTGGCGACGCGGCGGTAATACGCCAACGAGTCGAGAATCCGCCCGGCCCGTCGTCTTTTTCCAACAGCAAGCCGCGATGGCGGTCGTACCAACGCGCGGCTTTGACGCTGCTCTTGCCGAACAAGGTTTTCGCGTAAGTACCTGTCCAACATCAACTCCGCGATTTTCTCGTTCCCAGGCTCCCGCCTGGGAACGCAATGTCCGCGAGGCTCCCGCCTCGCAGAATCGCCAACCAAACCGTGTCCGCAACGAACAAAACGCGGTCT
>JADLEL010000088.1 GCA_020846145.1 Pirellulales bacterium | reverse complement strand
CGCAGGCAAGTTTCGATGTCGCGGAGACTTTCGCGGCACGTCAGTTGGGCAAATGCCATGCAGAGAAACTGATCCCGGCAGGAAAAATTGTTGACGCGATAATCGCCTTGGTAGCGATTCACGCATTGGTTGAATTCGTGCCGGGGGAGGAAGTCCATCGGTTGAGCGAAAACGAGCGAGTCGGAGTACATAATTCATTCCTTTCCACCTTGCGGTAGTTTCAGAATGAACATATTTCTCCACGGTTTTGAAGTCGTGCGCGCTCATTTTGCGACGTATTCCCTTAAACTACAATATTTTATAAACTAAATTCAAATCCTCGATGGGACAGAAGTGGTTTAAGATACCATTTCCGCCCGAAACCTCCCCCTAAGAACGCCTATCGTACTCGTTCCCATGAAATCACGCCATCCATTTTTGCGTCGCGTCCTGCCGGTTTCATTCATTGCCTTGTTCGTGCTGCCGTTCGTTCTGCAAGCGGCGGAAAAGAGCGCGTCCTACAAGGCGGCGTTGGAATCGATCACCGGCAAAGACCTTTTGGACCGCGATTCCGTGCTCGCCGACGAAAAGTTGGAAGGCCGCGAGGCCGGCACGTCCGGCGGGAGCGAGGCGCGGAAATATCTGATCGAGCAATATACCAAGCTCAAACTCCAGCCCGCCGGCCCGGAGGAAAAATTCGAGCAGCCCTTGCCGCCGAATTTTTGCAATATCGTGGGCATCATCCCCGGCCGCGACCCGGCGTTGAAGAGCGAGTACGTGCTGGTCGAGGCGCATTACGATCACGTGGGCCGCGGGCATCGCGGCACGAGCTTCGATCCCGGCGGTATCCATCCCGGCGCGGACGACAACGCCAGCGGCTCGTCGGGCTTGGTCGAACTGGTCGAGGCGTTCACGTTCCTCGCCGAACCGCCCAAGCGTTCGGTGTTGATCCTGGCGACCGACGGCGAGGAAAAGGGATTGGTCGGCTCGAAGTATTGGGCGGCGAATCCGACCGTGCCGCTGGAGAAGGTCGTCGCCGCGATCAACATGGACATGATCGGCTATCTCCGCAACGACCGGCTCTTTTTTTACGGCGCGCGGACGGGCATCGGCTGGCGGAGGTTGGTCAGCGAGCAGAACGCAGAGTTGCGGATGCACCTCGATTTCGGCTGGCAGTTCAAGGCCAACAACGACGCCTATCCGATGTTCGAGAAAGGCGTGCCCGCCTTGCTCGTCCACACCGGCGTTCACGAGAACTATCATCGCACGAGCGATACGCCGGAGAAATTGAACGCGGCGGGCATGAGCCGCGTGGTGCGCTTGGTCTTCGGCCTGGTGCACGAACTCGCCGAGCGGCCGGAGCGGATCGTCCATCGCCCCGGCGCGAAGCAGGAGAGCGCGTGGACCGCGGCGATTTTGGCCGCGAAAACGCCCGCGCCTCCTTCCCGGTTGGGCGTTACCCTGGATTGCGCCGACGGCGGCGAAGCGAAAGGCGTACGGCTCTTGAAAATCGAGGCCGATTCGGCGGCCGCGCGGGCGGGCTTGAAGGAAGAGGACCGGATTCTCGAATTCGCCGGCCGGAAAACGCAAAAGTGCGACGAGCTGATCGGCGCGGTGATGACCGCCCCAAGTCCCGCGAAGGCCCTGGTCCGCGGCCCGAACGAGGAAAAGCCGCGCGAAATCGCGATCGAGCTTTCCGCCCCGCCGTTGCGATTGGGAATCACCTGGCGGACCGACGAGGCGGAGCCGAAATCGATGATTCTGACTTACGTCGTGCCGGGCGCGCCCGCCGCGCAGGCGGGACTCAAGCCCGGCGACCGCATTTATCAAGTCGCCGGCCGCGATTTCGCCGACGAGAACGAATTCGTGCGACTGATCGGCGCGGCCGCCGACGCGCTCGATTTGCTCATCGAGCGCGACGGGCAAATCCAGCCCGTGCATCTGGACCTGAAATCGGCCCCGCCTCTGAAACGGGCGGCATAGGAAGAGTGCTTACGCCGCTTAATGCTCCTCGCCCGCAATCGCCGCGAGCTATCTGGAAAAATCCGCACCGCGACCTATAATTCCGCGTCCGCTCGGCGGTTGTCTTTCGGAGGAGATCGGATTACACTAAAAACCTGAGTATCGGATCAGACTAATTCTTAATCCCGAAGGGATGGCAGTCGTTAGTCGGGGGCGTCAGCCCCTGGGAGAAAGTATCCACTACCAACAAAGCCCCATCGGGGCGGCAGTAGCTCGGGATTTTTCACTACTGTCGCCCCGTTGGGGCTTAGAGGTATTTTAGTTATTCTATTCCAGGGGTGTACACCCCTGGCTAATGACTGCCGTCCCTTCGGGACTGAATATAATTATGCTCATCCGAAATCAGAAAAACAGGTTGAGATAAAAAGGAAAATCCATGCAGTTTTTGGATGAAGTCGAAATCGAGGTTGCGGCGGGCAAGGGAGGCGACGGTCTGATCTGCTTCCGCCGCGAGAAATACGTCGAGCACGGCGGACCCAACGGCGGCGACGGCGGCGACGGCGGCAGCGTCATCCTCCGCGCCCAAGAGGACGTCGATAGCCTGCTGTCGCTCTCGAATCGCAAGCAGTGGAAAGCCGACGACGGCGCGCCGGGCGGACCCAATAACCGCCACGGCGCCTCGGCCGAAAATCTCATTCTGCTGGTGCCTCCCGGCACCATCGTCCGCGACGCCCGGCACGGCTTCATCCTCAAGGACTTGGCCGCGGCGGGAGCGGAAGTCGTCGCGGCCCAAGGCGGAAAAGGGGGCAAAGGCAACACCCGCTTCAAATCCTCGACCAACCGCGCCCCGCGTCAAAACACGCCCGGCGATCCCGGCGAAACGCGGAGCCTCAAGCTCGAACTGAAAGTCATCGCCGACGTGGGGCTGGTGGGCAAGCCCAACGCGGGCAAGAGCACGCTGCTAAGCCGCCTCTCCCGCGCCCGGCCCGAAATCGCCCCGTACCCTTTCACCACCAAGCATCCGAACTTGGGCCGCGTGCTAATCGATTACGACCGTTCGTTCATCATGGCCGATATCCCGGGACTGATCGAAGGCGCGTCGGCCGGCGTCGGGCTGGGCCACGAATTCCTGCGGCACGTCGAGCGGGCGTGCATCCTCGTGCATCTCGTCGAGCCTGCTCCCGCCGACGGCAGCAGCCCGCTGGAGAATTACCGCACTATCCGCGGCGAATTGCAAAAGTACAATCCCGCCCTCGTGGAACGCCCGGAAATCGTCGCCGTCACCAAGGCCGATCTCCCCGAGGCCGAAGAAGTTCGCAAGCAACTCGCCGCCGAACTCGGCCGCGACGTGCTTTTGATTTCCGCCGTAACGGGAAAATCGCTCAACGACCTCGTCGTCGCCGTGGCCAAAGAACTCCAAGGCGAACCGGCGGCGTGGTAAATGCTGCATTCACATGCCATCCTTCCCCCTCCTCGCCGTCGATATTGGCAACGCCCGCATCAAAGTCGGGTTGTTTCGCCGCTTGTCTGACGAGGGTCTGCCGGAGCCGGAGCGGGTTCTGCCGCTGGACGGCGAACGGCCGCCGCTGGAGAACATTGGGGCTTGGCTGGCGGAAATTTCGCCCTCGGTATCCTGCGAATCCATGCCCTGGTT
The DNA here is from genome assembly GCA_020846145.1 of Pirellulales bacterium. Classification (GTDB taxonomy): domain Bacteria; phylum Planctomycetota; class Planctomycetia; order Pirellulales; family Thermoguttaceae; genus JADLEL01. The sequence goes on along the minus strand of JADLEL010000088.1, from coordinate 27,475 downwards.
CATCGCCAGCGTGAACCGGCCCGCCGCCACACGGCTGATCGACTGGATCGGCACGAATCGACCGGAGGACCGCGTAACGCTCCTATCGGCCGCCGATCTGCCGCTCGAAGTGCGGTTGGAATGCCCCGACATGGTCGGCATCGATCGGCTGGTCGATGCCGTGGCGGTCAACCGCCTGCGGAGACCGAACGCGCCCGCGGTAATCGTCGATGTCGGCTCGGCGATCACGGTCGATCTGCTTTCGCCGGACGGCGCGTTCTTGGGCGGCTCGATCCTGCCGGGCTTGGCCATGTCGGCCCGCGCGATGCACAAGTTCACCGATCTCTTGCCGCTCATCGAAACCGCCGACCTTGCCAATCCGCCACCAGCCCTGGGCACTTGCACCGAAGAAGCCATGCGATCGGGCTTGTTTTGGGGGGCCGTGGGCGCGATCAGGCAGTTGATCGAAGAGCTTAGCAGTTATACCGACGCGCCACCCGAAGTATTTCTCACCGGCGGCGCGGGGGCCACGGTAGCAAAGCTTCTCGGCACGAACACCCGGCATGTACCGCATTTGACCTTGGCGGGAATCGCGCTGGCAGCGGAATGAATCGACATTTAGCCCCCGGTGAACACACCGGGGGCAGAACGCGGATTCGAGCTGACTGTGATTTATCCCGCCGACGGACGCTATTCCATGATGGAATGCGAATTTGCTTATTCACCGCTGTCCCACCGTGCATTCACGGGGGGCTAAATAGTGACGCCATTTGAACTACCGTCGCGGCTTTAACACCACGCTGGCCAGCGGGGGATAGTTGAGCTTGATGGAGAATGGCCGACCGTGGCTTTCGACCGGCTCGGCGTGGACGCCGGGGAAATTGCCCAGGTTGCTGCCGGCGTAATACTGCGAATCGGAGTTGAAAATCTCCTCGTACCAGCAGTTTTCCGGCACGCCCAGCCGGTATCCCATTCGCGGCACGGGCGTGAAGTTGTGCGCGGTAACCAGGAAATCGGCGGGATTCTTCGCGCGGCGGATGTAGCTCAGCAGGCTGTCGTCGTGGTTGTGGCAGTCGATCCACTCGAAGCCGCGATAATCGAAATCCACTTCATGCAGGGATTTTTCGCGGCGCAGCAGCCGGTTCAGATCGCCCACACACTTCAGCAAGCCCTGGTGCGATTGCCACTGCATCAGGTCCCATTGCAGGCTGGCGTCGCAGTTCCACTCGTTCCACTGGCCGAAGTCGCCGCCCATGAACAACAGCTTCTTGCCGGGATGCGTCCATAAGTAGCTGTACATCAGCCGCAGGTTGGCGAACTTCTGCCACAAATCGCCGGGCATCTGGTCCAAGAGCGAGCCTTTGCCGTGGACTACTTCGTCGTGCGAGAGGGGCAGCGCGAAGTTTTCGTGGAAGGCGTAGATCAGGCTGAAGGTCAACTCGTCGTGATGGTAGCGGCGATGCACCGGATCGTGGTGCATGTAGCGGCGCGTGTCGTTCATCCAACCCATGTTCCATTTCAGGCTGAAGCCCAGTCCGCCGAGGTAAGTGGGCTTGGACACGCCGCCCCACGCGGTCGATTCCTCGGCGATCGTCAGCACGCCGGGATGCTGGAAATGCGTCTGCTCGTTCAGCTCCTTGAGGAGCGAGATCGCCGCGAGATTTTCCCGCCCGCCGTACTCGTTGGGCAGCCAATCGCCGTCTTCGCGGCTGTAATCGAGATACAGCATCGAGGCCACCGCATCCACGCGAATGCCATCGACGTGGTACTTGTCCATCCAGAACAGCGCGTTCGAGACGAGATAATTCCGCACTTCGTGCCGGCCGTAATTGAAAATCTGCGTGCCCCAGTCGCGGTGCTCCCCCTGCCGCGGATCGGCGTGCTCGTAGAGCGCGGTGCCGTCGAACTGCCGCAGGCCGTGGCCGTCGCGGGGAAAATGCGCGGGCACCCAGTCGATGATCACGCCGATATCGTTCCGATGGCAGAGATCGACGAAATACATGAAGTCCTGCGGCGTCCCGTAGCGGCTGGTCGCGGCGTAATAGCCCACGATCTGGTAGCCCCAACTCACCGTGAGCGGATGTTCGGCGACGGGCATCAATTCGAGGTGCGTATAGCCGACCTCCTTGCAATAATCGACCAACTCATGCGCCAGTTCGCGGTAGCTCATCCAGCGCGAGGGATCGTCGCCGGGCCGCTTCCAACTGCCCAAATGCACTTCGTAGAACGAGAGCGGCTTCTCCAGCCAGTTCGTCTCCCGCCGCTTCGCCATCCAGGCGGCGTCGTGCCAATGATAGCGGCTCAGGTCGATGACTTTCGAGGCCGTTCGCGGCGGCAATTCGGCCCCGAAAGCGAACGGATCGGCCTTCTCGAACGTCCAATTGCCGCGGCGAATTTGGTATTTGTAGAGCGTGCCTTCGCCCAAGCCGGGCACGAACAGTTCCCAAAAGCCGCTGGGGATGTGCTTCCGCATCGGATGCCGCCGGCCGTCCCAGCCGTTGAAATCGCCCACCACGCCGACGCTCGTGGCGTTCGGCGCCCAAACGGCGAAATTCACGCCATCCACGCCGTCGATGGTCCGCAACTGCGCGCCCATCTTGTTGTAGCACTGCCAATGCCGCCCTTCATTCAAGAGATGGAAGTCGAAATCGGTCAACAAGTGCGGGAACGAATAGGGATCGTGCATCGTGGTAACTCTCTTTCCGCCGTCTTCCGCCGCGCGAATCAAATACCGGGGCGCGGTCTCGCCGTGGGGCAGCGGGCAAATCGCCTCGAACAAGCCCGCCGGATGGATCCGCCGCATCGCCTGCCTTCCCTCGTGCGCCGGATGGACCACCCAGGCCTGCGTGGATTGCGGCAAAAAAGCCCGCACCGCCATCGCCCGATGGCCCGATACATCGACCTCGTGCGGGCCGAGCAACTCGAACGGATTCTCGTGCTTCCCTTCGACCAAACGTCCTACCGTTTCCAACGACAGATTCGTGCGCACTATGTACTCCCGGTGCAATATTGGCAACTTTGTTTTTGGGAAATATTCGGTAATCTTTTGTCCCGAAGGGACGGCAGTCGATAGCCAGGGGCGTCAGCCCCTGGTCGAGACGCCAACAAAATCTATAGCCCTGAAAGGGCGGCAGTAACTTGTACGTCCGCTTTACTATCGCCCCTTCGGGGCTTTGTTCCAATAATTGATTCCCATCCCAGGGATTTGCACCCCTGGCTATCGACTGCCGTCCCTTGGGGACTGAGGTTCCCAAGGATTCTCAAAGCTTGCATCGAAGCGAACGCGAATTGCCGAATTTTTTCTTCACAGTCAACGATTAGCCGCCGAACTCCCTGAGGCACCCGATCCCACGCCGCTGCCGACCACGCTTTCGCCGCGCCGCGAAGCCGTCCGCCCGAAACCTCGCGCGGCGCGAGATGGTTCGCCATCGCCAACGCCGGGTGCGCGGCATCGGTCCGCCGCAATCCGCATTCGACCCGATGGAACGCCATCAGCCGATCCAGCCGCCGCCACAGGTCGGCGTTCTTCACCGGCGCCATCTGCCCGAACCACTCCCAAAGCCAATCGTTCGACCGCCACTCGGACATGCCGAACCGAATGCCTTGTCGGAGATAATTCGAGCAACCGATCAGCGTAACCTGGGACGGTTGGTCGAGCGACTCGAGCGCGCGGACCAGCGTCAGCAAATCGAGCCGCTCGCCGAATACTCCCGTTTCGACGTCCGCCGCCTCGAAATGCTTCGCGCCGTCGGGCGACCGCAAAACGAACCGCCATCCGCCGGGATTTTGTGCCGGCCCGGTCTCGGCGAACAACAGGAAATGCGGCATAGGTGAGTTCATCGGAGCGTTCCCGGGGGAAGTCTAGAAAAACCTTTTCGTTAAGGAATATGGTGATTGTGGCGGGAGGTATAATGTTTCCGCGTTTTTTGACAAAAACGGGAATTGGGCATTCTGGCGTAACAAAATGGCGGGCGGAAGGCGTAAGCCCCTCAGTGGCATGGAGGGCTGATCGATTTATTCAACCATCAAGAGGCTTACGTCCACCGCCTGCCCTCCCATTGTGCCATTCAAGTCTGCCAAGGCCACAATGTCAACCTTGACAGACCTTTTTTACTTATCGTCAACGATGTCGCATTATCTCCAGATTATCTATATTAACTTTATTGAATGGCAACTTAACGCTAATAACCTGAGTTTTGGATAAGCAGTGTAGCTCAGTCCTGAAGGGACGATAGTCATTAGCCAGGGGGTGTCAACCCCTGGAAAATGATTATCACATGCCGATTAGCCTCGACGGGGCGACAGTAGAGAGATTTTGACTTAACTGCCGCCCCTTCGGGGCTTTGTTGTTGGTGGAAACGGTCTCCCAGGGACTGACGCCCCTGGCTAATGACTGTCGCCCCTTCGGGGCTTTGTTGTTGGTGGAAACGGTCTCCCAGGGACTGACGCCCCTGGCTAATGACTGTCGCCCCTTCGGGGCTTCTTATGCAAAACTCAGGTTAATAACTTAAACTGATTCTGCCATCCACTCGCTTCTGTTAGAATCTAGCCTATGCGAAAAATGTCATTATTCCAGCCATTCCTCGGAAATATGCGAACGAGAAATCCGTGTACGCACTTGTAACCGGCGCCGGGGGTTTCCTCGGACGTTATATTATCGAACGGCTTCTGGCCCGGGGCGACCGCGTTTCCGCTACCAGCCGCATTGCCGCGTCCGATTTAGCGGCACTCGGCGTAACCGTCATTCCCGCCGATTTGCGGGATTTCAACGCGGTCGTTGCGGCGTGCCGGGGCATCGATTGCGTCTTTCACGTTGCCGGAGTTTCCGGCATTGGCGTTAAAAGCCGATATTTTCACGAAAATAACGTGCTCGCCACGCGGAATGTCCTCGAAGCCTGCCGCCGCAATCGTGTCGGCCGATTGGTCTATACCGGCAGCCCGAGCGTGGTCTTCGACGGCCGCGACCAGTGCGGCGTCGATGAATCGGCCCCCTATCCGACGAAATGGCTCGGCCACTACCCGCGCTCGAAGGCGATTGCCGAACGCGCCGTGCTGGCCGCCAACGGAGAAAACGGCTTGCTGACCTGTTCGCTGCGGCCGCACTTGATTTGGGGCCCGCGCGACCGCGCCCTGATCCCCCGTTTATATGATCGCGCCCGCAGAAAGCGGCTCATCCGCATCGGCGACGGCGAGAATCTGATCGACATCGTGTATGTGGAAAACGCCGCCGCCGCGCATCTCCAAGTCGCCGACGCGCTCACTCCCCGTTCGCCGGTGGCCGGCAATGCCTATTTCATCAGCCAAGGCGAGCCGGTGAATTGCTGGAGATGGATCGACGAATTGCTGGCCCTCGGCGGCTTGCCCCCCGTCGAAAAGTCGATCTCCCTGGCGACCGCCTGGCGCGCCGGCGCGTGCTTCGAGCTGCTCTATAAAATCTTGCGGCTCGCGAGCGAACCGCCCATGACCCGCTTCCTCGCCGCCCAATTCGCCCGCTCCCATTATTACGACATCGGCCGCGCCCGCCGCGATTTCGGATATCACCCCGCAATCTCTACCACCGAAGGCATGGAACGGTTGAAAGCATGGTTGAAGGAACACCCAAATTATTAAGCACGAGACTGGCAGGAAATCGGAAAATCGGGTACACTTGCGGGGGGATGGGTTTATCGATGAGCAATCAACGGCCTTACTACCTCCTGGGCAGTCTCCTGTTGCTGGCCGCTGCTATCGCCGGCTGCGACGGCGATAATAATACGATCGGCAAACTGGTGAACGTCTGGGGGCGTCGCGGCATTTCGGACGGTCGGCTGCAAAAACCGCGGGCGATGACGATCGATCGCGAAGATCGAATCTATATCGTCGATTACACCGCCCGCATCCAGGTCTTCCAAACCGACGGCACTTTTCTGCGCGGTTGGTCCACGCCGATCCACGAAGCCGGCCGGCCGACGGGCATTTCGATCGGCAACGACGGCAACGTGCTGGTGGCCGACACGCATTACTTTCGCGTATTGATCTATTCGCCCGCAGGAAAATTGCTCAGGACCATCGGCGGAACGCACGGGGAGAAGCCGGGCGAGTTCGGTTTTGTAACCGACGTGGTTCAAGATTCCCGGAACAACTACTATGTATCGGAATACGGCGAATTCGACCGCATCCAGAAATTCACGCCCGATGGGAAGTTCGTAATGCAATGGGGCGGCCACGGCATGAAACCGGGCGAATTCGGCCGCCCGCAGAGCATGGCCATCGACCAAAACGACCATCTATGGGTGGCCGACTCCTGCAACCACCGCATCCAAGCGTTCGACACCGAGGGAAAACTGCTGAAGATTTGGGGCGAGGAGGGTAGGCAGGCCGGCCAACTGCATTATCCTTATGGTATCGTACTGGACGAGAACGGCAGCGTTTATGTCAGCGAGTTCGGCAACCACCGCGTGCAGAAATTCACCCCCGAAGGCCGTTCGCTCGGCTATTGGGGCTTGCCGGGCAAGGAAAAAGGCCAACTCAACAATCCCTGGGCCATCGTCCGCGACAGCAAAGGATTGGTTTACGTGCTCGACACGAACAACCACCGAGTGCAAGTAGTACAATTGTAAAAAAAGGTCGAAGGCCGAAGCTCGAAGTTTTGCTAACAAGTTTAATATGTCCCAAAGAATCTGTACGTGAATTGAGTCCCGAAGGGACGATAGTTGTTAGCCAGGGGCGTAAGCCCCTGGAAAGCGCACCGCCTAACCAACCAAGCCCCAACGGGGCGGTAGTTCAGTCCCGAAGGGACGACAGTCGATTCGAGGTTTTCATCATGCCCCAATCCTTTGCCTGCATGCACTGCATATAATCTTTAGCACGAAAAACCGCGATCCACTCCTCGTGGCCGACTTTGCAACGCGATTATTCGAATACATCGGCGGAACCTTGCGGGAACAAAATAGCCCTTTGCTGGCGGCGGGCGGAATGCAGGATCATATTCATTTGCTCGTGGGCTTGAATAAACAAACGGCCGTATCCGATGCCGTTCGCGATATCAAATCCAATTCATCGCGTTGGATTCATCAAACATTTTCCAATTTGCGCGGATTCGCCTGGCAAGCCGGATATGGCGCCTTTGCGGTGAGTTATTCGAATATCGGTCGCGTGAAGAAATACATTGCCGATCAAGCGGACCATCATCGATTGCGATCGTTCAAAGAGGAATTCGTGGCGTTTTTGAAACGGCACGGTATGGAATACGACGAACAATACCTATGGGATTGAGAGTTACTATCGTCCCTTCGGGACTGAACTGTCGCCCCGTTGGGGCTTGAATGGTGGTGCGAATCGATTCCCAGGGGCTTACGCCCCTGGCTAACGACTATCGTCCCTTCGGGACTGAACTGCCGCCCCGTTGGGGCTTGAATGGTGGTGCGAAACGATTCCCAGGGGCTTACGCCCCTGGCTAACGACTATCGTCCCTTCGGGACTGAACTGCCGCCCCCTCGGGACTGAACTGTCCTTCCTTCGCCCTCCGACATTCCCATTAAAATCCGATGTCCTACTCCCTCACCTTCCAATCCCCCTGGTTCCTCCTGCTGCTGGCGCTCCTGCCGGCATTGTGGTGGTATAGCTATCGGCGGCTGGCGGGCTTGGGAACGGTGCGGAAGTGGATCGCCTTGGGATTGAGAACGCTGGTGCTGTTGCTCCTCGTGTTGGCGTTGGCCGAAATGCAATTCGTCCGCACGAGCGACAAGCTCACGGTGCTCTATCTGCTCGATCAATCGAAGAGTATTCCGCAGGATGACCGCGACGCGGAGGTCGCTTACGTGAATGCGGCCATCAAAGAGCAGCGGAAGGAATTCGATCGAGCCGGGGCGATCGTTTTCGGCCGCGACGCCGCCATCGAAATCCCCCCCTTCGACGACGCCGTGCAAATTCCCGGCAAGATCGAAAGCTCGATCGATCCCGAATACACCAATCTGGCCGACGCGATGAAACTCGCCCAGGCCTCCTTTCCCGAAGACGCCGCCAAGCGGATCGTCGTCATCACCGACGGCAACCAGAACCTCGGCAACGCCGTCGATCAAGCCCATGCGCTCGCCGACGCGGGCGTGGGCATCGACGTGCTGCCGATCCGCTATCGAATGCGGGAGGAGGTCATCGTCGAGCGCGTGGCGATTCCTCCCGACATCCGCCGCGGCCAGCCCTTCGACATCCGCGTGGTCGTTACCAACACCCGCGAGCCGACGGCCAAAAACACCGGAGAAGTCGCCGGCCGGCTGGTCATTACGCGCGTTACGGGCGAGCGGAAGGATATCCTCAGCGACGAGCCGATTACGCTGCGGCCGGGAAAGAACGTTTTTACGCGGCGGCAGGAGATCGAAAATCCGAATTTCTACACTTACGAAGCCCGCTTCGTGCCCGACAAGCTCGAAGGCGATCTGGCGGAAAACAATCGGGCGACGGCCTTCACGCACGTACAGGGCAAGGGCCGCGTGCTGTTGATCGAGAACGGCGACGACAAGCGCGGCGAGTTCGACACGCTCGCCGAGCACCTCCGCAAGCAGGAACTCGAAGTCGAAATCCAGCCCACCACGCAACTCTTCACCACGCTGGCAGAATTGCAGCCCTTCGATGCCGTGGTGCTGGCCAACGTGCCCCGCGAGCAATTCACCGACGGGCAAATCTCGATGCTCGTGCGGAACACGCAGCAAATGGGCGCCGGCTTGATCATGCTCGGCGGGCCGAACAGTTTCGGAGCGGGCGGCTGGGCCGGCAGCGAAATGGAAAAGGCCATGCCCGTCGATTTCCAAATCAAATCGGCCAAGGTCGTCCCCCGCGGCGCGCTGGTCATGGTCTTTCACGCCAGCGAAATGGCGCAGGGGAATTATTGGCAGAAGGTCATCGGACAGAAGGCCATCGAAGCCCTCGGCCCGCAGGATTATTGCGGCGTGCTGCATTACGGCGGGATGGGCGAAGAGTGGCTCTGGAAAAGGGCCGGCACCGGCCTGATCGAAGTCGCCGATTCGCGCCAGCAAATGCTCGCCCGGCTCGACCGCATGGTCCCCGGCGACATGCCCGACTTCGAGCCGGGCATGCAGATGGCCTACACCGGCTTCGCGAACCTGCCCGATTCGAACAAGGCCGTCAAGCACATGATCGTCATCAGCGACGGCGATCCCTCACGGCCTTCGGGCAGCATCCTCGGCAAGTTGAAAAACTTGGGCGTTACCATCTCCACCGTGGCCATCGGGGCGCACGGGCCGGCCGAAAGCGGATTGCTCAACAGCATCGCCGTGAACTCCGGCGGGAAGTTCTACGCCGTCAACAATCCCAAAACGCTGCCGAAAATCTTCCAGCGCGAGGCCCGCCGCGTGGCCCGGCCGCTGATCTGGGAGAAGTCGCCCGTCAGGCCGAAGGTGAAATTCCAGCACGAAATGCTCTCCGGCATCAAAGATCCCATCGAGCCGCTGAAGGGCTTCGTGCTCACGAGTAAAAAAGAGAACCCCCTGGTCGAAACGCTGCTCACCTCGCCTCTGCCGGCGGGCAGCGAGGACAACAACACGATCCTCGCCTGCTGGACTTACGGCCTCGGCAAGTCGGCCGCATTCACCAGCGACGCCGGCGCCCGCTGGACCGACGGCTGGGTCAACCTCGAACTCTACGACAAGCTCTTCGGCCAGATGATCCGCTGGTCGATGCGGCCCGCCGGCGGCACCGGCAAGTTCACCGTTTCGGCCGACCCCGCCGACGGACAGGTCCGCGTCATCATCAACGCCCTCGACAAGGACGACGAATTCCTCAATTTCCTCGCCATGTCGGGCACCGCCGTCGGGCCGGACATGCAACCGCTGCCGATGAAAATCGAACAGACCGCGCCCGGCCGCTATGTAGGCTCGTTCGCGGCGAATGAGGCCGGCAGTTATTTCATCATGGTCAGCCCCGGGCCGGGCAAAGCCCCGATCCGCACCGGCATCAACGTCCCCTATTCCGACGAATACCGCGAACTCGAACCGAACGAGGTCTTGCTCAAGCAGCTTGCCGAAATGGCGCCCAAGGGCGGAAAGCCGGGCAAAACGATCGAAATGCCGCCCGGCGGGGAGGGCATCAAGGGCCTGCTGGCGACCAACACGTTCCGCCACGATTTGGCGAAAGCATCGAGTAGCCAAGACGCCTGGCATTATTTTCTGCTCGTGGCGAGCTGCCTATTTTTCGGCGACGTTTTCGTCCGCCGCGTGCAGGTCAATTTCGGCTGGATGGCGCCGTATTACCACCGCGCGCTCAATTGGATCATGCGCCGCGAAGAAAAGCCCGCCGAAGTGGTGATGCTCGACCGCCTCAAGAGCCGGAAGGCCGAAGTCGCCGTGCAGATCGAACAGCGCCGCGAGGCGGTCCGCTTTGAAATGCCCCAGCCCGACAAGCCCGCCGATCTGACCGTCCTCGAAGAACCCTCCGCGCCGACTCCGAAGGAAAGCAAGCCCAAAACGGCCCCCGACATGTCGCAAAAGCCCGAACAGGAAAGCTACACCGAACGCCTGCTGAAGGCGAAGAAGAAAGTGTGGGAGGAAAGGGACAAGGAGTAAGGATCAAGGATGAAGGAAAGGTGCAGTAATTTCTCAATTTGACGCAAGATTTCTTACAGGCTTTTTTCTTTGCCGAGGGAGCCGTCGCGGAACTCCATGAAGTTCTTGAAGAGAATCAAGCGCGCCGAGAAGATGATTCCCTCGGCGCGCTTTCGACAAATTTCGATCGGCCGCGACCGTATCCGAGCGCGGCATGGCTTCAATCCATCGGTCCCGGCCGCTTCCCTCGATCTATTGCATTCGGGGATACAAGAATTTGACCCGCGAGGTCTTTTCCGGCGCGGGGACCGGCGGCGGCAAAGGCTTCACCGAATCGGCGGCGGGAGCGGGCTTGGGCGACGGCGCCTCGTCGGCGGGATGCTCTTTCGCGGCCGGCGCGGGCGATCCGCAGCAACCGTAACGGCCGGTATAATACGAAGGCCGCGGCGTTCCGACTTTCGTGAAATACGCCTGCCACTTGGCTTTGTGCTGGCAGTATCCTTCCCAGGCGTTGTCGCAGGCCGAGGGAGGGCACTCGCAGCAGCCCGGCGATGATACGCCGCAACCCGGCGGCGAAAAGCATGGCGGGCCGCTGAGCGAATAAAAACTCCGCTTCGACATCCCCCCGCAACCGCAATCCGCTTGAACGGCGGCTGTCATGCAAGCCAGAACCAGACCGCCCGCGATCGCTCCGATGAAATGCATCCTGCGCATGATTATTCTCCTCGATTGCTCGAAATATATTACACGCTATCCTTGTATTCGGCTGATTTTCGCGGCAACAACATTTTTGCCCCAATAAATGCAGAAACGGCGGAAAGCCGTTAAGCTGCGTGAAGTTTGACGGCAAACGCGCATCCGTCCAACGAAGTCATTTAGCCCCCGGTGAATACACCGGGGGGACATCGCGTGCAAATATATGACGTATATTCCAAAGAACTCGCATCCTGTAATGAGTTTCCGAGCAGCCCCCCGTGTATTCACGGGGGGCTAAATAATTGGGGCTAAACGCAAAACCCGTCAGCGATCGACGAGCACCACCCGTAAGTCGCAGACGTTGGTCTGCGTGGGACTGGTTTTAATGAGCGCTCCGAGCGGAGCAAAGAAACGGTAGGCATCGTTGCGCTCGAGATAATCGCGCGGGGAGAGTCGCCGGACTTTGGCGGCCGCGAGAATCTCTTCGTTCAAGACCGCGCCGGCGGCGTCGGTGGGGCCGTCTTCGCCGTCCGTGCCGCCGCTCAGCAGAGCCACGCTCGCCGCGCCGTCTTCCGCAAGATATTCCAGCGCGGCCAGGACCAATTGCTGGTTCCGGCCGCCCAATCCCCGCCGCGATGCTTCGACCAGCCGCACCACCGGCTCGCCGCCGGAGATCAGGCAGTTGGGACCGGGGCCGGCTCGCATTCGCAAGGCGATTTCGGCCAGATGCCGGCCGACGTCTTCGGCGAAACCCTCCGGCCGGTTCGAGTTGGACATGGCGTGGGCATAGCCCAATCGTTCGGCTTCCATGCCGGCCGCATCCACGGCGGTGGCGTTATTGCCGATCACGAAGTTGAGGATTCGCGGAGTTGACGATAAAGGTTTAGCCCCCGCGTGGACGCGGGGGCTAAACGATTGCGCGTGCCGATTCTGTTTTTCCCGCAAATACGCGAAGATTTTCGGCGAAACGCCCGCTTCGCGTGCGCGAAATTCCTCGAGCACCCGCAAGGCTTCCTCCGGCGCGGAAGCATCCTCCACGGTTGGCCCGGAGGCGATCGAGTCGAGCCGGTCGCCGGGCACGTCGGAGATAATGAGCGAAACCGTCAATCCGGCGCGGCAGGCCCGCGATAATCCCCCGCCCTTGATGCGGCTGAGTTGCTTTCGCACGGTATTGAGTTGATCGATATTCGCCCCGGCCGCGCTCAAGTGCCGCGTAACGGCCAATTTATCTTCGAGGGTGATGCCATCCGCCGGAGCGGGCAGCAAGGCCGAGCCGCCGCCCGAAAGCAGACATAAACTGAGGTCGTCCAGCCCGAGCAATTCGACGATCCGCAAGATTTCCTCCGCGCCGCGAACGCCTTCCGGCCGCGGTTCGTTGACTCCGGCCGGCCGCGCCGCGTGCAGATGGATGCACTTTAGCGGGCGGACGCAATCGGCCGGCACGTTGACCCAGCCGCCGAGTTGTTTTTCGCGCCGAAGTTGGGGGCCGAGGATGTTTTCCACCGCTTCGGCCATGCCCGCCCCCGCTTTGCCCGCCCCCACCACGGCGATCCGGCGAATCGTTCGCAGATCGAGTTCTTCCTCGCCCACGATCAGCCAACGGCCATCGATTCGCAGATGGTCGCCGATCAACCGATCCGCGCGCACGGCATCGACCCCCGCCTGCCAGATTCGCAGGGCATCGCAACTCAATTCACCGGGTGTTCGTGGCATGGCGGAAAAGGCTAACGGTCTGATCGGTTGCGGTTAAAATGAGGCGTATGCGGATAATAGGCAATATGAAATGAATACGGGATGCAATTGAAAAATTGGGTTGACAAGTCGAAACGGTCGAAAAATGACTGCTCAGATAGATAATATTGATTGAAACGGGGATAAATCGCTCTGGTAAAAAAATCGCCGAGCGGATACAAATACCCGCCTCCTATAACACTTTTTGGGGTGTCTCCCGATCATTAACTTGAGTATTTTGCCGATGAATAACCTCCTCGCCCTCGAAGGCGAATCATCTCGCCTGGAGTTCACTAGAGAAAACGCCCTGCGGAGAGCTAGCGAAGTGGCTGGGGAGGTGGTGCGCTCGATCGTTTTCAGTTCGTCGTTTTGGATTCCGCTAGTCTTGTTGGCGATGGCGACGTTGTTTTTCCGCTATTCGGACGCCGACTTGTATTTGGCCCGGTTATTCTACCGCGCGGAGTCGCCATTGCGGTGGCCGCTGGGTTTCGCGCAACCTTGGAAGTGGCTCTATAACTATGCGATCTATCCGGCGTGGATTATCGGCATTGGGGGAATGGCGGCCAGCATCCTGGCGATTTTTTGGAAGCGGATTCGGCCGATCCGTTACGAATGTTTTTTTCTGGGATTATTGTTGATTTTGGGACCGGGGCTGTTGGTGAACTCCATTTCCAAGCCGTTCTGCGGCCGTCCGCGGCCGATCCAGATAAAGCAGTTCGGCGGCGAAAAGGAATTTTTGCCGGTTCTCGCCACGGGCGAAAATCCGCGGCACGACTACGATTCTTTTCCCTGCGGCCACGCTTCCATGGGTTTTTATCTGATGGCGCCGGCGTTCGTGTTTTATCGCCGCCGCAAGGCATGGGCCGCGGCTTTTCTCGCGCTCGGATTGGCGGCCGGATGCACGATCGGAATCGCCCGCATGGCCGCCGGCGGCCATTTCGCCAGCGACGTGCTCTGGGCGGGCGCGTTCATCTATTTCACGGGCTTGCTGCTTCACGCCATCTTCCGCTTCGACGCGCGCGCGGCGCTGCAGGAGAAACGGCGCGAAGAATCGGCCGAACGAATCTCATTACTGCGCTTTTCGGCGCAGCGGAATTTCTATCTCGCGGCGTGTCCGCGGGTCCAGCGCAAGCGCGGCCTCGGGATCCTCGTCGGCCCAGCGGCCGAGATGGACGACGATCTTCTCGCAGGCGGGATCGGCGAGCGGCTCGATCTTGAGCGCGGCGGTGTTGCCGTCGCCGCCGACGCGGAGTGAGCAGGTCAATGGGCCGAAGGGCGTGGCGAGGCCGTTGAGTTTCGTCTCCATGCCGGGCCGCGTCCACTCGACGGGCAGTCCCTCGAAGAGGTGCATCTCCCGGCCGCGATCGAGCGCCAGTAGGTGCACCGCCAGGCGGATGAACTCGGCGCTCGCCCAATTGTGCGGCATGTCGCCGTTTTCGCGGATCGGTTCGTTTTTCAGCCCCTGCTCTTCGAGCCAAGCCAACAGCGGCGAAGCGTGGTTGGCGAAGGCGTAAAGCGTCTCGGCGGCTTTGCGGCCCTCGCCCTGCCAGAGCACGGCGTGGCCGTAGAACGAGGCGAAGTAATTCCAAATGCCGCCGGTCAGCCAGCCGGTGGTCGTAATCATCCCCTCCTTTTCGTAGGTTTCGAGGTTTGCAAGATTCCCTTTCACCAGGGGATCGTCCTTCGCGAACAATTGGCCCGGATAAACGCCGTGGCAGAAAGTCCATTGACCCTTGCAGTAGATATACCATTCGGGATCGGACTTGCGGATTTTTTCGTCGGTGGTCATGAGGATCGGCAGGCAGCGGTTGCCGCGGTCGTCGGTTTTCATGTCGCGGGCGGCGGCCTTGCGGAACGCGGCTTCGAAATCGTCGTATTCCTTTTGCCAGACGGCGGCCTGTTCGGTTTTGCCGAGCCAGCGGGCGGCTTCGACGATTGCCTTCAGGCCGACCAGATTCCAATAGACGTTCGAGTACTCCAATTGGTCGGAACAGTTGATGCCGCCATCGACGTAGCCGGCGGGCAACAGGCCGTCGTTCAAGGGCGAAGCGTCCCGGTAACTCTCCTGCCGCAAGCGGCCGATGAAGCCGACGGTCTTTTCCAACTTCGGCCAGATCGAGCGCAGCCACTCTTTGTCCTGCGTGAGCATGGCATGGCGAACGCAGGTCCAGAGGACGATGCCGTTTTCCTTCGAGTAATGCGGCAGGATTTCGAAGCGGCCATCCTCTTTTTGGAAAGTCAGCGTGTAGGCGATGCCGGCGCGGGTATCCTTGCCCGCCCCCACGAGGTTCGCCGCCTCGAGAATAAACGCCCCATCGACGATGAACAGGAAGCGGTAGCAGGTCGCCCCCACGTGGAACGCCGGCAGGCCGTTTTTGATTTCGCGGGCCTGCCAGATGTTGCGGATGGAACTGTCCAAGAGCGCTTGGATATTTTTGTCGGGCACGACGATGCGGTCGTAAGGGAGCGCGACGGTTTTCCAAAAGTTTTCCGCCTTTTCGCGCTCTGTCTCGGCTTCGGCCAGCGTAAGCGGCGTACAATCGACGCGCCCGCCGCCGCAGTAAATCGCCGCGAAGGAAGCCGTTTTTCCCGGTTCGATGGCGATCGGGGCAAGCGCGAGAACGGCTTCCTCCGCATTGCCCTGCTTTCGTTTATTCACCGATGCAACCTTCTCCGTGCAGAGCACCGTTTCGTGGGTATCGACGCGAATTTGCCGCTCGTCGAGGCGCTCGATTTTCTTCGTGCTGTTGACCACCACTTTCGGCGCGATGGTTTGCGGCCGCTCGCCCCGGTTGGTGACGCGGACGAGGATCACGTCGTTCCTCGAATCGGCGTCGGCTTGGCCGGAGTAATGGACCAGGGCGGCAGCGGCATCGACCGCGCCCGCAAGGACGGCGGCGTCTTGCGGTTTTTTTGCCGCGGGGAAGACCCAAAAGCCGTTGAGGATCGCGTTTTTATCGGCGGCTTTTTCGGCGGCGGAAACCTTGAGGTCGATCAGCCCGTCGCCGTCGGCGTCCTTTGCGTCGAACCAAAACAATCCGGCCTGGTTCTTGCCCAATTCGGCGAGGGGATCGACTTGCCGCGGCGCGGCGCCTTCCACGGCTACGTCGAGAATCCGCCGCCCCGGCTCGCCGTGCCAGCCTTCGCAGAGCGCGACGGCGACGGCGACCGGCTCCTTTCCGGGTACGCGGATTTGGTAGTGGATCGGCTTGCCGTAACCTACGGCGACGTCGGCGAGTTTCCCGGCGACGCCGTCCGGCGGTTTCGCCCAGCCGCGATCTAAAATCCCACGGTCTTTGCGCTCGGCCGAATATCCGTCCTTCGACATCGGCGGCCCGGCCTTCTTCAGGGCGAATACTTCCTCGACGATTTTTAGATTCCCGGCTTCGCGCTCGGTGCGCACGATCGGCACGCGCGGCGAGAGCAGCGATTGGCCGACGGTTTTTGCGCGGTCGTCGGCGGCGACGGAGACTTTCGTGGCGAAATCGCCCCGCGCGTAATGATAGAGCAGCACGCCTTGCTCATCGACCAAGGTTTTATAAGGATCGTCCGGCGGGCAGATGGCCGTGCGCCATTGCGGAGGTTGGAATTCGAAATCCACGGCCAGTTCTTTCGCGCAAACCGGATGGAGGCCGCCGAAAAAAACGGCCGCGATGAACAATACCGACGATTTGAAATGCATGTTACCGGCTCCTGGGGAAGATCAATTGAACGGGGACGAAACCATTCTAACAAATAGTTTCGTCCCCGATAAGCGCGGGAGAATGATCCGCGGAAAGTTATTTTTCGCCGAAAGGATTGTCGCCGCCCGCGGGGGCCGGTTTTTCTGCGGGAGCCGGCTTCTCTGCGGGAGCCGGCTTTTCCTCGGGCGCGGGTTCTTCCGCGGCGCCCTGCGCCGCTTTCGCCGGCGCTTTCGCGGGCGTTTTCTTCGCGAAGGGGCTTTCTTCGCCCGCCTTGCCCGGGGCCTTCTGATCGGCCGCCGGTTTCGCCGCCTCCGCCGCTTGCTTGCGATCCAGGTCGTAGCGCAGCGGCTTCTCGATCCCGATTTCGTGCAGGCATTGCAGCAAGCCCTCCGGCGAGGCCAAATAAAGCCGGTCGGTCTGCGCGTTCATGAATTTCGACGACAGTTTCGCGGTATCGAGCGAATCGGTCCGCGCGCCGCTTTCGGCGTCGAGCGCGAGCGTGTTGCCGAATCGATCGGCCGCATAGATATGCTTCTTGCTCGCCGAAAGAAATTGCAGCGCGCCGGGGGCATACCAGCGCCGCACCGCCCGGCTCGCCTCGTCGGGCTTGGCGTCCAGGCAATACAGGCCCCCGTGCCGGGTCGAAAAATAGACGCGGTCGCCGATGGCCACGGGCGGCTGCACGATCGGCTCGCCCGTGGGAAACCGCCACAACACCACGCCGTCTTCCCGAATCGCGGTTACGAATCCGTCGTTCGAGCCGAAAAAAAGCACGCCGAAATCGGGGCTGACGTTGGGCATCGGCGGAAGATAGGCGGGCTGCACGGTGATGGCCGCGTCGGTCTTGATTCGCGATTGAATTTCCAACGCGCGATCGCTGTGGCGATTCACGTGCCCGATGTAGATATATCCTTGGTCGGTGGGCCACGCCACGTATTCTTCATCCGGCGATTCGCGCATCACGAGCGGTTGCACCAGCGTGCGGCCCTTCGATTGGTAGAACAACGGCAGCGCGGAGCCGAGGTTGACGTGGATTTTTTGCCGCCGATGGGCCTCGAATTGCCGCAACTCCTCCGGCGACATCTCATTTTTCTTGTCGAGAAGGCTTTGGTTCACTTCGTACAGCAAATCGACGCGGTACGCGGTCATCATGCCCGTCGTCGTGGGCACATAGACGCGGCGGTCGCACACGGCGGGACCGCCGCCGGGCGCGCCGTCCACGGCGCGTTCGTAAATAATATTGCCGTTGTGGCGGTTCGCCACATAGAGCCGCGAACCGTTCACCACCGCCAACATATCGCCTCCCACGCCCAGCGGCAGGCAGGGATGCTTGGGCAGGCCGATCTGCTTCGACCAAAGCGTGGCCCCGGTTTCGGCGTCGATCGCCTGCACCACCGCCGAATCCGAAATCAGATACAACACGCCCTCGTAAAGTTTCATGTCGTGTAATCGCGACCGGCCGCGATCAATGTCGGCCTGCGCGAACCAACTCCGCTGCAAGCCGTGCCGCTGGGCAACGGCCTCGGAAATCAACAACGGTTCGGCGGCCGCGGCGGAAAATGAGGCGACGAGCGGATTGGCGACGGCGATCAGTGCCAAGCAAAAACACTTACGGGTCATGGGAGAATCCTTGGCTTTATTTCAGTGAGTATTATTGACGGCGCGAAACGACCTCGCGGCGCATGGCGGTACATTTTCCAGGCTATTTCCATGATAATTCAAACTGCGGGAAGATGCAGCCTAAATGGAAGGAATTGCGTAAATATTTACCGGACAATAGGTTGCGAGGTCATAAATCGACCTCGATCTTGCGAAAAATGCCGTTTCGGGCATAGTTTTACAGCTATTTTGGCGGTTTTGCTCCGAATGATCGGTGAAAATGACCGGCACCTAAGCGTTTTCTGGCCGCTTTCGCTATTTTACCTAACCGGTAAAACTCTTTTAATACTCAAGATCGACACAATCGTTACCGATAGATTCCCTGAGTATGGATTTTTCCCTCGTTGGCGCGCTGCGCAAACAAAACCGAGTAAAAATAGGGAATCTGGGTATGAGTATTGCAGGAAAAACGCAACGATCGGACCCTTGGAATACTACTCCCCCCCCATGCGGTGATAATACGAATTATTTCGTGCAGTCTGCAAATCCGGACGAAGATCGCATCTCTTGGCCGCCGGTCATCGCTCGAATCCGCGACCTCGACAAGCCCGTAACGCCCAGTAATCCCGCGGCACTCCCGACTTCCGCACCTGAAACGCGAATGCCTTTGGAGTCGGTTCGGGAAAAAAATTCGCCACGGCCGAGCCAGAAATTTTCCTCTCGGTTGATTGCCGTTGCGGGCATCGTCATATTTCTTTTGGCGATCGTGCCGTTCCTGCGCTCGCGCGACCATAAAACCGCGACCGAGACATCGGGCACGGCTTTACCGTCGGCATCGCCGGCCCCGAATGCGGGCCTCGCGCCGATTTGGGTCGGCGGCACGACCTCCGCGGGCGACCCAACCGGGAAGACGTCGAGCCGGCCCACGGCCGTTCCATCGGCTTCGCTAACGAACAAATCCGAATCCACGGCCGCGCCTACGCCGGGCGTTCCGCCTCTGCTCCCTGCGCCCGAAAAAAAAGCATCGCCGGAAAGCTCGCTCGTCAATCCCTTGCCTCCGAAAGGAATGAACGCCTTGGCGGATACGCCCAAGGAACAAATCGCTATTCAGCCCGCGACTCAACCTGCCGATGTCCGCGGAGACGCTTCCACGCCGACGATCATCCCCGGAATTAACGGCCCCGCGCCGCAACCGAGGGTGGAAATCCATCAAGTTACCGAAGTTGGAGAATTCTCCCCGTTTCCGAAGGTTCGCGCCGAAAAGGTCGAAGCGGCGAATACCGATCGGGGACCGTTCCGCGCGTCGCCGGAATTATCCAATGCATTGCCTCCTTCCGCGCCGACCGGCCTCGGCGCGCCCGTTGCGATGCCGAACCAATCGCCCGGTTCCGGCGGCGCCGCGATGCAGGGCATGGCGGATGCGAACGCTACTTCGCCGTATGCTCCACCCGCGGCGACGAGCATCCCCGGCGCCGTCAATCGCGAAAACCTCCAGGCCGATGCGCGAAACGATGTCCGTCGTCGATACCAATACGAACCCGACTATCGCCGGAAACCGCCGGTCGAAAGCCCGGTTCCTCCCTCCACCGGACAAGCGTTGCCGCCGAACGGACCGCCGCCGTCGCCCCCCGGTCCCGCGGGAGCGATTCCGCCCCGGACGCCGCCGTCCTACGATCCGAATCGGCCCGCGGCGTCGGCGAATCCAACGGTCCAACCGGCGTCGTCAAGTTCATTGCCGGGCACGGCAGCCCCGCCGCAAAATCGCGTCGGCAGTCCGGCGCCGGCGGTTGATGGCAGTCCTCCCCCCGCCGTCCCTTACGGTTCGGCCGATTCCGGCATCGTCAACGCGGACGGCTATTCCATCCCCCCGGTAACCGGAAGTTTTCCCCGTAGATATTAGGAATTTCATCGATGAGCGCGCTCGACCAGGCATTTATCAAAGCGTATTCGCAGCATAATCCGGCCTTGGCGCCCGCCGCTTTGGAACCGGCGCAACGGGCCGCCGCGGCGCGGGATTCGGCGAAAAACGCCGTTTCGCCGAAGTCCGTCAAGGCGGCTCCCGCGACGCCGGCGGCGACGAAGCATTCCGCGAAGCGCAAGCCGAAATCGCCGGAAAAATCGGCGAACGAGAGAATATTCGAGGCAATCGCCCAGTCCGGCGACGCGGAAAAGGCATCGAAAACAACCGCCTCCCTGAAGAAACCGGCAGCGGCGAAGAAGGCGAAGAAGCCGACGGCCCCGAAACCGCATCACCCGCCGCGCGCGGCGCGGAAAACGGCGAAAAAACCGGTCCACGACGCCGAAGCAACGTCCTCCGCCCCCGCGCCGAACGCGCCGGGCGCGGCGAACGTCCTCTATCGGCTCGATCTTCCCTCCGCGACGACCGACGGGGGAAATTCGGCGAATGTTCGGTCTTCCGTGCCCGCCCCGCACACCGACGCCATCTTTGCGGAAATGGAATCGTTGCTTCCTCAACGGGAGCCGAAGGCGACGCAAGCTTCGAAATCTTCCACCGAGACGCAATCGACGAAAAATCTCGCGGCCGAGCGCGCGGAACCTGCCCCGGAGGTGAAGGCGTCCGCCGCGCATCGCGCCGCGCAGGACATTCCGCGCGAAAGCCAACCTGCGAACTCCTTTTCCGACGGCTGGACCGAGGATTTCACGCGCGCCTTCTCGAACCTCGATCGGACCGTCTCGGCCGGAGTTCCCGCGGAGCAGACGCCGGACCGCGGCCTCGAAAAAACTCCTCCGAAAGCCGTCGAATCGTCGCCTGCCGCCGCCGCCGCGCAAGTTCCGCCCTCGGAGAAGAAACCGGCTCCCGCGAACGCCAACCGGGAGATGAAAGGGGCCTTGCGGGATGAATCGGCCGCCGCCGAGCCGCCCCCCGCGCCGGCCATCCGGCTCTTCCAACCCATGCTGCAGGTCGATCATTTCGCCTGGCCGAAGGTCTGCGGCCGCCTGGAAGCGTGCGCCAATGCCGAATTGGAGCGCGTGATCGAGACCTTGATCGCCGCGCAAATTCGGGGCAAAAAAATCTTCGCGTTGGGCGGTTGCCGCGCCGGCGACGGCGCGTCGTCGCTGCTCTTGGCCTCGGCGCGGCGGCTGGCGGTGCAGGGCCTCAAAGCGGCCTTGGTCGAAGCCGATTGGAGCCAGCCGCAGCTTGCCCGCCGCTTGGGACTATTACCCCAATACGGTTGGGAAGACGTGCTTTCGGGCCGCTTTCCGCTGGAGGAAGTGCTCATCGAGTCGATCGCCGAGCGGTTGGTGATTTTGCCGGTCCGCGAACCGTTCGGCGCGTCCGAATTGCCCGCCGACGCGGCGCGGCAACTGGCCGAAACCTGGCATTCGTTGCGGCATCATTTCGATGTCGTGCTGGTCGATCCCGGCCCGCTGTGCGGCGCGCCGCTCCTCGATCCGCGGCTCGTCGGCGCGATGGCCGGCCGCATCGACGCCGCGCTGATGGTGAAAAACCTCCGCCGTTACGACGCCGCCGAATTCGACGCCGTCGGAAAGGCGCTCGGCGACGCCGGCGCGAAAGTCATCGGCGTCGTGGAAAATTTCGTGGATTGAAAAGAGGGGACAGGGGAGAGAAAGTATGAAGTATGAATGATGAAGTATGAATTATGAATGATGAATGATGAATGATGAATGATGAATGATGAATGATGAATTGTCGCGACATTCATCATTCATCATTCAGCATTCCCTGTCTCCCATCCCCCATTCCCTAGCCCCTAGCCCCTATCATGTACGAACACTATTGGCAGCTTCGGCAAAAGCCGTTCGAGCCGGGAGCGGACACGAAGTTCTATTATCCCGGCGAATCGCATCAGGCCGCGCTGTTGAAGCTGCGCTATGCGATCGAGAATCGCCGCGGGGGCGCGCTGTTGGCGGGACCGTCGGGCACCGGGAAAACCCTGCTGACGAACATGCTCCGCGAGATGCTGGGCGAAACCTTCCGGCCTTTCGTGCAGATCGTCTTCCCGCAGATGTCCACCGCCGAACTGCTGGCCTACCTGGCCGACGAACTGGAGGGCAAGAGCGGCGATTTCAGCACGCCTTCGGTGCAAACGAGCATCCAGCGCATCCAGCATTTCCTCGCCGCGAACCTCGCCAAGGGCCGCCATACGGTGGCGGTCATCGACGAGTCGCACTTGATCGACGACGCGGCGACCTTCGAAGCGGCGCGGCTGCTGATGAATTTCGAGATCGACGGCCGGCCCGCGATCACGCTCCTCTTGAGCGGCCAATCGTCGATCCTCCCCATGCTTGCGCGGATGCCCGCGCTCGAGGAGCGGTTGGCCGTGAAATGCCTGCTGCGTCCGTTCTGCGTGGAAGAGACGGCGGCCTACGTTACGCACCGTCTGAAGGTGGCGGGCGCAAAGCGGACGATCGTCGAATCGGACGCCTTCGCCGCGCTCCGCGAACTGACGCAGGGCTACCCCCGGCGGATCAACCGGCTCTGCGATCTGGGACTGTTGATCGGCTACGCCGAAGAGCGGGAAACGCTCTCCGCGGAGCATTTCGAGTCGATCTGCCACGAACTCGTCTCCGTCGCGCCGGAATAAGGGAATCATTTCCCGCGAGTCGAGATATTTATCCCCACGGATTGCCCTCCGTGGGTTTTTTATTTACCATGAAGGATCGGGATTCCGTCACCACCTTTCACTCAGTACCGACCATGCCTTGCCGAGGAATTCGCGGAGCGACGACTTGCGAGGAAAACACCTCCGCCTCGATTATGAAGGCCACGCGGGAGTTGTTGGCGCTGATGATCCGCCGCAACGACATCAAGCCGGAAGACGTGGCGAGCGCCATTTTTTCCACCACCGTGGACCTGGATGCCGAATTCCCCGCCCTGGCCGCCCGGCAATTAGGGTGGTTCGACGTGGCTTTGATGTGCATCCACGAGATCGACGTTCCCGGCTCGCTTCGCCGCTGCATTCGCATTCTGTTGCATTGGAATACGGAGAAACCGGCCGACCAGATTGTCCATATCTACATCAAGGAAGCGGCCCATCTCCGGCCCGACCGCTCTAAAATCCCCCCTGTAGATTGGGAAGCTCTCGAACAATGGATCGAAGCGAACCTCGACAAGTCGGTCCAATCGGCGCGGAAGTAGGAAAAGCGAGCCGATGGATTTATCCCCCTCGGCTGGAACTGCCAAACTATCTTGCTTTCCCAGCCGAGGGGGATAAACCCTTCGGCTCGTTGACTGATTCGTCGTTGACATGATGCCCTAACTTATTTACAGTAAATATCTTGTGATTTTTCTTCTCCGGCATCCTTCTGCCCCTGGTGTTTTCACCAGGGGCTAAATATTCATCGAACTTCGGAAAGGGCATCCGTGGCGGAAAAAACTTGGGGGGGTGTGTTCAACGAAGCAACCGACCGACGCGTCGAACAGTTCACCGAAAGCGTGAGCTTCGACCGGCGGCTCTTTGCGCACGATATCGCTGCCTCGATCGCGCATGCGCAAATGCTCTCCCAAGTCGGGCTGCTCACACCCGAGGAATGCCGCCAAATTGAGCAGGGACTCGAGGCGATTCGCCTAGAAATCGAGCAGGGAAAATTCGAGTTCCGCATCGAGTGGGAAGATATCCATACGCATATCGAGCGGGCGCTGATCGAGCGGATCGGCGATGTCGGCCGGAAACTCCACACCGCCCGCAGCCGGAATGATCAAATCGCGACCGATTTGCGCCTTTGGGTCCGCGACGCCATTAATCGGATCGACGTGCGCTTGCTCGACGTTCAAAAAGCGTTCATCGGCCGCTGCGACCGCGATGCCGGCGTGATTCTGCCCGGCTACACCCATTTTCAGCGCGCCCAGCCGGTGCTCGCCCCGCACTATTGGCTCTGCTATTGCGAAAAGCTCCAGCGCGATCGGGAGCGATTGGCCGATTGCCGCAAGCGCGTGAATGTGTTGAGTTTGGGCGCGGCCGCCTTGGCGGGCACGAGCCTGCCGATCGACCGGGAGGAGGTCGCTCGGCGTTTGGGATTCGAGTCGGTGGCGGCCAACAGCCTCGATGTTTCGAGCGACCGCGATTTCGTGCTCGAGTTCGTATTTACGCTGGCGATGATCGCCGAGCACTTGAGCACCTGGGCCGAGGAGTGGATTTTGTGGTCCACCGTGGAGTTCGATTTCCTCAAACTGCCGCAGGCGTTTTGCACCGGCTCGTCGATCATGCCGCAGAAGGTCAATCCCGACGTGCTCGAACTTACCCGCGGCAAGACGGCCCGAGTTGTCGGAAACTTGCAGACGTTATTGGTGCTTATCAAAGGATTACCGTTGGCGTACAATCGCGATCTGCAGGAAGACAAGGAGCCGCTGTTCGACGCCTTCGACACCGTTGACTCCGCGCTCTCGCTTGCCGCGCCGCTGATCGCGCAGACGGAACTCAACCTTCCGGCGATTGCCGAACGCTTGGACCGCGGCTACCTCGACGCCACGACGTTCATGGAGTATTTGATCGGCCGGGGCATTCCGCAGCGCACCGCCCACGGGCTGGTCGGCCGATTGGTCCGCACGGCGATGGACCGGGGCGTTCGCCTGGCCGATCTTCCGCTTACCGAATTCCAAGCGGCCGCGCCCGATCTGGACGAAAGCGTTTACGGCGTGCTCGGCGTGGAACAAGCCGTGGCGGCCATGCAGAGCTACGGCTCGACCGCGCCGGCGGAAGTTCGGAAACAAGTTGAGCGGTGGAAAAAACGCTTGGAAATATAATCTTGTTCGCAGGCTCCGCCTGGGAACACAACGTCCCGGAGGCTCCGCCTCCTTGAAGCGGGATTAGGGATGCCATGAAACATTCTTCGCCTAATACTAGCCCAATTTTTATTGGCGCCTTCGTTGCCTTTTCCTTCATGGCAACGACTTCATTCGCCCAGGTCGAACCGCCGGCGGCGGAACCGCCCGCCGCCGGAGTGGAAGCGCCCAAGCCGGACGCGACCAAAACACCCGCCGGCAAGCCGGCTGCGGAGGCGGGCGACGAGGCGTTCGGCAAGTCGGACGTACTGCCGAGCGATCCGGCGGTGGCGGCGCTCTTGGCGGCGAATCCGGCCACGCCGGGCGAATGGGCGAAAACGGCGAAAATCCTGGTCGATCTCCGCCAGCCCGCGATGGCGAAACAATTCTTGAAGAAAATTGTGGATGCCAAACTCGACGGTCCGCGACTCGCCGCGTTGGGCCGCGAACTCGGCGCGGGAGCCTTCCTCAAGTTCACGCAAGACGAAGCCTTGCAGCCTTTCGGCAAGCAGTTGGGCGACGCGGTGCTCGCAGCCCTGAACGCCGAATTCCAGAAATCCGAAAAAATCGCGGCGGCACTGAAGCTTCTGCAAGATCCGTCCATCGAAAAACGCACCGAAGCCTTGCATGATTTACAAGCGGCGGGCAAGCCCGCCGTCGCCGCCTTGATCGAAGTCCTGGCCGATCCCGTGCGGGAGGCGGAATACAAATACGTCCGCGCGGCGCTGGCCATGATGGGCCGCCGGGCAAGTACGCCCTTGATCGGCATCATGCAATCCGCCAATTCCAAGCTCAATGAGCAGGCAATCATCGTCTTGGGCGATGCGGTGGCCATCGACGCGAAATTTTTCCTGCTTGCTCCCGCCGTTCCGCAAGCCGAAGGCGGCGGAAAGGAATCGGCCATCACTGCCGCCGCACAGTATGCCTTGAAACGGCTGACGGGCGGAAAGATTCTGACGAAATCCGAGGCGATTAAACTGTTGTCGATGGCCGCCAATCTTTATCTCAATCGCCAACCTGCGCTGCCCGACGCCGCGGATGGCAAAGTCGAAATATGGCGATGGGATGACAAACAGCATCAATGCGAAATCGCTTCTCTACCGGTTGAGGATGCCCGCTTGGCCGCGGCGGCGCGTATGGCCCACGATGCTTTGGCGCTGGAGCCTGAAAATCGCGAGGCGGGATTGATCTACTGGACGGCAACACTCGAACTGGATGCCTACCAAAACGGACTCGATAAATCGCCCTCCAAAGAACGGAGGACGCCTTTACTCGAATCGGGCAATCTCAACAAATGCCAAGAGTTATTGGAATATGCGATTTCCACGAAACATTATCCGGCGGCGACGGCATTAGCAACCGCCATGGGGCAAAGCGGCAAAGCTGACGCTTTGCTCTATCCGACAAGCGGGCAGTCGATCCTGGTCAAAGCCGTTCAACAGCCCGACCGCCGTTTGCGGATGGCGGCCCTTCAGGCGATCGCGAAACTCAAGCCGGAGAAACCGTATCCCGGCTCCAGTAGCGTAACGCAGGCCTTGGCGTTTTTCGCCGCCGGCACGGGAACCCGCAAGGCGCTCGTGGCGGGGCCGAATTTGAACAATATCCCCCGGCTCGTTTCGGGCCTCTCGGCGGCGGGCTTTTCCGTCGATACCGCCAACACCGGCAAGGAAGTGATGCAGAAACTGCTCGCCTCGCCCGATTACGAAATCGCCATGATCGACGCGGGCATCAGTCTCCCCTCCATCGATCTGCTCTTGCAGCAAATCCGCCGCGACGACCGCAGCGCCGACGTTCGCTTGGGGCTAATCGCCCGGGCGGGATTTTTCGACCGGGCCGAGCACGTCGCCAAGTCCGATCCGCTGACGATGGATTTTCCCCGCCCCAACGACGATGCCGCCGTTAAGTGGGAAGTCGAGCAACTAGCGTCGATCAAGCCCCGCGACCTTGTGCGGCCCGAAGAGCGGCTGCGCGAGGCGGGCGAAGCGCTCGATCTCCTCGCCGAGTTCGGCCGTTCGCCCAAACTGTACGACGTTCGTCAAATTCAAGAGCCTGTGATCGCCGCGCTAAAAATACCCGCACTTGCCGCAAAGGCTTTGGCCGTGCTGGCGAACGTCAACTCACCCGAATCTCAGCGGGCGATGCTCGACGTGGCCAACCGCGATACTTCGCCCGTGGAACTCCGGCTGGCGGCGGTCGATGCCTTCCGCGCGAACGTGGAAAAACACGGCGTACTGTTGACGACCGCAGAAATCCGCCGTCAATACGAATTGTACAACAAGAGCGAAAAAGCCGATAAGGCCGTTCAAAAGGTTTTCGGCCTGATCCTCGATTGCCTGGAGGCGCGAAGCGGAAAGAAATAAAATTGCTTGGCGTTGTTTATCAGATTGACATTTCATAAGTCCCGAAGGGACGACAGTCGTTAGCCAGATTGACATTTCATAAGTCCCGAAGGGACGACAGTCATTAGCCAGATTGACATTTCATAAGTCCCGAAGGGACGACAGTCG
>JADLEL010000087.1 GCA_020846145.1 Pirellulales bacterium | reverse complement strand
CTTTTTTCAAGAATTAAATTTCTAATTGCATCGCAAGGCGTTGTGGGACAAGGAGATAGACCGAAAAATAATTTGCAACGTTTGGCATGGTTCAAAAGTAGGACAGGTTTCCAACCTGTCTTATGGCACAGATATGGAATTTGCGGGAAATCCAATGACAGGTTGGAAACCTGTCCTACGAATGAACAGGATTTTGAACCATGCCGCAACGTTTGGCGGATTTGCGACGCGGAGTTGAGAAAGTCAAGTTATTGACGCATGGTCGGGCACGGCACTGCTGGACAAATCCATCGTCATACCCAGCGCCCTCTTGTGGCAAAGCCACCCAGGTTCAAAGAACCTGGGGCACCCGGGATAGGTGTTTTAATGCCTAATTTGTTGGAGAGCAGGTAATGCCTTCTGAAGTTTCTTAACTCCGGCATCAGTGGTTTTGGTCTGACTGAGGTTTAGGTATTGTAGTTGTGTCAACCCATTCAGGAGTTCCAGCCCGCCATCCGTGATTTGGGTGTCAGCGAGGGATAGGCGTTGTAGTTGTTTCATCCCTTTGAGGTGCTCTAACCCAACGTCTGTTAGTTTGGTATCGCTGAGGTCAAAGTATTCTAGTTTTTTCAATCCTCTTAGGTGCTCCAACCCGGTATCTGTGATTTGCGTTTGCTTGAGGTCGAGAAGCTGTAGTTGGTCAAGGCGTTTAAGGTGTTCTAATCCGACATCTGTGATTTTTGTAAACTGAACGTCAAGGAATTCTAGTTGTTTCAACCCTTTAAGGTATTCCAACCCGGCATCCGTGATTTGTGTTTTTGCCAAACCAAGTAATCTTAGTTGTTTCATTCCTTTGAGGTGCTTTAGCCCGGCATCCGTGATTTTCGTCTGGCTGAGGTCTAGATCATGTAGTTGGGTCAACCCATTCAGGAGTTCCAGCCCGCCATCCGTGATTTGGGTGTCACCGAGGCACAACACAGCAACATTACGGAAGAAGTCGTCCCCCAGTTGTTCCCGCATCCATCCCAACACTTGCGGATACGCAGGTTTATCAAATTCATCATCGTACTTCACCCCTCCCCCTCCTCCATCCTTCGTGATTGCCTCCACCAACTCCTTCTGTTCCCTCGCCCACTTTATCTCCACCGCCAACCAACTAAACGGAATGGCAACGGAGATGGTCAACACCAGCAGCGACCTGATGCTGAATTGAAAATGCCAGCGAAAGATGAGGCTGCTGATGAACCAAAGGAGCATCAGGAGCAAGAACACGCCGACAGCCGCCACGGCAATCAGCACCGTCCAGCCTTTCTTTTCGTTGAAAGCGAACCACTGAAACCGCTCGGACAACAGCAAAGCCCCCTCCACCGCCAGCAAGATGACAAGCAAACGCCCCGGCGTGGGATAAAACCAGCGGAGGTTGGGATCGGGAGTATTCACTTGTCATGCCTGTCCTTGAACCGCTTGTCGATAATCGGGGTATCGGCTGGAAGCTCATCCCGCCGCTTTCATCGGCTCCTTGAACCGCCGTAGCCGCCAATCCCACGTCAGGCGGTAGCCAGCCCAACGGACCACCAGCAGGGAAAGAATAGTCCAGGCGGCTTCAAAGCTAAGAAGCATCCCAAAACGCCAATCGTAATAGTCATAGAGAAGCCATGTTCCCGTTCCGATGGCAACCAATACTCCGAGAATCCGTAAGACGCGCCATTTCGTGCCGAAAACGAGCCAAATCGACGTTATCGCCACGCTTCCCTGGTTCACAACGATTGCCAAAGTAAATCTAATTTGACGGGACGATGCAAAAAACCGGGCGTAGTCGCTAGGAAGATAATGCAATGCACTCAGGATAACGGCCACGGTTGCTGTCCAGGTCATAATCTGCATGATTGTGAATTGAAACGGCTTTGGACTCCGGGACTCCAGAGGAGTAGTCGCCATCGCCAGCCCCGTCAAGCGAAACAGCAACAGCAGGATGGTCATGCTCGCCGCTTGAATGCTCAAGTACACCATCGCCGGACGGATGTCGGAATGATGGCCATTTACAATCCGAAGGCAGACGACAATGCCGATGCACGCCAGCGCCACACGCAATGGCGTTCGTCTGCCCAAAGCGGCCCAAATGCTGATGAGGCCGCCTTGGCTGGGGAAAAGCGCGAGCAGTAGGTATTCGAGCCAGTCACCTGTATGAGAAGTCAGCCAATAAAATATATGAGAAAAATAAAATATACGCGAATTCAGATAATAAAAAGCGAATGCGGCCAAAAGAAGATGGACAATCGCCAGGATGCCGACAATGAGCCGTGGACGCTTCATGCCCCTTTTATAGCATATCTGCGATTTATTGGCCACGGATTAGCTTCATTTTGAGCTATCTATTGCATTCCCATGCACAACGTTCGTTTCGCGATTTCGCCTTTTCGCCCTTTCGCGTTCAGCGTTTAACCGGATTCCCTTGACGGCTTGTCCCGCACTGCCCTACCTAAACGAGCATCAACATATCGGCCAGTCCCGGCTCCCGCTACAAAACGCCGCCCAATCGGTCCAATTATTTTCTATCCCAACTCCTTCACCCGCAACGCCTTGCAAAACAATCAAAAACTTGATGCTTGAAAAAAGCCGCCCGCTCCTATATATACATATTTACATGATTGCGCACAGCGCCTCCGCCCCTCGGAGCGAAATCCCCCCGCAAAAATCCCTTGCCGATAACCAAGGAATCCCCTAAACTCCATTCATCGATCCAACAAAATGAATCCCTTCCCCCTTGCCGCCTTCCCGCTAACGTGGAATTATTGAAAACCGTTGAGCAAATTTCCCCCAAAATCCAAGCCCCAAAACCGAATCGGGAAAAACTCCCCCCAAAAAACCGCGTTTTTATCGAGAAATTCGCCATCCCCTTCCCGGAAAATGCCGGAAATACCCAAAATTGGCTTGTTTAACCGGAAGGAAAAATTCCCCAATCATCAAAAACCTCGAAAAACGAGCATGTTTCGCGCCCTCCGTCATCCGCGGCATGGTGCAAAATCGGGAATAAATGTCATGCCGGCATCGGCGACCATTACGAAAAATAATGGTAACCGTTCACGGGGGTCGTCCCGATTTATGCGGCGCAAGAGATTATGGTGCTCTAAAAGTGCTTAATCGCCGCGAAAATGGGACGGTCCCCCTCGCGCCGCGGGAAGGGGATAGGTCCAGGTTTTCGGCCTTCCGTTAGTCCGCAAAATAAGATATCCCGCCGAAAAATAGACCAGTCCCCGACCGGGGCGCGAACGCTTACGTTCTACCCTAATGGTTTCCGCCGGCGGTTTGACGATCCCCTTTCCTCCACCCAGGCTATTTGCATAATGGAAAACACAAACTTTTGTAAAACATTATCCCTGAAGAACTGACGTTAAAAAAACGCAAGCCCCGGAGTAGATACTAATCATAGGAGGAGGCGTCCATGACCGACAAACCCATCCGCGTAACCGTTTGGAACGAGTTCATCCACGAGCGAACGTGCGAATCGACGCGAATGATTTATCCCGACGGAATTCATGCGGTGCTTTCCGCGGCGATTCGGGAGCAACTTGGGGCCGCCGTCGAAGTCCGCACCGCGACGTTGGACCAGCCGGAGAACGGTTTGACGGCGGAGATCCTTGCCCGGACCGACGTGCTCGCTTGGTGGGGACATGCCGCCCACGACCAAGTGAGCGATGCCGTGGTCGAGCGAGTCCATCAACGGGTATTGGAAGGAATGGGTTTCCTGGCGCTGCACTCGACCCATGCCTCGAAAATCTTCCGCCGCATGATGGCGACCAGTTGCATGCTCCGCTGGCGCGAAGCCGCGGAAAAAGAACGGGTGTGGATCGTCGATCCGTCGCATCCGATCGTCGATGGACTCGAAGGCGAGTTCTTCGAACTGCCTCAAGTCGAAATGTACGGCGAGTTTTTCGACATTCCCCGGCCGGACGAATTGATCACGATAAGCTGGTTCGAGGGGGGCGAAGTTTTCCGTTCGGGCTGCACGTTCCGCCGGGGGAAAGGGAAGATTTTTTACTTCAGTCCGGGGCATGAGGCATTCCCGCTTTATTACGACGCCAACGTGCGGAAGATCATCGCCAACGCGGTGCGCTGGGCCGCCCCCCGCGGCTCGTCCTACGTAGGAGACGGCCGGAACATCGAGCCGTCGCTCAGCCCCATCGCCGCCAAGCACGTTGTCGATGAATCGCTTCATGCACATCTGAAGAAATAAGGATCTCGATTGGTCCGGAGATAACAGCCCATCCTTTCCAATATATGCGCCTGTCCCCTTTAATTCATCAATTCCGATCCATAGTCGTAATTCGCCAACACGATGTCGTGCCCATTCCAATAATTCTCGTAAGTCGTGCGGGGGAAGCCGGGGGGCAGGTCCTCCGCCTCGATATGCATCGCAAAGCTCTTGGTCCACGTCGTTTCATTAAAGCGGATAATGAGCTGCGTCCCCTTTATTCACGCGATTTAGAAAGCGGTGAAGAAAACGCCTGAAAAGCGAGGATTCTTGCCGGACGTGCGGCAAAAATCGTTCGCCGGGCATTTTCCAAGGGGGGAAAACGTCGCGGAATCGCGCGAAGAGCAGGGAATCCCCCAGCACGGCAGCCACGGGCGTTGCGGGGATTCGACAGTCCCGCGCCTCGGGTACGGCTGCCGTGTCACGAGAAGGTCTGCTCGGCGTGCTTCCACTGACCGGCGATCCGTTCTCGTCGTCGCTCGGTCTCCACGGTGTGCAACACCCGCAAGGGTTCCGCGACGCCTTCCGCAGATGTAAAACCCTCGTCATCCCGGTATTGCACGGTGCATCGGGGCGTACACCCGGCCGACGCTGTCGCCGCTGGGGACGCGCGGCCTGGCGAACACGGCGAAGGCCGTGCCGAAAATGGCGGCGGTGGGAATCGCAGGCGCGGAGCGGGAATCGGTAAGCAGGGCCGCCAGCCTGCGGAACCCGAACACTTTATCGATATAACCGTAGAATCGTGCCATCATGGCGGTTTCTCCTGCCCTTGGCGCGCAAGGGCTTCTTTTTTCCGGGCCGGGAATGCTTCCAGGCACTGTTGCGAGATCGCATCCAGCAATCCGTCCACCTCTTGGCCGGTCTGGACCCAACGGATGGTTCTCCTGTCTGTTATATATTATTACAACAGATATCCCGGCGCGATGCAAGAGATTTTTGAAAGCGGATTTGCCCCAGGCCGGACCGGAAGCGATAAATCGGGGCCAGATGAGTGGTTATGTCAACGGAAACGACCTACTTGCGGAACTGCAGGGTAATTACCCAGAAGCTCCGCCGATTCTATCCGGGAGGGCGGGACTCCGGTCTCATTTTCGAGGGGCGATTGACGAATAGCCGCATTCGTGGTAAAAACGCAATGCAAGCTTTTCGCCTCGATCGACTCCCGTAAAACCTACTCTACGAAGGGACGAATAACGATGACGGCGAACGTGGAATCTTCGGTTTCCGGGCTGACGCCCGAAATCGGGCAGTTGCTGGAAAATCTGGTCGAGGCGGCGAAAAGCTGCTTCGGGGACGATCTGGCGAGCGTTATTCTCTACGGCAGCGGGGCCGAGGGGCGCTTGCGGATAACATCCGATCTGAACCTCTTGTTCGTGCTTCGCAAGTTCGAGCAGGGCCGCGTGGATGCCTTTCGCGAGCCGCTGCGCGTGGCCCGCGTGGCGGGCAAGGCGTCGGCGATGTTCGTGCTCGAAGCAGAGTTGCCCGCCGCCGCCGAAGCCTTCGCGGTCAAGTTCGACGACATCGGCCGCCGCCGCCGGGTGCTCTACGGCGCGGACGCGATCGCCCGCCTGACCATCCCCCGGGCGGCGAAAATCGCGCGGCTGCAACAAGTCGTTTTGAATCTCTCCCTGCGGCTTCGCGAACGGTACGCCGCGGTCGGCCTCCGCGAGGAGCAACTGGCGGGCGTCATCGCCGAAATGTCGGGGCCCTTGCGCGCGGCCGCCGCCACGCTCCTGGAACTCGAAGGCGCGGCGTTCTCCTCGCCGAAGGAAGCCTTCGAGAAGTTCGTTGAATCGACGAAAGACGAGAAAACGGCGCAAGTGCCGAATTATATCACCGAAGCCCGCCGTACGCACGCCTTGCCGCCGGGTGCCGCGGGTTCCGTCATGTTCCAATTGATGGTTTTGGCCGAGGCCTTGCGTTTGCGGGCGGAAAGGCTGGCGTAACATGAATCTCAATCCCTTCGACCTCCGCGAACCCGATTTCCTCGTCTTCTATGCGATGCTCGCGATTTTCACGGTCGTCGCCGTTTGGATCGTGCGCCGCCGCATGGAAGCCGGCGAAGAAGGTCAGGAAACGGAACTCGCCAAGAAAGTCGCCGAAGACCCGTACAAAATCGCCTACTTGCACGGCGGCCGGCTCGAAGTGCTGCGGGTCGCGGTGGTTTCGCTGCTCGAACGCGGTCTCTTGAACGCCGACGGCGAAAACCTGCTTTCCCAAGACGCCAACGGCGCGGCCAAAGTTCGGCGGCCGCTGGATAAAGCCATTCTGGCGAAATACGCCGAGCCGGGAAAGGCGCAGGAGGTCTGCACCGATTCGATCATTAAGGCGGAAGCCGACGCCGTGGGCGTACCCTTGAAGCAAATGAGTCTTGTGCCCGACGCGGGTGCGTACTTTTCGCGGGCTGTTCTACTCCTCATGTCGATCGGCCTGCTTTGGCTGATTGCGGGCATCAAAATCGCCGTGGCGCTTTCGCGCGGGCATACGAACATCATCTTTCTGATAGTCCTCGCCGTCGCCGCGCCGATCGTCCTCTGCCTCGTCGCCCTGCGGCCGCGGACGACGTTGGGCGACCGGACGTATGCTTATCTCTGCAATTTTTTCGACTCCCTAAAAACGCGGCGGCAGACGTTCGAGCTTTCGCAAACCAACGGCGAACTCACCTTCCTGGCCGCCGCGTTCGGCATCGCCGCGCTGCCGGATGCCTTCGGCGGAATGATGAAAACCTTGAAAATTCACCCGCCGGGCCAGTCCGGTTCGGCATCCGGCGGCTGCGGATCGTCCTGCGGCGGAGGCGGCGGCTGCGGGGGAGGATGCGGCGGCGGGTGCGGGGGATGCGGTTGATAGCGAACATTCAAGGTATCGTCGATGATCCTTCCTTACGAAGAAACGCCGCTTGCGGACCACGTGATTATCTGCGGTTTGGGCCACGTGGGTTCGCGGTGCCTGTCGCTTTTGTCCCGGCTCGGCGAACGGGGCGTCGTCATCACGCTGGAAGCCAATCCGGATTTGCAGCCCGCCGATGCGTCGCGGTTTTCCATTACCCTCGGCGACGCGCGCGAGGAAATGCTCCTCCGCCTTGCGGGCGTCGCCAGGGCGAAAGCCGTCATCGCCGCGACCAACGACGATCTGACCAACGTCTCCATCGCGCTCGACGCCCATCGGCTCAATCCCCGCATCGCCATCGTGATCCGCTCGTTCGACCAGGACCTCGCCGTTCACTTGGAAAAATCGGTGCATATCCGCCGGGCGCTCTCGGCCTCGGCCTTGGCCGCGCCCGGTTTCCTCGCCGCCGCGCTGGGCGATGCCGTGCAATGCTCGTTCGACGCCGAGGATACGAATTGCATCGTCGAGCAACTCACGGTCGAGCCGGATTCGCTCTGGATCGGCAGGAAGCTTGGCCAAGCCGCCGCCGAACGCCGCGTGGCGGCGATCGCGCTTCGGCAAGGCGAAGCGACGGCGATTCCGCCGCCCGCCGACGCCGTCGTTCGACCCGGCGATCGGCTGACGCTGCTCCGCGCGGAAAAAAGGCGTCTGCCGACGGCGGCGCGGTTTCATCGAGTCAAGAGGAAACGCCGTTTTTTGGCCGCTCCGCGCGCGATGGCCTCCGGACTGCGCCAGTGGTGGCGGGAAATCCCGCGGGCCATGCGCGCGGCCGCGTTCGCGCTGCTGGCGGTGGTGCTGATCAGCGTCGGCGTTTTCCATTTCGCGCTCGATCTGCCTTTTATCGATGCGTTCTATTTCGTCATCACAACCGTCACCACCGTGGGCTACGGCGACTACCATCTGAGGGATGCCGCGCCGTGGATGAAGCTCTACGGATCGTTCGTCATGCTTTGCGGCGCGGCAATCGTCGCGCTGCTGTTCGGGATCATCACGGATATGTTTTTGCGAGCGAGATTCCGCGAGTTGTTCGCCCGCGGAACGGCGCACTCGCAGGGGCATATCATCGTCGCCGGTTTGGGGCGCATCGGTTTCCGACTGGTCCGCGATCTGGCCCGCCGCGGCGAGCGGGTCGTGGCCATCGAGCGGAAGGAAAGCGGGGAGTTTATTCAAGCTGCCCGCGAGTTGGTTTCGGTGGTCCTGGGCAACGCGAAGACCGAGGAGACTTTACGGAAGGCGGGCCTGGCCGGCGCGAAGGCGATCGTGGCCGCCACCGACGACGATCTGGCCAATCTGAGCATCGGACTGGCCGCGAAACGCATCCATCCCGCGTGCCGCGTCGCGATGCGGATTT
This sequence comes from Pirellulales bacterium, assembly GCA_020846145.1. Classification (GTDB taxonomy): domain Bacteria; phylum Planctomycetota; class Planctomycetia; order Pirellulales; family Thermoguttaceae; genus JADLEL01. The sequence continues at coordinate 1,283 of JADLEL010000087.1, read as the reverse complement.
TCGACGCCGCGCTGGCCGAGAAATTGCGGCAGGGTCTGTCGATCGACGCGGTATTGAGCGTCTCCGGCGCCGCCGCGCCCACGTTCGTCGGCTCGATACTCTGTCCCGACATGCTGCACGGCATGGTCTTGGACGACCACCTGGTGTTGTTTTTCGACCGCCTCATTCCGCCCGGCTCGGCTCAACTCGGAAGACCTGCCGGGCGGATCGAGGAGAACGAATTGGCGCTGCTCCTCAAGCGGGCGGGAACGGACGATTTCGCGCCGGCGCCGGCGGAGCAAGTCCTGCAAGCGGGCGACCGTGTCCTCGGCGCGAGGTGGTTCCCCTTCATCGACGGAAAGCGCGACCCATGATCCGCGAGCGGTGGTTCTTCGGCCGAAAGACGAAAATCTTTACCTTGCAGTGGCATCTGACCAACGCCTGCCCGCACCGCTGCCGGCACTGCTACGACCGCACCGGCCGCGCGGAACTCGGCCTCGATCGAAGCCTCGCGGCGCTCGCCGATCTGGCGGCGTTTTGTCGAAAAAAACGCGTCGCGCCGCGGTTGAGCCTCACGGGCGGCGATCCGCTCTGCTATGCGCATTTTTGGGAACTTTTGGAAGCCATCGCCCGGGCGGATATTCCCTATTCGATTCTCGGAAATCCCCTCGACGCGAAAACCATCCGGCGCTTGATCGAGATTCGGCCGCCGACCTATTATCAAGTCAGCCTGGAGGGATTGCGCGAACATAACGACGCCATCCGCGGGGCCGGTCATTTCGACCGCGCGATGGATTTTCTCCGCGCCGCCAGATGCCGCGGGCTTACGACCCACGTCATGCTCACGCTCACGCGGGCGAACCTCGAACAAGTGCTCCCGCTCGGCGAAACCTTGCGCGGACTGACGGAGCGATTCACCTTCAACCGGCTCGCGGCGGTGGGCGAGGCCGTCGGGCTGGAAGTTCCGGAGAAGCGCCAGTTCGCCGAGTTTCTCATGCGATATCTGGCCGCAAGCCGGACGAATCCCGTGCTCGGATTCAAGGACAACCTCTTCAATATCGTCCGGTCGCATTTCCGCCGCCGGCTCTTCCCCGGTTGCACGGGCCACGGCTGCGGGGCGGCGTTCAATTTCGTCGCCCTCTTGCCCGACGGCGAAGTCCATGCCTGCCGCAAGTATCCTTCGCTCCTGGGCAATATCCTCGGGGAGAATCTCGAACAAATCTACGATTCGCCGACCGCTCGGCGGTATCGCGCGGGCGTTCAAGCCTGCCGCGGCTGCCGGTTGCGAAACGCCTGCGGCGGAT
>JADLEL010000086.1 GCA_020846145.1 Pirellulales bacterium | reverse complement strand
CTTTTTTCAAGAATTAAATTTCTAATTGCATCGCAAGGCGTTGTGGGACAAGGAGATAGACCGAAAAATAATTTGCAACGTTTGGCATGGTTCAAAAGTAGGACAGGTTTCCAACCTGTCTTATGGCGCAGATATGGAATTTGCGGGAAATCCAATGACAGGTTGGAAACCTGTCCTACGAATGAACAGGATTTTGAACCATGCCGCAACGTTTGGCGGATTTGCGACGCAAAGTTGAGAAAGTCAAGTTATTGACGCATGGTCGGGCACGGCACAGCTGGACAAATCCATCGTCGTACCCAGCGCCCTCTTGTGGCAAAGCCACCCAGGTTCAAAGAACCGGGGCACCCGGGGAGATCGAACCGATTCGAATCCCTCGACCAAACGAATGATAATACTGGAATCGACGTAAATCATTCTTCATCCCACGCCTGCTTCTCTTTGCGAATTTGAATTTCCAGGTCTTCGGCGGACCGCAGAACCGGCGCCTTGCCGATAAGGTCGAAAAGAGAAGCCGCGGACTTCGTTTCATCTTGGGCGGGGCGGACATAGACAATCAATTCGGCGGGTCCTTCGACTTCCGGAAGAAGCCCGTCGGGGACGAACGTCTGATGGGTGAATTTACCGCGAATGATCAATGGAGATTCCATAAGCAAATCCTCGATTGTCCGATCCGATTATAATCCCCTCTTGCCGAGTCGTCAACGTGGCGCAATCATTGACCGCCTTTGCTCAAAATATTTCGTCATGTTTGCTCGATTCTCCTCCGCGGGGTGGCACCGGTTTTTAAACCGGTGGGCGAATGCCCAAGAGGCAATCTCTCATTCGATCCATTCCATCGGCAGTACGCCGGTGTCGGCAATCGCCGACGGCGTTTTCGGCAGTGCAATATCCGTGCAGGCGTCAATATATCGGCTTTCCCCAGCTCATCCCCAACAATCCTCGGAAAACCGCTAAAATTATTCTATGTCCAAATCCCTTTCCCAGCAACGCCTAGCGATGCAATCCGAAACCTATTGCTTGAAAAAAGCCGCTCCCTTATCTATATACATAGGTATAGAACCGAGATCTGTCCCCTGCCCCCCTCTCCCGCCGTTGCTAAAATGAAAACCAACCAAGACCAAACCTTCAGCATTCAGCCTTCCGTCCCCCCTCGCCCCATACCCCTCGCCCCTAAAAAAGCATTCGGCAAAAACTCCCCCCCAAAAACCTCGTTTGACCGAGGAATATGCCGCCCGCTCCCGTACGCATCCGCCGAACCCCCAAAAACTCCAAGAAAAACATCATAGCGCGTTATGGAAAAACTCAAAAAAGCCGGAAACTACGCACTTGTTGCCGTTCGCCCTATCGCGTAATGACAATCCCGTCGAAAAAACTCCATCCGCAACGAAAATCCAAGAAAACGTATTCGCCTATCGCTCTGAACCTTATGCTTCCATTTGCACAGAGACGCAAAGACCGTAAAATAATGCGAATCGATGCCGCAGACGTAGCTGCCTTCAACGAAACTCCCCTCACAATCAATATCCCTCTCTCACAAGGAGTAAAAAAATGAATCCGCGAAAATCGCCCCGCCCGTCTCGCTTTGCTCTCCCTCTCGCCGGATTGTTGGCTCTCATCTTCCAAACGTCGCTGTTCGCCCAATCGCTTTTGCAGGAACTCACCAAGCCGCCGGAAGGGCGGAGCATGAGGGCGACTTCGACGTTCCGCAAGGGCACCGACGGCAAGTACGATCCCAAAGCCGATCCGCTCAAGGACAACACCGAATGGAGCAATGAAGATTGTTTCTGGATTCCGCCCGGCGAAACCAAGGTCGTGCTCGACGCCGCGGGGCCGGGCGCGATTACGCATATCTGGTTCACGTTCTTCCCGCCCGAAAAACACGATTGGGCCCCCGAAGGCTCGGCCACGAACCAGGACATGCTGTTGCGGATGTATTGGGACGGCCGCGCGAAGCCCGCCGTCGAGGCGCCGATGGGCGATTTCTTCTGCAACGCCTTCGGCAAACGCTATGAAGTGGCCAGCCTGCCGGTCGCGGTGGGCGATACCGGCTCGTACAACTGTTACTGGAACATGCCCTTCCGCAAGTCCGCGCGGATCGAGGTCGTGAACCAGGGCGAGAAACCCATCAGCCTGCTCTACTACAACGTCGATTGGATCAAAAAAGATTCCCTCCCCGACGACACGCCGTATTTCCACGCCCGCTACCGCCAGGAATATCCCCTCGAGCACGGCAAGGATTACGTGATGCTCGACACGAAGGGCAAGGGCCGCTACGTGGGCACGCTGCTCTCGGTCCGCACGCGCAGCCCGAACTGGTTCGGCGAAGGGGACGAAAAAATCTTCATCGACGGCGAAGCGAAGCCCTCGATCTACGGCACCGGCACCGAAGATTATTTCCTCCAGGCCTGGGGATTGAAAAAAACCTTGACTCCCTTCTTCGGCACGGCCTACTACGATCAGCCGTATCGCCTCATCGGCAGCAAAATTTCGAGCTACCGCTGGCATCTGGCCGATCCGATCGCGTTCGAGAAGGGCATCAAGGTCTCCTTCGAGCATTACGGCTGGACTTCGATCGACGAAAATCCGGACCATAAGCAAATCAACTGGAACGAGCGCGAGGATGATTTTTCGAGCGTGGCCTACTGGTATCAGACCGGCGAATCGACGTTCGATCTGCCGATGCCCGCAGCGAAGGAGCGCCATTTGCCGAACATCGAGCGAACGATCGTCCATGCCAAGGATTTCGCCGCCGCTAAGCATCACGGGCAGGGCCTGGCGATGGCCCAGGAGTTGCCGAAGATTTACGAGCAGCCGCAACTTCGCTTCGAGCCGAAGACGACCGCCGACGCCTGGCTCGAAATCCCCGTGGAAGTGAAGCGCAAGGAGCCGCTGCGGCTGATCGTTGCGGCCACCTGCGGCCCCGACTTGGGCAAATATCAGGCCGCGCTCGACGGCGTGAAGCTCGGCGAGCCGCTGGACCTCTACGCGGCCGAAGTCTGCACCAAGGAATTTCCCCTCATGGATTTCTGGCCCGAACCGGGAACTTATACGTTGCGGCTGTCGTGCGTGGGCAAGAACCGGCTTTCCGACGGCGAAAACCTGGCCCTCGAATCGATTCGCCTCCGCGAGCGCCGCCCCCGCGTCGAAAAATACGGCCACGACAAGGACAAAGACTGGCGAAAAGGGCCGCTGTTTTATAAGGGTTAGGAAATTCGCCCCAGCCGAAAGCGAGCCGAGGGATTAAATCCCTCGGCTGGAATCGCTCTTCACCAACACAAGTAAAAAGCCATGAAATCAAACCTCGTTCAAGATTACGGTTCCTTTTTGCAGAAACTGAAAGAACGAGTGCGCACCGCCCAATTGAGCGCGGCGCTCGCTGCGAACAGCGAACTGGTTTTGCTCTATTGGGATATTGGCCGAGGGATTTTGGATCGGCAGGAAAAAGACGGCTGGGGAGCGAAGGTTATCGACCGTCTGGCCCGCGATTTGAAAGCCGAATTCCCCCGCATGAGGGGATTTTCCCCGCGCAACCTCAAATACATGCGGGCTTTCGCCGCCGCTTGGCCGGATCGGGCATTTGTGCAAGCGCTGCTTGCACAATTGACGTGGTATCATAATCTCGCATTGCTGGAACGTCTCGACAAATCGGAGTTGCGACTTTGGTATGCGCGGAAAACCATCGAAAACGGCTGGTCCCGCAATATTCTTGCTATCCAAATTGAGAACTGTTTGCACGAGCGGGAGGGAAAAGCGCAAACGAACTTCGCAACAACCCTTCCTTCGCCCCAGTCTGACCTCGCTCAACAAACGATCAAAGACCCCTATATTTTCGATTTTCTGATCCTTGAAGATGCCGCGAAGGAACGTAAGTTGGAAAAGGGATTGATGAATCACGTCCAACGTTTTCTCCTTGAACTGGGACTGGGATTCGCCCTAGTCGGACGACAAGTGCATTTGGAAGTGGAGGGCAAGGATTACTATCTCGATCTGCTCTTCTATCACCTCAAATTGCGATGTTACGTGATCGTGGATCTCAAAACGGGGCCGTTCAAGCCGGAATACGCCGGCAAGATGAATTTCTATCTTTCCGCAGTGGACGACCGTATCTGCCATCCCGACGATAAGCCCACGATCGGATTATTGTTATGCAAGGAAAAGGACCGGCTGACGGTGGAATACGCGTTGCGCGGCATGAGTAAACCGATCGGCGTTGCGCAATGGAAGACGCGGCTTGTCGAATCGTTGCCCAGACGCTTGCAAGGCAAACTTCCCGCGCCTGATGAGATTAGCAAACTAATGGAAAGGACAGACTGAAAGGGGGCTTCACCCAACACGAATGGCGATAAAGAAATCTCGGAAGTTCGCAACTTGAATAATCCACAAATAGCGACAGCGATAGCTTGCCATCTGGAGCTGTTGCTGAAATGATAAAGAGGTGAAATTTATGTGCATGGCAATATATATCGCATCTAACGATCCCTTACCGATTATTCAGCAAAGGGAATATTCGAAGGATGCCTTCTCATCACCTACTTGGCCAAGAGAAGCCCAGCGATTCCATACTGCGACATTAAGGAAGGAACAAGAGATTGTACGGACACATTTTCATTACCCGCATGTTCTTTATGCAGGCAGCTATGAGGGCTGTGGTTGCGGTTTCAGTTTTGGCCGGCAATTATCGAAGAAGATGCTGAGCATTTGACCGCGGCTCGAGATTCCGTCACCGAACTGATACGGTATATTCGAGAATCGAACGTGCAAGAGATTTATAGTTGCTGGTTCGATGACGAGGCAAAATCCATCATACATCAGCGCACGATCACACCCGATATGCTCGCCTCAAAGGAATTTTTCTTTCGAGAGCAAGAGTTATTGAGGATTAACCATGCCCCGGGGTGATACGAGATCCTACAGGCATTTACAGACTCTTGACCAACCACCTGATCGAGAGGAAAATGGCCTCCTCGGCGTTTTTTCTCCTGCGTCCTATCCCCTATCCCCTATCCCCTGCCTCCTACATGTCCGCCACGACAGCAATGCCCGACGCCGCCGGACGATTCGGTCCGTTCGGCGGCCGCTACGTGCCCGAAACCTTGATCCACGCGCTCGACGAGCTATCGGCGGAATACGAGCAAGCCGCCGCCGACCCGGCGTTTCATGAAGAATTGGAGTATTTGTATCGGAACTACGTCGGTCGCCCCTCGCCGCTCTATTTCGCCGAGCGACTTACGAATCAATGCGGTGGGGCGAAGATATTTCTCAAGCGCGAGGACCTGAATCACACCGGGGCGCACAAGATCAACAACACGCTGGGGCAAGCGCTCTTGGCCCGGCGGATGGGCAAACGCCGCGTGATCGCCGAGACCGGCGCGGGCCAGCACGGCGTGGCCACCGCCACCGCCTGCGCCCGCTTCGGACTCGAGTGCGTGGTCTATATGGGCGAGGAGGACATCCGCCGGCAGCGACCCAACGTCTTCAGCATGAAACTCCTGGGGGCCGAGGTGCGGCCGGTCGAAAGCGGCTCGCGCACCTTGCGCGACGCCATCAACGAAGCGATGCGCGATTGGATGAGCACGGTCGAGACCACGCATTACCTGCTCGGCTCGGTCGTCGGGCCGCACCCTTTTCCGCGCATCGTCCGCGATTTTCAGGCGGTCATCGGCCGGGAAACGCGGCGGCAATGTCTCGAACAAATCGGCCGCCTGCCGGAGGTCGTGGTGGCCTGCGTCGGCGGCGGGAGCAATGCGGCAGGCATGTTTTATCCGTTTGTGGCCGATGGCGGCGTAAAACTCGTCGGCGTCGAGGCCGGCGGAAAATCGACCAAATCCGGCGAACACGCCGCCACCTTATGCTACGGTCGGCCCGGCGTACTGCACGGCAGTTTCAGCTACGTCTTGCAAGACGAAGACGGCCAAACCGCCGACGTGCATAGCGTTTCGGCGGGCTTGGATTACCCCGGCACCGGACCGGAACATAGTTACTGGAAAGAGACCGGGCGGGCGGAGTACGTGAGCGCCGATGACCGCGAGGCGCTCGAAGCCTTCGACGCGCTGGCCCGTGCGGAAGGCATCCTGCCCGCTTTGGAAAGTTCTCACGCCGTGGCCGAGGCGATGAAACAAGCATCGCGCCGGAAGCCCGAAGAGATAATCGTCGTTTGCCTTTCCGGCCGCGGCGACAAAGACGCCGCCGAAATCGCCCGATTGCGCGGCGTGGAAATGTAGTCGCTGAAAAGTGGATAGTGGGCAGTGGATAGTGGACAGATATTTTTTACTAAGCCGCAAGCGGCTGTTTATTCATTCAGCATTCATACTTCATACTTCATCCTTTTCTTATGTCTTCCATCGACCGACTATTTCAATCGCTTCGCGCGTCCGGCCGCAAGGCGCTCATGCCTTTCATTACGGCGGGCGATCCCGATCTGGATTTCACCGCCGCGGTGCTGAAAAAACTCGTTTCCGCCGGCTGCCCGATCTGCGAGCTGGGCATTCCCTACAGCGATCCGATCGCCGACGGCCCGGTCATCCAGGCTTCCTACACCCGGGCGTTGGCAAAGCAAATCAAGCTGTCGCAAATCTTGGAGATGCTGGGGACAACCGCGCCCGCGCTCTCTGCTCCGATCGTTACGATGGTGAGCTATGCGATCGTTCACCGCCACGGCGTGGAAAAATACGTGGCCGAGGCGAAGGCGTCGGGCGTGGCCGGGGCGATCGTGCCCGACTTGCCGGTCGAAGAATCCGGTCCGCTCATGGAGATTTGCCGCCGCGCGGATTTTTCGCTCATCCAACTCATTACGCCGACCACTCCGCCCGACCGCGCGAAGCGCATCGCCGAGCGAACCACCGGCTTCATCTACTACGTATCGGTGGCGGGCATCACCGGCGAGCGAACGACGCTGCCGCAAAACATCGTCGAAAACGTCAGCCGGCTCCGCGAACAGACCGAATTGCCGATCTGCATCGGCTTCGGCATCAGCCTCCCGGAGCACGTGCGGCTGCTCGCGCCGATCGCCGACGGCCTGATCGTCGGCTCCGCGCTCGTGCGCCGCATGGCCCAAGTCGGGGCAAAATCGCGCGAAACCGTGCTTGAGGAAATCGGCGGTTACGTTCGGGAACTTCTAATGGCGATCAAGAGAGAAAAGCGATGATCGGCATACCCGATCAATCGGGAACGCACGGGGCATTCACCGGCGATGTTTGGCGGCGAGGAATATCGCCGTCGCGCTTATGCCCAGCAAAACGAGCATGGAAGGTTCGGGCACTCCGGCGGGAGTCGTGGAGGAAACGGCCAGCGCGTTGAGGGAGATGCTGGGGGTGGCGAGGCGAGTGTTGAGCCCGGTTACCGTCAGATTCCCCTTTCCAGTGATATTGCCCAGCGTGGGCGTGCCGGCGAGGATTTTTAGGCTCGCGCCGGAGGAGATGCCGATCGCCGAGGCGTCGGCCAAGTCGCCGCCGTCCAGAATCAGCGCACCCTGGTTGACGGCGGTGCTGCCGGCGTAGGTGTTCGCGGTTTTGAGGATCAGGTCTTCGGCGCCCGTTTTAATCAGCCCTTGAGTGCCGGAGAGACGGCCGACGACGACGAGATCGGCCGCGGCGGCGTTGAATATCCGCGCCGCGCCGGCAAGTTGCATGTCGAGTTGGATCGTTTGCGGTTTCGAACTCGCATTCACGACATTGCCCACCAGCGCGATCCGATTTCCTTGCAGCGAGATGGACGAACCGCCCGAAAAGGCGATTCCCGCGAATTGGGTGTCGGGTGCGAAATCGTTAAAATTGTTGACGCTTATCGGGATCGATTGCCCGAAAATCAAGGCGTTTGTGGATTGCGGAGCCGTGCCGCCCCAATTCGCCGGATTCGACCAATTCGGATTGGCCGGATTGCCGCCGCCCGTCCAGAGGGAGGAAGCGACGAAAGTGTTGATGACGAGCGAATCGACCGAGAGCCTGCCGGCGGTCAAGGCGGTGCTGACGCCGATAACCTTCACCGTTCCATGACCGGCGATATTCCCCAGGGTCGGCGCGCCGCCGATGATTTCCAACGAGGCCCCGTTGCCCAGGCCGATCGCCGAGGCGTCGTCCAGGTCGCCGCCGTCGAGGATCATTTTGCCTTGGCTGACGGTAGTCGAGCCGGAATAAGTATTGGAAGCTTTCAAAATGAGTTTTCCGACGCCGGTTTTTATCAGTCCTTGCGCGCCGGAAATTTGGCCGCCGACGATGATATCGGCCGTGGCGGCGTTGATTACCCGCGCCGCGCCGGCGAGTTGCATGTCGAGTTCGATCGTTTGGGTTTGCGAACTGCCGTTGACGACGTTCCCCGCGAGGGCGATGCGATTTCCCAGCAGCGTAAAGGCGGAACTGCCGGCGAAGGAAATTCCGCTGAATTGGGTGTTGGCCGTAAAATCGTTGGTATTGTTGAGGCTGACCGGCGTCGATTGCCCGAAAATCAAGGCATTGAAGGGATTGAGGGCGGTTCCGCCCCAATTCGCCGGATTCGTCCACTGCGGACTCAGGGGATTGCCGCCGCCCGTCCAAACGGCGGAAATCGCGGGGACGCCGATCGTGAGCGAATTCGCGGTAATGCCGGAGGACGTCAATCGAGTACCCAAACCGGCGACGAACACGGTTCCTTGGCCGCTGATTTTGCTCAAAGTCGGCGTACCGCCGAGAATTTCCAACGTGGCCCCGTTGGCAACGCTAATGGCATAGGAGTTGGCCAAGGTGCCGCCGTCCAAGGTAAGCGTTCCCTCGCCGACGGTCGTGCTTCCGCTATAGGTGTTCGTCGTTTTCAGGACCAACTTGCTCGCGCCCGTCTTCACGAGTCCTTGATCGCCGCCGATATGTCCGCTAATCACGATGTCGCCGGAATCGGCGATGAAGGATCGCGCCGCGCCGACGAGGGTCATATCCAGGCCGATGGTCTGTGCTTTCGTGCTGATATTGACGACATTGCCGGCCAACTCGATGCGGTTCCCCTGAAGGTTGAATGCCGTGCCGCCGTCAAAGGTGATGCCCGTAAAGGGAGTGCCGGCATCGAAATCGTTCATATTATTGACGCTCGAAGGCGCGATATTGCCGAATTTCAAAGAGTAGCCGGCGGCGGGGGCCTTATTGCCGTCCCAATTCGCGTCCAACTTCCAACTCGAGGAAGCGGGATTGCTGCCGCCGGTCCACGAGGCGGCCGACGCCTTGAGATCGAGTCCGAGGATGCCGTTCGGCTGATCGAAGACGATCCAATTGAAATTGCCCGTGGCCATGTCGAACGTCGTGGTGTCGAAACTGGCCACGAGGTTGTTCATGCCGAAGATCCCGTCGAGCGTGAGCGTTTGCAGGGTGACGGGATTTTGCACCGTGATGTCGTTGACCAGTACCGGCACGTTGCGGAATACGATGTGGTTCGGATCGGAATCGACGAGTGGATTGCCTTCCAAGGCCCGCAGCAACATGCTATCGAGATAAAAACCGGTTGCGGAAACGGTGCCGCCGATGCCGCCGAGCTCCAAAGTGAATTGATTGGGGATGGAGGCGGACCAGCCCGGCCGGGCGGGATCGAACATTTCCAACGTTCCGCTGGCTTGCGTTCCGCCGACGTAACGCACGTGCAGCGCGGCGGCGAGCGCGGTGGAAATCATCGAGGCCGCCGCGCCGGTGTCGAAGAGAAAACTCCCGGTCGTTTTCAATCCGCCGAGCGAAATCGTGACGCCGGGCGTGTCGTCGGGGGGGCCGCCGTAGAGCGCGGACACCGGATTGGGACCGATGAACGGATTTTGCGCCAAGGTCGGCCCCGCCGCGGTGCTGGGGATGACTTGGGTGAAACTGTCGAACGAGGCATAGCTCAAGCGGATATGGTGGTTGGTGACGGGGATGCCGGGATCGGTGTCGGGCGTCGCCGGCCGGTACGGCGTGCCGGGATTATAGACGTAAGTATGAATGCCGTCGAACGACCAGATGTCGTCCAGCGGCTTGGGATCCATCACGATCACCTTGCCCGCCATCGCCGGAATGCCCACCACATCGACCGGAAAGAGATCGGCGGCAGTTTTGGCGATTTGCAAGCGGACGGGCCCGAATTTTTGCGTGTAAACGGATTGATAGGTGAGCGGATTGTCGAGGTCGTCGCTGGGAATGCCCGCGAGGGCGATGTACAACGGTTGGGAGACGTTGAACTGTTCGCTGCCGCCCACGCCCACGTCCTCGTAGATTACGAGTTGGCCTCCGGAATAGCTCTTCGGAACGCTCAAATAAGCGGCGGTCTCGTAACTGAGCAGGATGCCGCTCGCGCCGGTGTCGAAATAAGCGGTCACGTTGAAAAACGGCAATCCCCAATTGGGATCGCCGTCGGGATTCGACAGCGGCGCGCCGTTCGCCGTGGTGGAGATATAAAAATTGATCATCGGCTGATCCATGGCCGCCGGGAGAATTCCCGTAACGTCCACGGCCCGCGCCGGCGAAGCACGGAGGAAGAAACCGGCCCAAATCGAAAAAATCGAGAATAACAATGCTCTCCGCAAAGTCATGGCACAAAGTCTCCGCGCGAATTCCAGCAGATCCGCAAAACGAGTTCGCCCCGAATTAACCGTTCACAGGGGACTGTCCCCCTCGCGCCGCGGGAAGGGGACAGGTCCATGTTTTCGGCCTACCGTTTGTCCACAAAATACGTTTTCACGCCGAAAAATGGACCAGTCCCCGACCGGGGCGTG
>JADLEL010000085.1 GCA_020846145.1 Pirellulales bacterium | reverse complement strand
GAATCGATGGGCGAGTACGCGAAGGCCGAACCGCTCTTTCGGCAGGCGCTGGAGATTTTCAAGAAGGTCTTGTGCGAAGCGCATCCCGCTTACGCAGACGGCCTGAACAACTTGGCGGCGCTTTATTATTCGATGGGCGAGTACGCAAAGGCCGAACCGCTCTTGCGGCAGGCGCTGGAGATTCGCAAGAAGGTCTTGGGCGAAGCGCATCCCGATTACGCACAAAATCTGAACAACTTGGCGGCGCTTTATGAATCGATGGGCGAGTACGCGAAGGCCGAACCGCTCTTTCGGCAGGCGCTGGAGATTTTCAAGAAGGTCTTGGGCGAAGCGCATCCCGCTTACGCCGCCGGCCTGAACAACTTGGCGGCGCTGTATTATTCGATGGGCGAGTACGCGAAGGCCGAACCGCTCTTGCGGCAGGCGCTGGAGATTCGCAAAAAGGTCTTGGGCGAAGCGCATCCCCATTACGCCGACGGCCTGAACAACTTGGCGGCGCTTTATTATTCGATAGGCGAGTACGCAAAGGCCGAGCCGCTCCATCGGCAGGCGCTGGAAGTAAAGTCGCAAATCCTCGATCGCACCTTGTCTTGGCTGCCGGAGGCGCAGGCAATCACTCTTGTGCGCGATCAACACGCCTGTCCCGAATATGTATTGGCCGTTTCACGGAAACTCCAAGGAGACCATAACGCGGAAGCGTTTCAGGCAGTCTGGAAGACGCGGGCGCCGGTGGCGCGAATGCTTATGGAGCGCCGGCAACTGGTCGCCGATTCGCCCAAGGCCAAAGAACTTTTGACCGATTTGCAGTCCACGCAGCAGCAACTAGCGCAGTTGACGCTCGCGGCGGTTCAATCCAAAAACAGCGCCGCGCGTCAAACGCGGCTCCGCGAACTCAACGACCGCAAGGAAGAACTGGAAACCCAACTGGCCAAGGTCAGCGAGACCTTTCGCCGCGCCCGGCAGTTGCGGGTCCTCGCCCCGGAAGACCTCATGCGACAATTGCCCGAAAGCGCAGCCGTGTTGCAGTTCGTCGCCCCTTGCACCTTGAATCAAGCCGATGAAAAACCGAACAAGGCCAAGCCCGACGGCAATTACGATGCCTTCATCCTCCGCCGTGCCGAGAACCCGCAAGGATATTCCGTGGCCTGGGTCGATCTCGGCGCGGCGAAACCGATTGGCGAGGCGATTGCCGCATGGCGGGTGGAATTCGAGGGACAGGCCGCGCCGAAATCCTCATCTTCCGATCCGCCGGAAAAGGTCTTGCGCCAAAAGCTCTGGGATCCCCTGGAGCCGCACCTGGCCGGTTGTTCGACCCTCTATCTGCTGCCCGACGGGGATCTCAACTTTATCCCCTGGGCCGCCCTGCCGGGCCGCAAGCCGGATACCTGCCTGCTGGAAGATTACACTCTCGCCACGGCCTCCCACGGCCGGCAGCTTTACGCCGCGCTCACCGAAACCAAGCGCCTTTCGGAGCGCGCGCTGTTGGTCGGCGGCGTGAACTATCAAGAGTCGCCGGCGGAAAAACCAACGCTCATCGCCGCGGCCTCGCCCGCCGAGCCGATACTCCGTAGCAGCCCGGCCATGAAACAACACATCGTTTGGAATGCCTTGCCGGGCACGGCGGCCGAAACGGCGGCCATCGAGAAATTGCGGGAAACCGCGCCCGGGCCGGTCGTCTTGCAGGGCCTCGACGCCGACAAGCAAACCCTGCGCCAACAGATGCCGCAATGCGGCTACATCCACCTGGCGACGCACGGATTCTTTGCCGACGAGCAGTTCCGTTCGGCCGCCCAACACGACACCGCCGGCGAAGGGCTTTTCAGCAGTCCCGGCGGTTCGATGCCGGCGCGGCGCGGCAGCGTAACGGCCCGCAATCCGCTAATCCTCTCGGGCGTGGTGTTGGCCGGGGCCAATCTGCCCCCCAAGACCGATTCGTTGGGCCTGCCCAGCGGCGACGACGGCATCATGACCGCCGAAGAGATCGTCGCGCTGAATCTGCGCGGAACGCGCTTGGTGGTGCTTTCGGCCTGCGATACGGGCCTGGGCCGGGTCTCCGGCGGCGAAGGGGTGATGGGCCTGGTGCGGGCGTTTCAACTGGCCGGCGCGCGGAACGTGGTCGCCAGCCTGTGGAAGGTCGATGACCAGGCGACGGCCGCCTTGATGCAGTTGTTTTACTACAAGCTCTGGAAGGAAAACAAACGCCCCATCGACGCGCTCCGCGAGGCGCAACTGGCGATCTACCGGCATCCCGAGCAGATCCCGCAACTGGCGACCGCGCGCGGCCCGGACTTCGCCAAGACGAAGAAACTGGCCGATGGCGGCAAACCAACCCCCGCCGCCCGCACCGCCCCCCTCCGCCAATGGGCCGCCTTTATCATTTCCGGCCCGGGGAATTGAAGGTATTATGGACACTTTAGCATGGTTATCGGGATGTATCGGTTTATTTCGCGCAAAGACGCAAAGACGCAAAGAAAATTATGCAAATTGGCATAAGAAAAACGAGTTTTTTAACAATACCTCGTTATCGAGTCCATTTTTTGCGACTTTGCGCGAAATGCCTTCCCGATAATGATGCTAATGTGTCGAAAATCGAACTAAGAAATCGGCCAATTCCTCGTTAAGCGAATCCTTTAATCGCCGCTTATGCAGGGAGTGGAAAAAATGGCCGTCAAAACTCTTCACGGCATTGAACTCGGCATTAGATGTTCCCGCTAAAAGCTCTTCCGAGTAAAGATCGAGAAAACTACGCTCGATGAGCTGGTGTTTTGCCCGAACGGACAATCGGGGGATCGAAATAGTTTCTGCCGTCGTTATCGCTTGGCCGATGCCCGGCATCAGGGCAGGAACCATCGGCAAGGCATCGTCAAGAAAAGATGCCGAAGCGGTTTGATTTGGAAAAACCGGTTCCGCGCCCGTCTGCTCGACTCGAGACTGTGCGGGGATAATCGGGCTGTCGATCGAGGAATTATTAATTGTTGAGTTGCCGACACCGACAGCCGGTGGAAATGATCGATCGGCAGGAATTACTTGATGATTAGGTTTATTCTCGGGAACGGCGTTCTCGGCGTCTCCGGCAATTGTGCCGATCGTGATGGCGTCGCAGACGATTGCAGTGGCCGAGAGCGCGGCATTCCCTTGCACAACGACCGTAGTGGAGCGGATGGGATTATTCTGGATGTCGTAGCTGCCGCCGGAGACGGTTATCGAAGCGAACCGCGTGCTCGGCGGATAGTCGTTGACGTTGTTCGATTGCGCCGCGCCGGCGGGGAAAATCAGGCCGTCGCCGGCCATCGGGGCCATATCGCCCGTCCAATTCGCGGCGGTGGACCATTTGTTGTCGGTCCCGCCGCCGTCCCACGTGCAGGTGTAGCTCGACGGCAGATTGAAGCCCAGGTTGTCGTACCACAGCGTGAATCCCGCGTCCCAGGTATCGGCATGGAACTCGATCGAGACGATGTGGTTCATTTGCAGATTTCCCGTGGTGTACCTCCGCCAACCGGTCGTGGTCGTTTGCGAGGCATCCAGTAGGACGGTATGGCTTTTCCAAACGCCGCGGGCGTCATTGAGGAGTTGGTAGGGGCTCCCGTTCTTGTAGTACTGATACTCGGCATAGTTTCCGCTCGCATCGTAGAGGCGGATCAAAGGACTGATCTGCTGGAACCCATAAGGGCTGGGATTCGTCGCATAGACGTCGAAGTGAAAGTTGGTCGCGTAGGTTAGATCCCAATCGGCGGTATTCGGCGGCGGGTAGCGAAGATAGGTGTCGAATCCACCGGTCGTGTCGAACCGGACCGACGCCCCGCCGGTCGTTTTTTTCGTCGTATCGTCGGTAACGCTCGCGGTGGCATCCTGCGCCCAAGCCGTCCATTGCGCGGCGTTGAATTCGGCGAGGTCGCCGAGCGGCCGGCGGACCAGGGCGGGGACGTTCACTTGAAAGACCCCCAGCACGACCGCCTGCGCAGCGGCGTTTTTGAAGGCGTCGCGAACCTGGTTTGCTTGCAGCGTTACCGCGTAATCGCCGTTGTCCGCCACGTCCCAGTAGCCTCCGGGCGGGATAAACCAATACGTCGCCGTGCGCGATGCGCCGTTGGTAAAATCGCTCGCATCGTAAAAGTAGGGCGCGACGCTGAAGCCGTTCGGGCCGGAAACCAGCAAGTTCCCCGTCGCCACCGAGGTCATATCGACGTTGGCGGCGTCGGCGTAAGTTACCTCGATGAATTTCGCATTTCCTCCCGCCGCGGTCACGTTCGCGGGGACGGCCGAGGCGATGGGCGGGTCCGATTCGGTTGTCGCGTCCCCCAGCAATTGCCATTCGTTGATATGCACGTAGTTGTCGCCCGTGAGCCGGGTGGCCGTGAGCTTGAACAGTTTGGCGGTTACGGGCGTCGTCAAAGTTACGCGGGAAAACTGGTCGGAGACGGTGTCGGTCGGCGATACCGCCAGGCGATAGCTCCCGATCTTCCCGTCCATATCGGTTTGGGTGTCGGCCGTCTCGACCTGCCAACGATATCCCGGATTCCCGCCGGCATAGGAGAAGTAGGCGTTGAAGCCGCGAATGGTCCGGGAGGCGGTGAACGCCGCCTGGACGTAGGCCGGATTGGTGTTCGACGATCGGGCCAAGGTCGCGGTATTGCCGTCGAATACATAGGCGGCCGTGCCGATGTCGAACGCCGTATTGGTAATTGCCGCCCCGCCGGCCGCGACGATGGCATTGACGTCCAACACGGCGGGGTCCGGGATCGCCACCCGGAACGAGCCGATGCTGCCCGACGGCACGGCATTGTTTGAAGTGTCGCGCACCTGGTTGCTCTGCATCGAGATCGTATAAGTGCCGACATCGGCCAAGTCCCACGATCCGCCTGGCGGCGTAATCCGGTAGGTAACCGTTCGCACCGTTCCCGCGGTCGTATTCCGCTCGACGCCGGTTCCGACGGGCACGGCCGCGACGTTATATCCGCCGGGACCGGTAACGCGAACGTCGCCCGAATCGATCGTCGAGGCGTTGATCGCCGTTTGATCGTAGTAGGAGACGGTGAAGTCGCAGGTTGCGGCCCCGGCGGTTTTCACCGTCGCCGCGCCGGCGAAGGCGTCCTCGTTGCGCGGCAGGCCGGTCGTCGGCTCGTAGGCATTGAAATCGTATATGTACTTATACCAGTTATTTTGCCGGCCGTCGGCGGTGGTTCCGCCGGCTCGCGGCATGAGGCCGAAGAACCACTCCAGGTAATCGCGGCCGTAGTCGGGGTACTGGCCGAACGCCCAATTGGTCAAAGTCACCGCCGAAGTGGCCCCCGTCAAATTGGGATAGTTCAACCAGTCGTTGGCCGTCGATTGCACCACCCGCGTATCGGCATAGTCGTAGTGCGCGTCGCCGTTCGCGGGAACGTGGCAACTACCGATGCCGTAGGTTCCCGCCGGCGACTGCCAGTAGTTGGCGGTGAACCGGTCCCAGGCGGACGTAGGATTCGCCAAATTCCAAGTGTTGCCGTAAGGCCGCTTGACCGAATCCTCGGTGCGGTGCCCGAGATTGTGGATCATCGTATCCGGACCGCGCTCGTAGTTGAAACCGTAGCCCACGACCGCCCGGTCGATCCCGATATCCGAAAACACGGGTCCGTTCACGTAAAACGCGTTCGGGCCGAACATCCAGGTCTCGCCGAACAGATCCACGCCTGGAGGGCCGAAACACCAGACTTCATCGATGGCGTGGCCGTTGATCAGTTCCGCCAAACCCTGCTCTTCGGCCAGCCGATAGAAATCCGTCGAACTGTTGTGCCAGCCGCTTTGCGTTTGCCAATTCGCAATGTATTCCTCGGGCGTGTAGCGATAATTGTCCAACATCGCCGGGAACTCTTGCACGTCGCGCCACTGCACCACCTGCAAATCGACGGCTCCGCCGCTGGCCCATTCCACGTCTCCCTCGAAATCCGACGCCAGCCGGCGAGGGTCGGTCCAGCCGAATACTTGATGCACCCTTTGGTTCTGCAGCGTGGGCGCTTGCGGATCGTAATTCAACACCAGGACTTTCACGACCTGCCGGGGATTGCCGGTCGCGGCGGCGAACTGCGTAGGGATAAAAGGCGATTCGGAGAGCATGCAAACGTTGTCGCCCGAGACCTCGTAATACTGGATGCGAATCGGATAAACTCCCGCCGTCAAAGCGGCGCTCCGTTGGCCCGTCGTCGCGCCGTGGATGCCGCCCCAGCCGTTGTCCAGCATTTCACTCGACTCGAAAACGCCGTTTTGGTTCGCGTCGATCCACATTCGGCTTCCGTCGTCGCTCGCCGTTGCAATTCGCGTGCCGGTCTGCGGCACCTGAAGATAGCCGTCCCACTGCACCGAGAAATTTTCCCAGTTCGCATCGCTGCCCCCCGTAATGTGGACGGAACTCCGCGCGCCCCACGTGCCGGTGGTGAAATTCAAGGCGGCATCGACGCGTGTACCGCTGATGGTCTGGCTCGTCCGCCAGTCATCCTGCGCCGCGTAGGTTTGCAAGGCTTGATTCACGTAACTGCCCGCCAGTCCCGGAGTCGTCAAACCCGAATTGGCAAACAAGGCCACGGAAAGCAGCCGCCGGTCTTCCAACGCTTCTATTCCCAGCTTTTTGAAGTGCGGGCTCCGAGTCGAGTGAAATGCCGACAAAGGAGTTTTTTTACGGCGATTTTCGGATTTGCGCGATTTTTGGCGACGGCTCACGAGACGATCCCTTTGCGAGTATTGAGTAGATCAATGTGAAATCTAAAGGTTCTTTTATTCCGAACGAGGGACACCGACCAGAATTACCGCAGGCGACGAGATAACCTTTCTCTGCCCCTTGCGGGGAGAATTAAGCCTATTGCAGTTATATATAGTTTTCCTCTGGACTTCAATAACCCTCCTGAGTTATCTGCTTGCACTTCACCGAGGGCAACCGAAAAATATTTTCCCTTAGGCGATGCCCGACAATAAGTTGCCGGAATCGTAGTAGGCACACTCCGTGTGCCGTCCGCGAATTACGGCACACGGAGTGTGCCTACTACATAGGAATTCGGTAGTTTATTGTCGG
>JADLEL010000084.1 GCA_020846145.1 Pirellulales bacterium | reverse complement strand
ATGGACCTGTCCCCTTCCCGCGGCGCGAGGGGGACAGTCCCATTTTCGCGGCGATTAAGCACTTTTACGGCACCATCATCTTTTGCGCCGCGAAAATCGGGACAGTCCCCTGTGAACGGTTACCTTTTTTCTTATTCCGGCGGCGCCCCGCACTTGATGTTTTTCCAGAATTCCTCAAAATAGAGCGTTCCTCGATGCAACCGGTTGCATAATGTTTCTTTTCTCGGTATGATGGGATTCCAACAAATCCGACCAAACGAAGGAAAAAAATCAGCTCATTGAGGCCAACATGCACGATTTGTATCTTTTCGCCGACTCCGGCGGCATGTCCAAGCAATTATTGTCGCTCGCGCCGGTCGATTGGCTCATCATTGCGATCTATTTCGCGGTCGTGCTGGGCATCGGCTTCTATTTGAAGCGGTTCGCGGGCACGGGCGAGGATTTTTTCATGGCCGGGCGGAAAATGACCGCTTGGGTGGCGGGTTTGAGCTTCATCTCGGCGAACCTGAGCGCTTTGGAAACGATCGGTTGGTCGGCACAGACCTATCAATACGGCCTGATGGCGGCGCACTCGTACTGGTTCAACGCCGTTCCGGCGATCATCTTTCTCGCGATGGTGATGATGCCGTTTTATTATATTTGCAAGACCCATTCGGTCCCCGGCTACTTGAAGCTGCGCTACGACGGCCGCAGCAGCACCCTGGCCGGAATTACGTTCGCCTTCATGACGGTCATGGTCAGCGGGGCCAGCATGTTCGCGATGGCGAAGATTCTGCATCTCCTGCTCGGCTGGAACATGGACTACAGCATCTGGATCGCCTCGCTGACGGTGGCCGTGTATGTAACCTTGGCCGGCTTGATCTCCGCGGTCTTCAACGAAGTCGTGCAGTTTTTCCTGATTTGGCTGGGAACGCTGCTCATACCGATCCTGGGCCTCATCGACGCCGGCGGCTGGACCAACATGGTGGCATCCATCGAGCGCAACGTGCAGGTCATCCACCCCACGCTGCAAAATCCCGAATTCACCTCCCTCTGGCGCAATCTCGGCTCGTTCGACAATCCCATGGGCGTCGATTGGATCGGCATCGTCTTCGGCTTTACCGTGTCGGGATTCGCCTACTGGTGCACCGACTTCTTGCAGGTGCAGCGGGTGATCGTGGCGAAAGACCTCCGCTCGGCCCAGAACGGCACGCTCATCGGCGCGGTGCTCAAGATGTGCGTGCCGTTTATCGTCATCCTGCCCGGCCTGCTGGGGCTGGCGGTGCTGACGAATCCCGACGATACGCTGCGGGTGCTGGTTCCCGAAAACGATCCCCGCGCGAACATCACGCTCCGCACCTACAACGACGTTCTGCCCCTGTTGATGGGAAAATACCTGGGGCCGGGCTTGCTCGGCTTGGGAGTAACGGCGATGATCGCCGGCTTCATGTCGGGCATGGCCGGCAACGTCAGCGCCTTCGCCACGGTTTGGACCTACGACGTTTACAAACCGCTCATCAAGAAAAACGCTTCCGACCGCCATTACCTGAACATGGGCCGCTTGTGCTCGCTGGTGGGCGTGTTCATTTCGATCGGCACGGCCTACGCGCTCTTCTACTTTTCGAACATTCTCGAATTCTTTCAAGCGTTGGGCATGTTCTTTCTGTTGCCGCTTTTCGGCGTGATTATCCTGGGGATGATGTGGAAGCGCTGCACGCCCGCCGGCGGTTTTTGGGGATTGCTGATCGCGATCCTCGCCTCGATCGGCATGTTCGTCTTCGTGCATAGCTTTCCCGACGGCTACCGGCCCGCGCCGCAGGTCAATATCGAGCAGGGAACGGTCGTGAGGCTGGAGAAGGAAACCGTCAAGGGGGTAAACGGGAGCAAGGATAGCGAAAAAATCGTCAAGGTGATCGTCGAGAGCGGCGAAATCTCCGCCACCAACGTGCCCATTCCGCTCGAAACCGGCAAGAACCCCTTGGTGGAAGGCAAAATCGTCATCGGCAAGACGGCGGTCGAGTTGCCCAACGCCGTTTACGATGAAAAGCGGCAGACGATCGTCGCGGAAGCCGATGCTCTCGAGCCGGTGCTCAAGGTCCGCGTGCTCGCGCCCGACGCGGTGCTGGCCGATTCGCGCGAACCTTGCCAATTCGGCGTGGAAGGAGTGCCGGTCGTGCTGCAGCCGGGCGTTCGCGTCGCGGCGCACGACGTGCTGCAACGCTTTTCCTCCAAGTTCAATCGAAATCACGATAAATACCTTGCCCGCTCCGAAAAGGCCAAGCCCATCGCGGTTTATATCTACTGTTCGCTATGGACTTTCTTATTGAGCGTGGTCATCGCGGTCGGAGTAAGTCTTTTCACCCCGCCGAAACCGGAGGTTGAACTGAAAGATCTCGTGATGGGGCTAACAAAAAAACCCGACGAAGGGCCTTGCCCCTGGTACGAAAAGCCCATGCTTTGGGCGGTCGCCGTGGCGATCGTTTTGGCGGCGCTGAACATTATTTTTTGGTGATTTTACGGACATATTTCCATGCACGAACGCGAACAAATACCGATCTGGTTTTTCATCGGGGTGCTGTTGCTGGTTTACGGCTTCATCATTACGGCCGTGGGCGTTTACTACCTTTTCGCCGCGCACGAAAATCGAGACCTCGCCTTGCAATGGCTCCACGCCGATTTTTGGTGGGGACTTCTCCTCATCGCGTTGGGCGGATTTTATGCGCTGCGCTACTGCCCGCGGCGAGGGAAAAAATGATCGAGCCGCCGCCCGCTTCCTCCCGCTCTCGACGCATGATATACTCGATGACGTGCAATCCCCCCCCCCTTCTTTTTAAGGAGCCGTAAAATGAACGCGTTTTCTCGTGCGTTTGGGCTAATGACGGCGGCGGTCCTCATGGCCGCTATCGCCCGCGGCGATGAGTTTCAGCGGAAATTCGCCGTGGAAAAAGCCGATTTGGCCAGCGTCGGCAACAATCCCTACTTCATCCCTTTGGAGCCGGGCTATCGGCTGGAATTTCGCGGCGGGCAAGACAAACTCGTCATCACCGTTACCGATAAAGTCAAGAAGGTGGACGGCGTCGAGACGCGCGTCGTCGAGGAGCGGGAAGAAAAGGCCGGCCGACTCATCGAAATTTCGCAAAACTACTTCGCCATCGACAAAAAAACCGGCGCGGTCTATTACTTCGGCGAAGACGTGGACATCTACCGGGACGGCAAGGTCGTCAACCATGAAGGAAGTTGGCTTTCGGGCGCCGGCGGCGCGGTATTCGGCATGATGATGCCGGGCAAACCCAAGGTCGGCGAAAAATTCCAGCAGGAGGTCGCCCCCGGCGTCGCCATGGACCGCGCGGAAATCGTCTCCCTTGAAGCGAGCGTGAAAACACCCGCCGGAAAATTCGAAAAATGCCTGCTTTCCAAGGAAAGCAGCTCCCTGGAAAAAGGGACCGGCGAAAAAATCTACGCCCCCGGCATCGGACTGGTCAAAGACGACGAATTCGAACTGGTGAAAATCGTGAAACCGGCGATCGAGAAAAACGCCGTCCGAAAAAAGTGATCCGCCGCATGCCCCGGCGGGACGCTTGCGATATCCGGCGTGCAAGCGCGTTGACTATTCGGTATTAGCTCACGATATAATCCTTCATGAAGCGGTTTTCCATCGCCAGGCGGTCGTGCTGGGCTTTGACCAGGTCGCCGATCGAGACGATGCCCACCAGTCGCCCGTCGTGCAGCACGGGCAGGTGGCGGATGCGCTTCGACGTGAACACCCCGAAGAGTTGCTCCACGCTGTCGCTGGGCGCGGCGGCGATGATGTCCTTGGTCATGATTTCCGAAACCGGAACGTGCGCCGAATGCTCCGGGGCGCTGGCGAACTGATAGAGAATGTCGCGCTCGGTAACGATGCCCAGCAGCTCCATTTCGCCCTGGTCGTCGTGCCGGCAGATCAACAGCGCGCCGATCCTGTGCTTGACCAGCTCGATCGCGACGTCGGCCAGCGTGGCCTCCGGGCCGGTGGTGCAAACCGCATGGCCTTTGATATCTAGGATTTCCTGGATCAGCATCGAAAAGCCCTCCGAATTGAACGCCGAAAAAAACCGCGACCGATAGAGGAATTATAGTCGTTTCGGAGGCAAGAGCAAGACGAATTCTTCCGCTCGGCAGCACCGCGGCGGGGCGATTTCAAGATAAATAATTACTGATTTCCCCGGCGGGAATGCAATAATTGCACTAAAAAACGGGAGAGCGCGGGAGAAAGGTTATTTTGGCAACTCTCCACTCTCCACTCTCCACTCTCCACTTTACTCTCCCCTCTCCCCTCTCCCCTCTCCCCTCTTCTCCTCCCGCCGGTCGGCGAAGATCGAGGCGCTCATCGAAATTCCCAGCAACAAGGCGATCACGGCGAGTTTGGCCCAAGTGGGAATGAGGTGATCGCTTTCGGGCAAATTGCCATAGAGTTCGGCGAGATAATCGGCCACCATGTTGATGCCCACGAAACCGAGGACCGCGCTCAAGCCATAATGCAAATAGCGGAACATCTCGATCACTCCCGCCAGAAGGAAGTACAGCGCCCGCAGGCCCAATATGGCGAAGATATTCGAGGTGAAGATGATGAAGGGGTCCTTGGTGATGCCGAAGATGGCGGGTACGCTATCGACCGCGAAAAGCACGTCGGTGCTTTCGACCACCAGCAGCACCAGGAAGATCGGCGTGATGCACCGGCGTCCGGCCTCGCGGACGAAAAACGCATGGCCGTATTGTTCGTGGCCGCCTTTCGAGACGGGTAAAAACCGCCGCGCGGCGCGGAGCACGATATTTTTCTCGGGATGCACGTCTTCGCCCGTGTGCAGCGCCAGCTTGACGGCGGTGTAGATCAAAAACAGGCCGAAGATCGGCACGATCCAGTGGAACTTGCCGATGAGCGCGGCGCCCAGCAAAATGAAGATCAGCCGCAGAACGACCGCCCCTAAAATGCCCCAGAAGAGGATGCGATACTGGTATTTCAACGGGACCAGGAAAAAGCGGAAAATCACCGCGAACACGAAGATGTTATCGACCGACAGCGATTTTTCGATCACGTAGCCGGTCAGATAATCCAAGGCGCGCTGCGCGCCGAACCAGTACCAAATCCAGCCGTTGAAGGCCAGCGCCAACGTCACCCAAAAGACGCTCCAGCCCACCGATTCCCGAAGCGAAGGGGTATGGTCGTGCCGATGGAACACGAAAAGGTCCAACGCCAAAAGCACCGCGACCAAGATCGAAAACGCAATCCAATGCTCGGCGAGTGTCAATTTGCGGCTCCTGGAGTCGGGCTGGTTGGAATATCTTAAACCTCCTATAATAATGAGTGGAAGCCGAGAAGGAAAGGGCCGGGGCGCGGGAAAACCGTCATGCTGCAAGAATTACCGACGATCTACCGGGCGAAGAATTTGCTGGAAGCTCGGCTTCTGTGCAACATTCTGGAAGCGGAGGGCATTCGGGCGACGGTCGCCAACGGCGTGTTGGAGAACGGTTCCGGCGTCGATCTCGTCGGCTGGCCGACCCTGGCCCGCGTGATGGTCGCCCGGGAGGATGCCGTGCGCGCGCGGGAAATCGCGCTGAAGTACGATCGGGAAGTTTCCCGCGGGAGCGGCGGTGGCTGGGAGGGGGATCGGGATTCGCGGCAAACGACGCCCGAAGCCGAGATTCTTGAAGCGTGGCCCTGCTGCCCGGAGTGCGGCGCGCGGCGACTGACGCGCTGCGCGTTTTGCGGTACTTCCGGCGCCGATTTTCCGCCCGCCGATGCGAATCCGGGCGATCTTCTCGACCTGCCAACGCCCTCGGCCGACGCTTTATCCCGCTGCGATTGCGGGCCGGGCGGATGCGGAGCGCATGAAGTCGAAGCAGAAACAGAAAATGTCGCCGCCGAATCAGTCGCGCCGCTTCTCCTCTGTCCTACTTGCGATGAACCCTTCCATCCCCAATATCTCCGCCGCTGCGAATGGTGCGGCCACGAATTCCCCGACGGCGCGGAAAATCCTTCAACCGAAGAGCGGATTCAAGAGCCGTTCAACTGGCGAATCGCTTACGTCATCTACGCTTTGATTTTGATCGCTCTGGCGATTGCCCTGTATCTCCTGTGCTTGTTTTAATACTTGCGTTCGCGCCAAGGTATCGGAGCAAAGAGGACGGTCATGACCTACGCCGACCGGAGACTTGCTTCCTTGGCCAGGCGGCATCGGCCTTATGGGCCGAACGGCAAAATACTCCGGTAATCGTTTCAACGTCGAGGGATTCGAAAAATGGCGAAAAAGAGCGCTAAAGAAGAAAACGGCGACGCCCCCTCCTTCGAACGAGCTCTTGCGCGGCTCGAGGAAATCGTGCACCTCTTGGAAGAGGGCGAACTGGGCCTCGACGAAGCGATGCTGCGCTACGAGGAAGGCGTGAAATTGCTGCGGCAATCGTACGACATTCTCGAACGGGCCGAACGCAAAATCGAACTCTTAAGCGGCTTCGACGCCGAAGGAAATCCCCTCACCCAATCCTTCGACGATGAGGCGACCTATAATAAAGAAAGCGGAAAACCTTAATCCCCTAGGAAAAATGCCATGCCGACCATATCCATGTTCTACGGGATCGTGATTCGCATGTATTGTGACCGGGCGGAGCATAATCCGCCGCATTTTCATGCATATTACCAAGAACACACCGCCGTGGTGAATATCGACTCCGGAGAAATCACTGCCGGCTCATTGCCCTCGAAACAAGCCAAACTCGTTCTCGCTTGGACGGAACTGCATCGAGAAGATTTATTGGCCGATTGGCAGTTGGCTACCCAAGGCGAGTTGCCGTTCAAGATCGATCCTTTAAGATAATATATTGGGAGGAACGAACGATGAATCCGCGCTTGATTTCCGTTGAGCCTTTGCCCGATTTCCAACTTCTTCTTACTTACGAGAACGACGAACGGCGTCTCTTCGCCATGAAACCCTATTTGGATCGCGGCGTGTTCGCCGAATTGAAAGACGAAAATCTATTCCGCTCGGTCCGTATTAGTTATGACTCCCTCCAATGGAGCAACGGGGCCGATTTATGCCCGGAAGTGCTTTATTGCCATAGCCGGCTTCAGAAAATGCCGGAACACCAAAAGGCATGATGACTCAGACTTTGCAAACAATCTCCGATCGGGCGCTGCCGCAAATCGAAGAAGCCTTGGTTCGCTTTTCCGACCTCGGGCCGGACTGCCCAAAACGCTTGAAAGAGGCCATGCGCTACAGCCTCCTCGCGCCCGGCAAACGGCTGCGGCCGATGCTGGCCCTGCTCGCGACGGAAGCCTGCGGCGGCGAGATCGAACCGGCGCTGCCGGCGGCGTGCGCGGTCGAAATGATCCACGCCTATTCGCTCATTCACGACGATCTGCCGGCGATGGACGATGACGACCTCCGCCGCGGCCGTCCCGCCTGCCACAAAGCCTTCGACGAAGCCACGGCCATCTTGGCCGGCGACGCCCTGCTGACCCTGGCTTTCGAGACCGTCGCCAAATACACCCAGCCCCCCCCCGCCGCCGCGGCCTGTTGCGCCGCCTTGGCCGAAGCCGCCGGAGCCTGCCAACTGGTGGGAGGGCAGGCGGATGATATGGAAGGGGAGAGGGGTGAGGGGAGAGGGGAGATAGAAACGGCGGAAGGGGGGATACGGAAGGGGGAAGGCGGAAGGAAGAAGGCGGAAAGCGAATCTTCCACTCATCATTCATCATTCATCATTCATCATTCCGCTGCGCACGACCTTCTCGCCTCGATCCATCGTAGAAAGACCGGGGCGATGATTCGCGTTTCCCTCCATCTGGGTGGATTGGTGGCGGGGGCTACGCAACCGCAACTTGAAAGCCTCGGTCGCTATGGCGACAATATAGGTTTGGCCTTTCAGGTCATTGACGATCTCCTCGACGTTCGCAGCAAGCCGGAAATCATGGGAAAACGGACCGGAAAAGACGCGCGGCGCGGAAAGCTCACTTTCCCCGGCCTGATCGGTATTGACCAAAGCACTCGATATGCCGCACAATTGGTGCAGGATGCGTGCGAGTCGCTCGCGCCCTTCGGGCCGCGGGCCGCCGGCTTGGAGGTCCTCGCACGCTACGTCCTGGAAAGGAATCGTTGATGGACAAACTGCTCGCCACGATCCGCACCCCCGCCGATCTGCAAAAATTTTCGCAAAAAGAGCTTGCCCAACTGGCCGGGGAGATGCGCGAGGCCATCTGCCGCCTCGCCTGCACGCGAACGGCCCATTTCGCCTCGAACCTGGGCGTGGTCGAATTGGCCATCGCGCTGCATACCTCCTTCGACTTTAGCCGCGACCGGCTCGTGTGGGATACCGGCCACCAAATCTATCCCCACAAGATGCTCACCGGCCGCTACGACGAATTTCCCACCATGCGCGCCAAGGGCGGACTCATGGGCTACCCCAATCCGGCCGAAAGCGATTACGACCTCTTCATGACCGGCCACGCCGGGTGCAGCGTCGCCACCGCACTGGGGCTGCGCGTCGGCGACGATTTAATGGGGAGCATCTCCCCACGGCGGACACCGACCGAAGGTTGGTCGGGAGAGGGGAGTAATCGACGACACGTTGTGGCCGTCATCGGCGACGGCGCCTTCCCTTCGGGCATCGTTTTCGAGGCCATGAACCACGCCGGCGGCTTGAAAAAGAACCTCATCGTCGTCTTGAACGACAACAAAATGTCCATCTGCCCGCGCGTCGGCGGACTGGCCGAATCGCTCGATCGCCTGCGCATGAATCCGTTTTACACGGGGCTGAAATCCGAAATCCAGAAATATCTCAACAAAGTGCCGGTGATCGGCGATCCCGTCGAGCGCTTTCTCACGCAGATGAAAGACGCCGTCAAGGCCGGCCTCTTGGGCGGGATGCTTTTCGAAGATTTGGGCTTCCGCTACATCGGGCCGGTGGATGGGCACAACATCCGCCAGATGCAAAAATACTTGCGGATGGTCGGCGAATTTCAAGGCCCCGTCCTGTTGCACGTCGTTACCGAAAAGGGACACGGTTTCCAACCGGCCGAAGAAGATCCCACCACTTTCCACGCCCCCGCCCCGTTCGAGCGGAAGAACGGCGAAGTCGTCGCCTTAAAGAGCTGTGCGGCCGTCGCTTATACGCAAATCGTCCGCGACGCCGTCCGCGAGCGGATGAAAGCCGACGCCCGGGTCGTTTCCATCTCCGCCGCCATGTGCCAGGGGACGATGTTCGAACCGATCCGCGACGAGTTTCCCGAGCGGTTTTTCGACGTCGGCATCTGCGAATCGCACGCCGTGGCCTTCGCCGCCGGCCTGGCCAAGAGCGGTTTGCGGCCGGTAGTCGCCATTTACAGCACCTTCATGCAGCGCAGCTACGACCAGATTTTCCAGGAAATGGCCCTGCAAAATCTGCCGGTTACGCTCTTGCTCGACCGCGCGGGAATCGTCGGGCCGGACGGCCCCACGCACCACGGCGTTTTCGATATCGCCTACCTGCGGCCGTTCCCGAATCTGGTGCTGATGGCCCCCGGCGACGCCGCGGACGTCGGCCCGATGGTGCAAATGGCCCTCGAGATCGACGCCCCCACGGCGATCCGCTTCCCCAAGGCGGATGCGGTTACCGTCGCAAGGCAAGTCAAGCCGCTGGAACTGGGCAAGGCCGAAGTGTTTCGCACGGGCCGCGACGGCACGATTATCGCCTTGGGCGCGCTCTTCCCCGCCTGCGCCGAGGCCGCCGAACGTCTGGCTCAAGAAGGCATCGAGATCGGCGTCATCAACGCCCGATTCGTCAAGCCGCTCGATGCCTCGACGTTGCTGCGAGCGATGAAGGATTCGCCCTTCACCGTAATCGTCGAGGAAGGCGCTTTGATGGGCGGATTCGGCAGCGCGGTTTTGGAGTCCGCCGGCGACGCCGGCATCGATGCGAGTCGCGTCCGCCGCTTAGGCGTGCCCGACCGATTCGTCGAACACGGCGGCCGCAAGGAACTGCTCGCCGATCTCGGCCTCGATGCCGCCGGCATTGCCAAAGCGTGCCATGCGCTGGTCAAATCCATCCCGCAACCGCATCGCGTTCGCGTGGAAACGCGGCAGAGGGTGTAAGACCCACGATTTTGTTGGAGAATGCAAGAAATAGAAACGCCCCCTTTCGGAGGCGTCGGCTCAGGGATGCTATCCCTGAGGGGGCTATATTGGTATTATCGATTGAAGCGAAGGATTTGTCAAGGCATTTTTTTCCTATCCGGTCGAGAAAATGGATGAAATGCAGGTGCCGTTGGGGGAGCGCCAGGAGTGAGGCAACGTGTCATCGCTTATATAGATGGGTTCAATTTGTTCTTTGGCCTAAAAAGTCAAGGTTGGAGGAGGTATTATTGGTTAGATGTTTCAAAATTAGCCCAACAACTTTTACAACCAAACCAACTATTGGTTGAAACGAAATACTTTACCAGCAGAGTGACTTCCGCAACCGATCCCCAAAAACCGAAACGACAAAATACATATCTCGAGGCTCTTCAAACATTACCAAACCTGAAAATTTTTTACGGCCATTATCTTCTTGAACCTCGGCATTGCAAGACATGTGGAGCAATTTGGCAAAAACATGCGGAGAAGATGACCGATGTAAACATTGCAACGGAACTCATCACCGATGCTTTTCAAAACCGTTTTGACACGGCTTTTTTAATGTCCGGCGACAGTGACCTAACCGCGCCAATATTGTCGATTCAACGATTATTCGAAGATAAGCGAGTCGTAGTCGCCTTTCCTCCAGGGCGATATTCGGCGGCTCTGAGTAATGCGGCAACGGCATGTTTTCATCTAGGGCGCGGTAAAATTTCCGCAAGTCAATTGCCTGAAAAAGTTTGCAAACCCGATGGGTATGTTCTTAGTCGTCCCCCACGGTGGATGTAACATATTTGCTGAGTCGCTAGTGCCAAAACAATGCCCCCAAAAAACAATAACCCGCTGCGTGCGATCCTCCTCGGCGCGGCCGACCGGCCGCACGTCTTGGAAGAAGCCCGGCGGCTGCGCCCGGAAATCGAAAAACTGGTGAATATCGTCCATTGCGATTTCACCGGCGCGTCGGATATGTCGGCGATCGAGGCCGACATGGCCATCGTCTTAGGTGGCGATGGCTCGATTCTCCGCGCCGCCCGGCAGATGGGCCACCGCCAATTGCCCATCATTGCAGCCAATATGGGAAAATTGGGATATCTGGCGAATATAGCAACCGACGAATTGCTCGCCGTCCTCGCCGACTATCTCGCCGGAAATCTGCAGGTCGTCGATCACTTGATGTTCGAGTGCTCCCTGCTGCGGGAAGAAATACCGCTTTTCTGCCAATTGGGTCTCAACGAGGTCTCCATCCAGGCGGGAACGCCCTTTTCCGTCATAAATATCAATCTTTACGTTGACTCGGAACTCGCAACTACTTATAGTTGCGATGGTTTGGTCGTGAGCACCCCCGTCGGATCGACGGCCTATTGCCTTTCGGCGGGCGGACCGATCCTGCGGCAGAGCATGGCGGCCTTCGTCGTCGTGCCGCTCTGCCCGCACACGCTCACCAACCGGCCGGTGGTCGATACCGCCGACCGCGTTTACGAGCTGGAGGTTTCCAATCCCAATCCGGGCACGTCGGTGGTGGTGGATGGCCGGGTACTGGGCCGGATTTTGCCCGGCGACCGCGTGCGCGTCGAAAAATCGGCTGCCCGCTTCCAACTCATCACCGGCAAAGGCCACGGCTACTACCGCACCCTCCGCGAAAAACTCGGCTGGGGCGGACAGTTGAAGAATATGGGGAGAGGGGAGAGGGGAGAGGGGAGAGAGTAGGTTGGGCTTCGCCCACCATCGTCCGAAACGGCATTTGTTATTGGTGGGCATAACCCGCCCTCCAATTACTCGAAAGGATGCGAGTATGCGAATTTCTCTATTGGCCTCGGCAGTGTTCGTTTTCGCGATCGGCGTAATTTCTCTTCGCGCGGAGGAAGAAAAATTCATGCTCCGTTACCTGTTCCATCCCGGCGAAACGCTGCGGTGGAGCGTCGAACAGCGGACGCAGATGCGGACCTCGGTCTCCCAAAGTACGCAAGACGCCGAAACGGCGAGCTTTTCCCTGAAAACCTGGCGCGTGAAAGAAGTGCGAACCGACGGCACGGCGGTCTTCGAGCATCTGGTCGAATGGATCGATATGCGGCAAAAGATGTCCGGCGGCCGGGAGATTCGCTACGACAGCCGCACCGATAAAACCGCTCCGCCGGGTTTTCAAGACGTGGCCGCCGCCGTAGGCGTGCCGCTTTCGACCATTACGCTCGACCCGCGCGGCAAGATCGTCAAGCGCGAGAAACACGCCGTTAAAGGCTCCTCGTCGCAAGAAGGGGGCGAGATCACCGTCCCCCTGCCCGCCGAGCCGGTTGCCGTGGGCCACGTCTGGACGCAGCCCTGCGATATCGACCTGCCCCTGCCGACCGGCGGCGTGAAGAAGATCAAAGCCGTCCAGCGGTTCAAGTTGGAAAGCGTCAAGACCGGCGTGGCCACGATCGCCATCGCCACGCAAATTCTCACGCCCATCACCGATCCGGCCATCGAAGCCCAGGTGGTGCAGCGCGAAGGCGAGGGGACGGTGCGGTTCGACATCGAAGCCGGCCGAGTCCTCAGCCAACGCCGCGACACCGACAAGCACGTCGTCGGCTTCCGCGGCGGCGCCAGCAGCCTGCACTACGTCAACCGTTTCTCCGAACAATTCGTTACCGAACCGGCCGTCGCCGAGAAAGTGGCGAGCAGTAGGCAGTAGGCAGTAAGCAGTAGGCAGTAGGCAGTGTAAGAGATTTCCTCGTTCCCACGCTCCGGCGTGGGAACGCAATACCGCGACGCTCCTGCGTCGCAGAGGTGCTAACCAACTCTGAGCATTGCACTTGCGCTTCGGACGCTGGAGCGTCCTTTCAAGCGCGTTCCCACGCGGGAGCGTGGGAACGAGGACTTTGCAGACTTCCTGCTATGCACGCCGAGAGCAGCAATCTCGGGCAGAACGAATACGACATCCTCAGCGCAAAGAAAAATCCCCCGTCTTTCGAGGAACCGAAGCGGGGGATTTCATGTAAATCGCGGCGAATCGTCTTGTTTAGGACCTGTCCAACATCAACTCCGCGATTTTCTCGTTCCCAGGCTCCCGCCTGGGAACGCAATGTCCGCGAGGCTCCCGCCTCGCAGAATCGCCAACCAAACCGTGTCCGCAACGAACAAAACGCGGTCT
>JADLEL010000083.1 GCA_020846145.1 Pirellulales bacterium | reverse complement strand
TATTTTCCCTTAGGCGATGCCCGACAATAAGTTGCCGGAATCGTAGTAGGCACACTCCGTGTGCCGTCCGCGAATTACGGCACACGGAGTGTGCCTACTACATAGGAATTCGGTAGTTTATTGTCGGACAGCGCCATAGCAACGGGCCCGGGGAAAGGGGAAAGTGTGCGGATGGCCTCGGGCTTGTTTTTGGCAAGGCGTTGGGCTAATCTGAATATGTGTAAAATACCCCCGGCATGGCATCGGGCGCCGAGAAGTTTTTTAGCGAGAGTGCCGTTAGATGGGAGGTTCGTCGTGAACAAGCTTGGTTTATTGCTCGCGGTTCTGTTCTCCGGGACGTTTCCATGCGCGGGAGTTGGTTCCGAACCGCCGGCGAATCCCGCGCGGCAAACGATATCGCTGGGGGGCGATTGGCTCTTCCGGCGCGACGGCGACAAGGCCGACGCGTGGAAAACGGTCGAACTCCCCTCCAGCTTTGAGCGGCACGAGGGCATCGAATTCAACGGCGTCGGCTGGTACGAGAAAAGCATCGCTCCTTTCGCGTTGCCTGCCGGCAAGCGGGCGTTGCTGCATTTTCAAGCCGCGGCCACCGAGGCGGAAGTCTGGTGGAACGGCGAAAAAGTCGGCTCGCATCTCGGCGGCTGGACGCCGTTCCGGTTCGATATCACGGACCAGGTGCGCAAGGCCGCCGCCGGCAAACCGCACGAGTTGCGCGTGCGACTCGACGAAAAAGTCGGCCATAACACGCAAGGCTTTCTCCCCATTATCGCGCCGCATTTCGGCGGACTTTGGCAAAACGTGGATTTGCTCGTCGTGCCGGAAACCTACTGCGACGACTTGAATCTGCTGGCCATCGGGGATTTGGAAACGTCTGAAATCCGGTTCGATATCCCGCTTTCGGGCAAGATGCGGGAGACGATGCCCGCGCTCGAAATCCGTTGCAGACTTCGCGGCGAGAGCGATTGGACGCTCTTGCCGCCGCGCGTACATTTCGCGGGAAATCGTATTCGCGGATCGGCCGCGATCGCCAATCCCCGCCTTTGGTCGCCCGACGAGCCGAACCTCTATGAGTTGGAGATCGCTTTAGGCGGGAAAGACGGCGATCTCGTCCGCAAGCGCGCGGGTTTCCGCACCGTTGAAGTATTCGGTCCGCAATTGCGGCTGAACGGCTGGCCCTTACAAGTCCGCGGTCTGCTCAATTGGGGATACTCGCCGCCGTTGACCGCACCCCATCCGGGCGAAGCGGCATGGCGGGAGGAACTGGAATATGCCCGGCGGCGCGGCTTCAATATGATGAAATTCTGCCTCTGGATTCCGCCCCAGCGGTATTTCGAACTGGCCGATGAGTTGGGCATGATGGTCTGGATGGAGTACCCGACCTGGCATCCGACGCTCACCCGGCAATTTCTCGAACCGCTCCAGCGCGAATTCGGCGAGTTCTTTAACTACGACCGCAACCACCCTTCGGTGATCCTGCGCAGCCTCACTTGCGAAACCGGAGGAAGCGCTGAATTATCCGTCATTCGAAGCCTCTACGACCAGGCGAAAAAAGCGATTCCGGGAGCGATTGTCGTTGACGATTCGAGTTGGATCGGCTGGAACCGGATTAACGATTTTTACGACGACCATCCTTACGGCAATAATCACACCTGGGTGAAAACGCTGCAGGATTTCAACGAATATATCCGCGCCCACGGCCTGAAGCCGATGATGCTGGGCGAAGCCATCGCCGCCGATACGTGGATCGACCGCGAGGCCCTCGCGGCCCGGCTCGGCGACGAGCACCCTTGGTGGGCTCCCGGGGTGATGGAGGAAACTTTTCGCTGGGAGGAGCGAATGCGCAAAACGGCTGGTTCCGGCGGAATCGAACAACTCCGTTCCGATTCGCTCCGCTACGGCCTCCTCATGCGGAAATTTCAAATTGAAGCGTATCGCCGCGAAATCCCCTATGGCGGGTATAACGTCAGCGTCATTCGCGACATCCCCAATGCATCGATGGGATTGCTCGATTATTCGGGGCAACCCAAGTGGTCGGAGGCCGATTGGGCTTGGCAACGCGATACGATGTGCCTGTTCGCGAGCAAATCGGACCGGCGCAGCTTCACGGCGGGCGAGCGGCTGCGCGGCGAAATTCTGCTCAGCCATTTCGGCCCGCACTCCATCGAAAAAGGCGAACTGGAAGTTACTCTGCGAGAAACGGCGAACGGGAGCGAAGTTCTGCAACGCCTCGAGCGGAAAGACATCAAACAGAACCTCGGCACGCTCGCCCGCCTCGTCGAATTGGACTGGCCCTTGCCGCCGGGGAAAGAACCGCGGCGCCTCGTCTTATGCGCGGCGCTGCGAACCGCGCAAGGCGAATTTCGCAACGATTGGCCGCTCTGGATCGTCCCCGCGCCGCGCCCGGATTGGTCCGCCAACGTGCGCGTGCATGCTTCCCTTTCTGACGAAACGGCCGCAGAACTCTTTCCCGGCGCGCCGCGATTCGACGGACAGGATTCGGGAGGCGTGGTGGCGGCGGCTCGGTTCGACGACGATCTAGTGCGCGTGCTGGAAAACGGCGGGCGCGTGCTATTGCTTCCCGATGGCCAGAAGGGCAGTTTCCCGCTCAATGAACATTGGTTTTTGCGCGGCGCGCCCTACCTCCCCGATCATGCCCTTTCGGCTGAAGTGCCGCGCGATCTGTTGGTGGAACTGCAACATTTCGACCTTTCCAGTCCCGTCGTGCCCGAAATAAGTTACTTGGACGCCATCGACCCGATCCTGATGTTATGGGACACTCATGATCTGAAGACCGTGAAGACTCACGGACTCGTGTTCGAGACGCGCGCGGCGAAAGGCCGTCTGCTGGTCAGCGCCGTGCGCCACGCGGGCCGGGAGAACGCCGCCGGCCGCTGGTTGCTGCAGAAATTGGTCGCGCACTTGAACTCAACCGTTCTTCCCCGGCATGCACTGCCCGATGTCTTGTGGGGCAATTTGAAGAAACAACTGCACGCCGAACGCATCGGCCTCGTCGAAAGCGCCTGGCTCTTCAAACCCGATCCGCGGAACGAGGGTTTGAAGCAAGGCTGGCAGAAAGCCGAACTTGCGGAGGAAAAGGAATGGAAGAAAATCCGCATCGGCGCGAATTGGGAATCGCAAGACTATCCCAATGTGGATGGCTGGGCCTGGTATCGCACGACGGTCGAAATTCCTGCCCGCTGGAAGGATCGTGAATTTTATTTGTCTTTCGAAGGCGTGGACGATATTTACGAGCTTTACGTCAACGGCCAATTGGCGGGCAAGGGAGGCGATTTCGCCACCCACACGGACGCGTTCAACGACAAAAAAAGCCACAATCTCTCCCGCATCGCCAAGCCCGGCGAAAAAGCGTTCATTGCGGTGCGCGTTTACGACTGGGGCGGCGCCGGGGGGCTCTTCCGGCCCGTAACTTTGGGGACGGCGGAAGTCGGTTCGGGAATCGAGATTCTGAAGCAATGACTTAGGAGCACGACATGCGATCCCTGACAATGCGATGCTGTTTCTCTTTGGCGGCGCTGGGTTTAATAGGACCGATCGCATCAGTTGGGGAAACACTGAACTATGTCGATCTCGTCAATCGCATGATCGATTTGGAACAATTATCCGTTCTGCCGGTTGTTGGCGAGACCTGCAAGCAATGGTCGAGCTACGACCGGACCAGCAAGTACGACGAAGCGAGCGGAAAATATCTCCATTGGGACGCGAATGGCGACGGCAACGGCATTCTCCGTCGCGAGGGGGACAAGTTCGTCCTGGCCGAAATGGAAGGGCCGGGCTGCATTTGGCGAATCTGGTCGGCGCGCGCGGAAAAAGGGCGCGTGAAGGTTTATCTCGACGGCGGCGAAACCCCCGCCCTCGATTTGCCCTTCGAAAATTATTTTTCCGGCGACACATCTCCTTTCATCTATCCCCGGCTTTCCTACGATCTCAATAATAAAGGAAGCAGCGGGCAGAACTTGTACTTTCCCATTCCCTACCAAAAATCGTGCAAAATCATCGCCGAGAAAGACTGGGGGGCGTTTTACCAGTTCGACTACACTACTTACCCCGCAGGGACCAAGCTGCCGACGTTTAGCATCGAGTTGAGCGCGGAAGACAAGGCGGCATTGGCCAGGGTGAACGCCTATTTTACCGAGAAGCTCGGCAGCGATCCCGCCGGCAAACGCGTGGGCGAGGAAATCCTTGAAGGGAGAGTAACGATCGCCGCCGGAGCGGCGCGAGATTTCTCGCGGATCGAAGGCGCCCGGGCGATCACCGCCATTCGCGTCAAGCCGGCATCGCCTTATAAAGACCGCGAAGATCGGATGGCCGCCCTGCGGCAGTTGATGCTCGAAATCCGCTTCGACGGCCAACGCGAGCCGGCGGTCTGCTGCCCCCTGGGAGATTTTTTCGGCACCGCGCCGGGCGAGAATTATTTCAAATCCTTCCCGTTGGGAATGGCCGAAGACGGATATTATAGCCTGTGGTACATGCCCTTCGGCAAGAGCGCGGAATTGCGGCTCGCGAACGGTGGCGATGCGGAGCGCGCCTTCGCCTACCAAATTACTCATGCGCCTTTAACGAAGCCTATGGAACAACTCGGCTATTTCCATTGCAAGTGGCATCGCGATACGGTTGAATTGCCTAAGGATCGCCGGCCCGACTGGATGCTGCTCCAAACGCAAGGCCGCGGCCGGTTCGTCGGCGTGAACTTGCACGCGTGGCATCCGCGGAGCGGTTGGTGGGGCGAAGGCGATGAAAAATTCTTCATTGACGGCGAAAAATTCCCATCCACCTTCGGCACCGGTTCGGAAGACTATTTCGGCTACGCCTGGAGCCATCCCGGGCTGTTCCAGGAAGCTTTTCACGGCCAATCGATGACCGAAAACAATTTCGGGCATCAATCGCTGCATCGCTGGCAGATTTTGGAAAACATCCCCTTCCGGAAATCGTTCGAGGGGACCATCGAGAAATACTATCCCAACGAGAAATCCACGCTTTACGCCTGCACCGTGCGCTGGTATCTCGCGGCGGGCGGAGTCGATCCCTACGGATCCGTTCCCGCCGCCGAGCGCCATGGCTATTGCGTGCGGCCGCCACAGGTCGAAGGCATCAAGGTTTTGGGCTTCACTGCCGGCTTCACGCAAATTCAAGACACGAGCGATTGGCCCGACGGCACTTGGAAGGACGACGACCAACTCTGGTGGGTCGGCGGCAAACCGGGCGACAAGCTCGATCTGGCCCTGCCCGTCAGGGAGAATGGGAAATATGAAGTTCGCGTCGTATTGACCAAGGCCCCCAACTACGGGATCGTCCAATTTTACGTCAACGGGAAAAAGGCCGGCGAGCCGATCGATCTCTATGGGGAGAAAGTCGCCAACATTGGGCCGATCGCCCTGGGGACTTTCGAACTGCCGGCGGGCGAACGGAAACTGACGGTGGAAATTGTGGGAGCCAATGAAAAGGTAGTCAAGTCCTTTATGTTCGGCATCGATCAAATCGAATTAATTATGCGTTGATTGGCAACTTCGCTCCGTCGCGCAGGAACACGGGAATGATGTCCAATGGTGCATCCACCTTAATGAGATGGCCTCCCGCAAATGCCTCCGAAGTCCACGCATTCACCCAGCTTGCGCCCTCCGGCAGGTAAACATGGCGGCTAACCATGCCCTCGTGCATGATGGGCGCCACCAGCGCATCCGGACCGAACAGATACTCATCTTCGACTTGCCACGCGGTTATGTCCTCGGGAAAGTCATAGAATAGCGGACGAATAACCGGAGTGCCTTTTTCGTGAGCTTCCGCCATCAGCTTTTTAATATACGGCTTCAGGCGTTCGCGAATGAGGAGATACCTTTTGCATATTTCATAAGCTTCCTCGCCAAAAGACCATACTTCATTGGCTGCGCCCGAAACGCACCCGGCTCCTCCGGTCGTTCCTCGTGGCGGTTGCTTGGGTTCGCGGAATCCATGCAGGCGCATCACCGGGCAAAAGGCGCCATACTCGAACCACCGCACAAAAAGTTCGCGGAATTCCGGATCGTCGGGATTGCCGCCGTGGAAGCCGCCGATGTCGGTCGTCCACCATGGGATTCCCGCCAGACCCATATTGAGGCCCGCCGCGAACTGGTTGCGAAGGCTCTTGAAGCTCGAATGAATGTCTCCCGACCATACCAGGGCGCCATAGCGCTGGCTTCCGGCCCAGGCACATCGAAGCAGGTTCAGAATCCGGTCCTGCCCCGCTTCCTTCATGCCGTCGTGGAAGGTTTTGGCGTACATTACCGGGTACAGGTTTCCGATTTGGAGGTTGGATCCCAGATGATAGCGGAAGTTGTCGAAATCATAGACGCTATATTCGGGTTCCGCTTCATCGAGCCAGAAAATCCGAATGCCCTTTTCGTAATAATTCTGCTTGGCTTTCTCCCAAACGTACTTCCTCGCCGCGGGGTTGGTTGGATCGAAGTGAATCGTATTGCCCTGGTAGTCCATGGCGATGCGCAGTCCCCGATCGGTACGGATAAGATAACCTCTCTCCATCATTTCCTGGAAATTTTCGCTGCGGTAATCCACCGTCGGCCAGATGGAAACCATCAGCTCGATGCCCAATGTTTTTAGCTCCTGAATCATGGCGTCCGGATCGGGCCAATAGTCTTTATCGAATTTCCATTCGCCTTGGAGGGGCCAGTGGAAAAAATCGATGACGATCACGGAAATCGGTAGATTGCGGCGTTTATACTCCTTGGCGACGCTCAACAGTTCTTCCTGGGTTTGGTATCTCAATTTACACTGCCAGAAACCCATGGCGTAATCGGGCATCATGGGCACGGTGCCCGTAACGCGCGCATAAGATTCCTCGATCTCCGCGGGGGTGTCCCCGGCGGTTACCCAGTAATCGAGGCACTTGCTGGAATATGCTTCCCAGGTGGTCAGGTTCTTTCCGAAAACAACGCGGCCGATGCCGGGATTGTTCCATAAAAATCCGTAGCCGAGGGACGAAAGCACGAAGGGCACGCTCGCCTGGGAGTTCCGGTGCGCGAGCTCGAGGTCCGTGCCCTTGAGGTTGAGAAACGGCTGCTGATACTGCCCCATGCCATAGAGCTTTTCGCGGGGATCCGATTCGAACCGGGCGGTGATGGAATAGTCCCCGCCCAATATCGGACGGTGCTCTCGGGCCTGGATCTCGAGGGCGCTGCAGTAATCCGCCTTGTCGTCGATCCGGTTTCTTAAGAATTCATCGAGGAGTATTTTATCGTTCCGATCGCAGATCGTCATCTTTCCCGCCTTGGCGAGGCATGCGCGAATCTTGCCATTGGTTATGGTCGCGCGGCTTTCGCCGATCTCGATCTCGGTTTCGCGCTCCTCTTGTTCGATCAGGGCCCAGTCTTCCTCGGGCATCGATGCGATTTTGGTGGAACGTATGCGCAGGCTGTTTTCGCCCCATGCTTGGATCCACATCTTTTCCGCGTCATACCGGAAAATGAGCTTGTTCCCTATGCCGTTGCGCTTTTTCGCTGGCAATTAGGTTTTAACGGTTGTTTTCTGCGATAAATCTGGTGTTTTATGAGGGATCGTTGCTCATGCTACTTGGCAGGGGGCCTGCCGAAGTATGCGGAAC
>JADLEL010000082.1 GCA_020846145.1 Pirellulales bacterium | reverse complement strand
GTTCCGCATACTTCGGCAGGCCCCCTGCCAAGTAGCATGAGCAACGATCCCTCATAAAACACCAGATTTATCGCAGAAAACAACCGTTAAAACCTAATTGCCAGCGAAAAAGCGCAACGGCATAGGGTCAGAACTATTTAAAGATAACAGAAAATAGTTCTGATCCCTATTATTAACACCTATAATTGCATTCGTCGCTGCTCGAACAAATCGTACAGCCCGAAGAGCATTTCCCGCAGATTGCCCTTGGAGCGGGCGTAGCAGCCGCTAATCTCCGCCGGGGAAAAAAGACGCTCGCCGTCGGCCAGAAGCGTTTGCACGATTTGACGCGCCAACTCGACCGAGGGCGTGCAATCGAACAACTTGGGCAGGCCGGCGGGCCGATGCGCGGTAACGATCAATCCCCAGCCGCGGCGCCGGCAATGCCGCCGGAGGCGAAACCGGTTCAGGCCGCCGAGTTGTTCGTAGCCATCGACGACGAGCAGAAACGGCGTTTCGGTTGCGGGGATTTTCCGCAAATCCACGGGCAGTCGGCGCTCGCCGTCGTGCAGATCGATGCGTTGCACCCGCCACCCTTCGGCCTCCAGCCGCGGAATCAATCCGGCCAATAAAGTCGATTTTCCCGAACCGTGCGGGCCGATGATTTCGCCCCACCCGGCGGCATTTTGCAATCGCTCGAAAATAATTTCCCAACTCATGCCCGGCGGAAACAGATACGGCAGCGCGCCCGGCCGGATTCGCCGGGTGCAGAACGGATTTTCGCCGGGAATCGCCGAATCGCCCGTCATTCCGTGGGCTCCGCAATCGGCGGGGGGGGAGCGGGGGGAATCTCCGGCACGTCGCCGAGCCGGAAGAGCTTCTGGCCGAAAACCTCCTTGCCGCCTTGGAAAAACGCCCGCACGCGCACGCACCAGCGAATCTTCACGATCCGTCCGTCGTAGCTGAGCGGACTGTTGGGCAAGACGGTCGAGAATCGCCGCGGCCGCAAGAGGTCCGCCGCATTGGTCCCTTCCAAATTGGTCCGCCAGAACTCGTGAACGGCCAAATCCTCATCGCCTTTGCCTTCCGTGAACCAGACGACCGAAACCTCGAGCGTCTTCCCCTCGTTGGCGGGCAGATCGTCGAAGACATATTCGCCGGAGAGCGTTTCGCCGGGCCGATAGGTCCGCCCATCGCCGTCCAAGCGGATGTTGACCGAAGGTTCTTCTCTCATGCCGCGCCCTCCGCCGCCGCCGGATGGATGATGACCGGGAACGCGCGCGCGAAGTCGGGCCAACCGGCCACGTCGCCATCGACCAAAAGCGTCCATTGGAGGCGATTGTGGGCCGATTTGAAGGAGTGCATCGCCCCCGGAGGAATGTAAAGCGGGATTTGCGTCTCGAAGGGAATGCCCGGCGGAATCTCGAAATCCTCGCGGCGGAAAAGCTCCCGAAGGAAAACTTGCTGCGATTCGGTGCGGGTGTCGGTGCCTTGCCGGTAGGTGGCTTCCTCCTCGCAAACCAGCGAGAGCGTGAGACGCTTGACGCTCAAGCGACCCGTTTGCGAGAGAAAAACTCGATATTCTTCGCCGGGATGCAAGGGGTGATCCGAGATTTCCAGCAAGGTCGGCCCGATGCCCGTCGTCACCAGCAATCGGCGAAAGAAACCGTAGATCAGAAACAATCCGATGCCCACGAAAGGGACGCAAAACAACGCCAAAATCCATTCCGGCTTGCCCGCCATGAAGCTGCGGACGGCGAAGAACGCCATCCCCCCGACAATGCCGTTCCAACACAGACACGCCAGGAACATGCCCGCCAGCGCCCAGCCCGGCGAAGTGGCGTTGGGCAGCCGGTATTTCAATTTCGTGCCGGGACTGCTGGTGATATCTTCCCCCGTGGGCACGTTGGGATACTCGTTTTCGCCGCGGCCGTTGCCGCCCAGCAAATCGCGATCGCGCATGTTTCGGGCGATCGCCGCGCGATGCTCGGCCGACCTCCCCCAGCGCAAGAGCGTATAAATCATGCCGCCCGCGCCGACGAAAATGAACGTCAGCGGCACGGTCATCACTAAATAGAACCAGCGGCTGTATCCGCGAACCAGCACGACGCGCTCGGGATTCGCGGGATCGTACCAGCAGGGAACTTCCGCGCCGATTTCGAAGCGGTCCAGGACGGCCTGCTTGTCTTCCCTGCCCGCCGAATAGACGTTCGACAGATTCTCGATCGAATAGGCCCAGATATTACGATAAGGTTCGCCGCCGACGACGTGATCGATTTTTATTTCCGCGCGGTAGGTGGGACCGTCCGCTTCGGCGATGCGTTTGTCGCGGACTTTGCAGGAGTTCGGCGCGAAAACGTGGTTGACCCGCCATTCGGGAAACACCAGGGTGGAGAGAATAATCCCCAGAAAAATACAGCCCATCGCCAAAAAGAAGCCGAAAAACAAGGCTTCTCCCACGCTGCCGAGCGTCCGCGACCCGGTGCGGCGATGCCCCCGTTTCTTCTGATAAAGGCGAAATGTCGGCGACAAGGCAGTTGCGCTCCGGTATGAAGAAACCCCGCGGGGCGAATCATCGTTCGGTAAGCCGTCGGCGGAGGAATGCGGCAAGGGAATAGCGCAGTATAGCAATTTTTTCGATCTAGGGTAGTATTAGCTTAGGCGCTGTCCGACAATAAACTACCGAATTCCTATGTAGTAGGCACACTCCGTGTGCCGTAATTCGCGGACGG
Source organism: Pirellulales bacterium (assembly GCA_020846145.1). GTDB lineage: Bacteria > Planctomycetota > Planctomycetia > Pirellulales > Thermoguttaceae > JADLEL01. Next base: position 51 of record JADLEL010000082.1, on the reverse strand, counting down.
CACACGGAGTGTGCCTACTACGATTCCGGCAACTTATTGTCGGGCAACGCC
>JADLEL010000081.1 GCA_020846145.1 Pirellulales bacterium | reverse complement strand
GGGAAATCCGAACGAAAATATCTTACTCGCAAGCGCGGTCCACGTCGAGGGAGACGAAGCGGATTAGTTCGGCATCGCTCATTTCGGTGAGCATTTTTTCCGCGCCGCCTTCGAGGATTTCCGTCGCCAACTGGGTCTTTTCCTCGATCAAGGCGTCGATTTTTTCCTCGACGGTGCCGCGGCAGACGAATTTGTGGACCAGCACGTTGCGCTTTTGGCCGATGCGGAAGGCGCGGTCGGTCGCCTGGTTCTCCACCGCGGGATTCCACCAGCGGTCGAAATGAATGACCTGCGAGGCGGCCGTGAGGTTCAAGCCGGTGCCGCCCGCCTTGAGCGAAAGCACGAAAAACGGCGGGCCGTCGTCGCGTTGGAATTGATCGACCAGTTTTTGGCGTTGCTTGACGGCCGTGTCGCCGTGCAGCACCAAGCCGGGGCGGCCGAAAATCGAGGCCAAAAAGCCCGCCAAGGGATCGGCCATCTCGCGGAATTGCGTGAACACCAGCGTTTTTTCCTGCCGCGAGGCGATTTCCTCGCAAATTTCCCGGAGCCGGGCGAATTTGCCGCTCTCGTCGGGCGAATACCGCCCGTCGCCCAAAAGTTGGCTCGGATGATTGCAGAGTTGCTTGAACCGCATCAAATAGGCCAACACCAAACCCCGGCGCTTCATGCCTTCGTCCGATTTCTTCAGCGCCTCGGCCAATTCCTTGACCATCTTGGCGTAGAGGGCGGCCTGCCGCTTGCCCAGCCCGCAATACGCGCGGACCTCGGTTTTGTCGGGCAGATCGTCGATGATGCGGCGGTCGGTTTTCAGCCGCCGCAGGATGTACGGCTGCACCAATCCGCGCAGCGGGGCATAGCGGTTCTGCTCGCGCTCGCCCAATTTCTTCACGAAATCCTTGAACTTGTTCTGCGTTCCCAACAGGCCGGGGCACAGAAAATCGAACAGCGACCAGAGGTCGCCCAAGCGGTTTTCGACGGGCGTTCCGGTGAGCGCGATCCGCGCTTCGGCTTCGATCCGCTTCACGGCTTTGGACTGCCGGGCCGTCGGATTTTTGATCGCCTGCGCCTCGTCGAGCACGGCCAGCCGCCAGGACGTATCGAGCAGCCATTCCTGCCGCAACAACATGCCGTAACTGGTGAGCACGAGATCGACGCCTTCGAGGGCGGTTGTGGGATTCCGCGAAATTCCTTCGAGTTCCTCCTTGGGCGTTTCCGAGGGATGAACGAATTTCGCCTTGAGTTGCGGCGCGAAGCGGGCCAATTCGGCCTTCCAATTCGCCAAGAGCGAGGCCGGCAACACCAAGAGCGAGGGTTTCCCGTTTCCCCGGCTCTTCAACGCGGCGAGCAGTCCCAAAACCTGGATCGTTTTTCCCAAGCCCATGTCGTCGGCAAGGCAGGCTCCCAGGCCCAGTCCGGAGAGAAATTGCAGCCAACTTACGCCAATTTTTTGATATTCCCGCAGCGTCGCCCGGAGCAATCCATCGGGGGCGTTGGCGGAGAGCGTTTCCGGTCCGCGCATCTTCGCCAGCATGTCGCCCAACCAGCGGCCGGCGTTGACGAACGACCACTCGCGCTCGCCGTCCCGTTTGTCGCTCTCGGCAGACAAATCGGCGGGCGCGCCGGCCAGGAGCCGCATTCCTTCGATGAACGAAATGCCGTCCTCGGCGTGTCTTTCGAGTTCCTTCCAGTGTTCGAGGGCTTCCTGCATTTTTTGGCGATCGACTTCGACCCATTGACCGCGCAGCAGCACCAGGCCGTCTTCGGCGGCCATCAGCCGATTCCACTCGGCCTCGGTCAGTTCCTCATCGCCCAGGGCGCGCTCGAGTTTGAAATCGAGCATCCGCTCGGCGCTGAATCGATTTTGTTTTTTATCGCCGATCGTCACGCCGACGCGGGGCCGCGGGCGTTTTTTCCACCAGTCGGGAAGCCGCACCAAGATGCCGCTCTCCTCGAAAACGGGCGCATCCTTGAGAAAGCGGTAGGCTTGGCGCGGCGTCCACGCCAAGGGCTGATAGACGTCGCCCGACTCGACTAAATCCTTGACGAGCTTGCTCTTTTGCGATGCCTGAACGATCGGCGAGAGCAACCGGACGAGCGCGGGCTTGTTCTTCGCGCCCGCCATTTCCTGGAGCGCCCCGCTTAAAGGCTGATACTGCACGCGCGCGCCGGAAGTTACCCGGGGCGCGTAAGTGGCCAGAAAAGCAAAGGGATATCTTTCGTCGCGCTTGTTCTCCGCCAGATGAAAACAGACTCGGCCCACCTGATGCCAGAGCGGCGCGCGTTTTTGCAGGAAACCGGCCAAGCCTTCCTTCGCGGCCGCGATTTGCCCGCGCAGCCATTCATCCAGATGACGCCAGAGAGAATCCAAGATTGCTTCGTTGAGATACTCTCCCCCTTGCATGGGCGGAGCGCATTGAAGCATTTCGGAAAAAAAGTTCGGCGGCGGCGAAATGGCCGGAAGCTCGGCCCCCGCGGTCTCCGGAGTATGGCAGAGTTCCGTCAGATAACGGGAAGCAAACTCCCGCCAGTAGCCCGTGGTGGGAGACAAGGGATTTTCAAACCGCTCGACGGCGAGATTGAACAAGCCTTCCGCTTGATTGATAGCAAATGCCTTAGCGACTTTGCGCGCGTGAAGATCGGCCGTCGGATCGACTTTTTCGTCGGCGAAAGTTGAAAAGTCCGAAGCTTCCGATCCCCGAGCGACAACCAGATTCCCGAGCGGACTCAACGCCAAATCCATGATTCTCGATTCCAAAAAATAGACAAGTCCCCGGCTATCGTCCCAGATACCGACGATCATTAAAGCGGATTTGGTGGAATCTGGCAATACGAGTTGCGAAAAAGCAGGTGGCCAATGACGTTTCGCCGCGATGCGAGAGTTGTTGAAAAACAACCTACTGGTTCGACAACCGTAAAATGACAGGTTGTTGGGAAGGCAGTTGTACTGCCATCCCTGGGGCGACAGTACAACTATCGCCCCAACATGAATCTGTCAAATTGTATTTGTCGGACCACTACATCCCGAAGAGAATCCGGGCAAGTTAGAATAGGTATTGCAAGCCGAGCATTTCCACCCAGGTCTTTCGGTCTCGGCCGGCTTGGGCGTTGGGGAGGGAGTTTTCGATCATGACCACGTTGTAGATTTGCAGCCGCTCGGTAATGTCGTACCCGATGCGGACGATTCCGCGTTGCTTGACCGCATCGTGTTGCGGAATGCCTAGTTGTTCGGGGTGATACTGGCCGTAATTGAACTCGAACAGCCACCGCTCGCCGCGGTAGAGGCAGTCAACGTACCAACCGACGCCCGAAAGCCGCGCGTGTACGTCCTTGTTCACTTCGCGGTAGTAAATGCCGTGCTCCCAGAAGATTGAATTGGGATCGAAATCGTGGTAGAAGCCGTATTCGTCGTAAATGACTTCGCCGGAGATCGTCCATTTGCCCGAACGCCAGGCGGCATCCGCGCCGAGGTGGTTGTTGTAGGCTTTTTGATTCTCGGAACCGATGCCGTCGTGGAGCTTTCCCGAAACGCCGAAGTTGAACGGTTCGAGGCAAAGTCCGAGCCGGCCTACGGCGCCTTTCGAGGAGTTCGTGTCGCGGTCGTCGCTGCCGTTGACCCCGGCAATATCGGCGGTGAGGTAATCGCCGAGGTATTGCAGGAGGATGCCCGTCTCGCGCTTGCGGATGCACTCGGTGCGGATGAACGGCGCGTCGAACTGCATGTTCGTATCGACCGGATAATAATACCGTCCGAAGGGCGTAATCATTTTTCCGACGCGGCAGACGAAACGGTTTTTCCGCATTTCGACGTACAACTGCGAAATATCGAACGGCCGGTAATCGAAGTTGGCGAAATACGATCTGCGCTCGGGGTCGTCGAGCATGTTGCGATCGAACGGCTGCGTGAGGAAGAAGTCGGACCCGACCGCGACGCCGACTTCACCGAAGCGCCGTTCGTAGCGGCCGGTCAACGCCCCTTCGGCGGCGAAAGTGGCTTCCTGGCCGGTCCATTCGATGCGCTGGTCGTTGAGGTAGTAGCTGCGCACCGCGGCATCGATGCCCAGTACGCCGCTGCCGATGAGGTAGCGATTGGTGAACCATTGATCCAGGCTTCGGTCAACGTATTGATGGCCCGGATACCGAATGATGGGCATTTCGGACGGCTCCCCTTCAATCGGCCAACGGAGCACGCGCGGGAGACTGCCGGGAACGGCTTTGTCGTTTGCGCGATACTCGTCGGCGGCAACCTCGCTTTGAAATCCCGCGCGTTGCACGGGTGCGGAGAAGGAAATCGAAGGGGCCGGGGCATCGTTGCCCGCCGAAGCCGAAGCGGGCGCATTGCCGTCGGCATCGACGCGCGCCGGGGAAGTGCTGGGATAGTTCGCCGGGGCATGTACGCCGGGCGGAATCAATTGGTTTTCGGGCGCCGGCAGTCGAAAAATGTCTTCCGTAGGCGGCGGGACGCCACGGGCGGACATCGTAACGGCCGACAGCGAACCTAGTATCAGCGCAATTCGCCATGCCATCTTGGGTCCTCGAATCGTGCATAGGCCGGCATCCATCCCCCCCTTGATTGAGGATGTCGGCCTTATTCACCTAAGGCCTTCCATGACGGCTCGACGCAAACGCTATTGGCGGAAATATCGCTACAATCGGCACCATTCCTACAGATGGTATTCGGCTGCAATGGGAGGTTTCTTGAGTGTGGATTGCCGCCTACTACATGACGTTCAAGCGCGAAGTTCTCGACATAAGGGTCGCTTTCCACATCGGTGATAATCTGAGATTTAAAGGGCATGGTTCAAAAGCTCGCCCATTCGTAGGACAGGTTTCCAACCTGTCATTAGATTTACGCGGGATATCAAACTGCGTTAAATGACAGGTTGGAAACCTGTCCTACTTTTGAGCCATGCCGATATGCCTTGCGAGTGCGCGGAGGCGAATGCCGGCGACAGTTTTTGCATCCTATTCATATTGCCGAAGCTGCGTAATCGGAATACTTTTTTCGAGAGATGCCCGCACTCGGAGATCAATTTGCATGAATTGGTAAACTAGCTAAGTTTACAGGAAATAAAAACCACATTATCGTTAAATCTCCCTCAAGCCCGTTTATTTTTTCGAACGAGGAAAGATAAGTGTAAACAGATCGATGATTTTTTGTGGCAAGACAAGGAAGTCGCCATGCATAATCAGTGCCGAGCTCGGATCAGAGGGGCGGTGATATTCGCTTATCTATTCTCGATGCTCGGCAACGTCTTCGCGGAAGATTCGCCGCGGAGTGTCGCCGCGCCGGCACAAGGAGGGGCGGCATCCGCGCCTGCCGCGGAAAAATCGAGCAATTTGGATGCGCTCCTGGACATGGTGGATAAAGATCCGGGCCAGTTGTCCCAGGTGCAGGTGGCCGAGGGTTCCCTGTCGAACAATTTGACGGCTCCTTCGAGTACGCTCACTCCCTCGGATGCCGAGAGCCAGGACGTAAGCACCGTTTCGGAGTTGCTGCAACTGTTTCCCAGCGTTACCAATCGCCGGGTATCGGGCATCAACGTGGATTCCCGAATCCGGGGCTATAATACCGCGCAACTGAACGCCAGCGCCAATGGGATGACGGAGCGAAAGTCGATTCAAGATTTGGATTCCCTCTACAGCCAAATCGATCCGGGGATCGTCAAGGACATGACGGTCATCGAAGGCCCTTATAGCTCGCTCTACGGCCCCGGCTTCGCTTTTTTAACGGGCAACCTGGTTTCCGCCCCGCGGTATCGGGACCGGCCGGAATCTCATTTCGATACGTACTTTACTTACGGCACCAACGGCCAGACGTTATACAACCGCGAGAACGTGCTGGCGGGGGCCGAGAACTGGGGCGCGTACATGAGCTACGGCCTCCGCGCGGGCAACGATTACCGCAGCGGCGGCGAAAATAGTTTTCTCGTCCCGTCGGCGTACCACAAATGGGACGGGCTGTTCGCCTTCAGCTTCGACCTGAGCCGCGCTACGCGGATCGAGTTCGACTATTTGCGGACCGATTACAACCACGTGGACCTGCCCGGCGTGGTTTACGATCTGGGCAACTCGACGAACGACCAGTTCAACCTCCGCTACATCGTTCAGCAAGACCGCAACGGGCCGGAGCAACTGATATTGCAAACCTGGTTTCAAAACACGGCCTTTCACGGCAGTGCTTCCGGCGCGCAGAAACAACAGTCGTTCTATTACTCATTGGTTACGCTGCCGTATTACGACGAGTATCCCGTTACCACGTATTCAGGCGGCAAGTCAAGTTCGCTCGGCGTCCGGGTGCTGCGGACGCTGGGGGAAGCCGACTCGCCGCAATGGACGGTGGGCGCCGACTGGCGGCGCTATCAACAGCGCTATGCGGAAGAGGACTTTACCACGGCCGGCGGAACGATCTGGTCCAACAACCTGTTTGGCGTTCCGCATTCGGAGATGGACGACATCGGCATACTCATGAATCTGACGGCGCCGATGAGCGATCGATTCACGGTGTCGGTGGGAGGGCGCGTGGATTACGCCACGCCTTCCTTGGACGTCAACGATCCCGTCATTACCCAGATCGACGATCCGAACGAGTGGTATTATACTCCGGGATATTCCCAGTTAAGCCGGGTGCTGGGGATGGCCTACGCGACGGGCAAATACGCGCTGACGGACCAGTACATGATGAATATCGGCACGGGCTTTGCCATGCGCATGCCCGATCTCGGCGAACTGTATAGCGACGATCCCTTCGTCCCGACGGCCCGGTTCGGCAACAGCTATGTCAGCGGCCTCTCGACGCTCAAACCGGAGCGGAATTGGCAATTTGATCTGGGACTGACCTACCAAGAAGACCGGTTGAGCTACGGCGTTCGGGGCTTCTACGCAACGATTTGGGACTACATCATGCCGGTTCCGGGATTCGTCGATTGGAACGCGCCCAATTCGATCATTCCGCCGCACAGACTCGGTCGTAATTTCGACGATTTTCCGCCGGATTGGCGTTACGACCTGGGCACACCCGGCGAGAACTCCGATTTCTGCGTGGCGGGCTATCAGACCGTGAACGTCGATTTAGCGGCGTTATTCGGGGGGGAAGTATTCACTCGAATCAAGGTTCGGGATTGGCTTACCATTTATGGCAGTATGGGCTACGTGAACGGCACGAATTATCGACCGGTAGTTTGTAATACTTCGAATACCGGCGAATTAGACTTTATTCCGCTCGGCCGCGCCGAGGGGCTTCCCGGAATCTATCCCTTGCACGGCAAGGTGGCTTTCCGCGTTTTCGAGCCGGAGACGGAGCGTTGGAGCCTGGAACTCGTGTCGCGCTTGACGGCCAGCCAGGACCACGTGGCGACGAGCCTCTCCGAGCTGCCGAGCCGCGGATTCGCCGCGTTCGATCTGCACGGCTACTACCAGTTGCGGAAAAAGATGCGACTCACCGCGTCGATCGAGAATATCTTCAATACGTATTACTACGATCCCGGCTCGATTTTCATCATCGATCCGAGCGGCTTTGCCGTGCCCATGCCGGAGCCGGGGATCGGCGTCGCGGTGGGATTGGAGGGTCGCTTTTGAGGGAGCGAGAGGGGCGAGAATGGCGGAATTGCGTGAAGATCATGGCGATTTTGCATTTAGGAACGATTATTAGCGTTTTTCGCGTTGGAAACATGGCGAACGAACCGGCGGATAATGACCGACTCCTTCGGCGAAGCCGTTTCCCCAGGATTTACCATAAGGTAGGCTTGCATAAGCTCAATGCGTTCCCCCGAACGTGGCCGGGCGGGATTTTTCCATGAGCAGGATGCCGAAATCGACTCGCAGCGAGCTTGTCGGAGCGCCAGGAATCGCGCGTTCCGATACCGGCGCGCGCGCGTTGGGATTGGCGGCGATGCTGCTGGCGGGGATGTGGTGGCTACCGGCCGCGCGCGCGCAAGCCCCACAATCCGAACCGGCGGCGCTGCACAAGGATTACGAGGTCAAAGCGGCGTACTTGTACGGATTCGGCCGCTACATCGAATGGCCCGAGAACGCGTTTCAAAAGGCGTCCGATCCGTTCGTTATCGGAGTGGTCGGCGAGGATCCGATTATCGGCGCGCTGGAGGAAATCTCCGCGAAGCGGAAGATCCAGCAGCGGAAAATCGTCGTAAGGCGGTTTGCCGCGGCGGACGATTTCAAGCAGCCGTGCCAAATTTTATTCGTCAGCCATTCGATTCCTCCGGAGGAGCAAGCGGCCCTGATAAAAAAGACGCGCGGCTTGCCGCTGCTCGCGGTGGGCGAGACGCCGGGATTCGCCGAGAACGGCGGCGGGGCGAATTTCATTAGCGAGGGAGACCGAGTTCAATTCGAAATCAACATTGAATCAGCCCGACGATCGCGACTCCGCATGGACGCGCAGTTGCTGAAGCGGGGAAAACCCGTAGGCTCGCAGCAGGCGGCGGCGACCGCCCAGTAATGGGCGGCAACCGCAAGCCACGATCCTGGGAACCCGGCAGGACGCACTTCGCGTTCGGGCGGCATTAGGCGTTGCCCGACAATAAGTTGCCGGAATCGTAGTAGGCACACTCCGTGTGCCGTCCGCGAATTACGGCACACGGAGTGTGCCTACTACATAGGAATTCGGTGGTTTATTGTCGGGCAGCGCCTTAGCCCCATGAGGAGTTGCCATGCTTGCCATACGCCGCTGGTCGATCAAGACCAAGTTGATGATCCTGTCGGTGGTCGCCGTGGGCGCCGCGCTCGCGGTGGCCTGCGCCGGCGTGATGCTCATCGAAGTCCGCGCGGCGCGCATCGCGAAAGGCAAGGCTCTTCGCTCGCAGGTGGAGATGCTCGCGTTCAACAGCACGGGCGCGCTCAGTTTCAAGGACGCGCATGCCGCCCGGCAACTGTTGGCTTCGCTGAAGGTCGAGCCTACGGTGCGGTTCGCGATCTTGTACGACGACTCCGGTCGGGCGCTGGCGGCGTATCCTCCGAAGCTCGATCCGCTGCCCCCGCCGCCGCCGGCCGCCGACGATCTGTGCGAGTTCGCCAAATCGGGCGACATCGAGATCGTCCAAGGCGTGGTGGACCGCAAGGAACGGCTGGGAACGCTCTATCTTCGCGCGAGCACCGACGACCTCCGCAGCCAGTTGGCGGAGAAAGCCAAAGTCGTCGCGATCGTGCTGGTTCTGGCGCTATCCGGCTCGGTCTTGCTCGTGGCGTGGATGCAGCGCGGCATTTCCGGCCCGATTCGGCGGCTCGTCCAGGCCGCGTCGCGGATCACCGCGTTGGGCGATTATTCCATTCGCGTCGAGCGGCAATCCGAGGATGAGCTGGGCGCCCTTTGCGCCGAATTCAATTGCATGTTGGACCGCGTGGAAACCTCCGACAACGCGCTGAAAAAGGCGCGCGACGAGCTGGAGGATCGGGTGGTCGAGCGAACGCGAGAACTCCGCGAAAGCGAGTCCCGACTGCGCGTCATTCTGGATCGCATGCCGACGGGCGTGCTGCTCATCGATGCGCGCGATCACACGATCGTGGACGCCAATCCGGTGGCCTGCGAAATGATCGGCGCGGCGGAAGAGCAAGTCGTCGGGAGCTTTTGCCATCGGTTCATTTGTCCGGCGGAGCGGGGAAAATGTCCCGTTACCGATCTCGGAAACGAGGTCGATAACGCCGAGCGGGTATTATTGAAAGCGGACGGCGAGCAAATGCCGATTCTCAAGACCGTGGTTCCCGTAACGATCGACGACCGGGATTTGTTGCTGGAGGTATTCGTCGATATCAGCGAGCGGAAGCGCGCGGAGAACGAAATTCTCCGCGCAAAAGAGGCGGCGGAAGCCGCGAACGTCGCCAAGAGCCGATTCCTGGCGAACATGAGCCACGAAATCCGCACGCCGCTGAACGCGATCATCGGCTTCGCCGACCTGCTGTGCAAGAGCGGCGACCGATGCGAAGCGGCGGAGCGCGAGGATTACGTGAATACCATCCATGCCAGCGGCAGGCACCTCCTCAGCCTCATCAACGACATCCTCGATCTGTCGAAGATCGAAGCCGACCGCTTGGAAGTCGAACTGGTTCCCTGTTCGCCGCACGCCCTCATTGGCGAAATTGTCTCGGTGCTGCGGGTGAAGGCCCTGGAGAAGAACTTGACGCTGGATTTCCATTGGCGGGGCGAAGTGCCCGAGGCGATTCGCACCGATCCGGCCCGCCTCCGCCAGTTGCTGATGAATCTCGTGGGCAACGCCATTAAATTCACTCCGGCGGGAAAAGTGGAGATCGTCGCCGAATTGGAAAAAGGGGGATCCGATCCGCGGCTCGCGGTTCGCGTGATCGATACCGGAGTCGGCATCGCGGCGGATAAATTCGAAGGCATCTTCAATCCGTTCGTGCAGGCCGATAGTTCCGTAACGCGGCAATTCGGCGGGACGGGTTTGGGATTGACCATCAGCCGGCGGATCGCGCGCGCCCTGGGAGGCGATATCGGCGTCTCCAGCATCGTCGGCAGGGGAAGCGAGTTCACCGTTACGATCGCCACGGGGCCGCTGGACGGAGTTCACATGCTCGATACCCCCGCCGCGGAGAGCATGCGCAACGAGAACGAGTTCGAATCGGATCAATTGCCCGCGCTCGACGGCGCGCGGATCCTGGTGGTGGAAGACGGCGATACGAACCGCAAACTCATCCGGCTGGTTTTGGAGCGTGCCGGAGCGGAAATCAAAATGGCCCAGAACGGGCAAATCGGCGTGGAAATGGCGTTGAAAAACCGCTTCGATCTGATCCTCATGGACATGCAGATGCCGGTCATGGACGGCTATACGGCCGCCAGTCGGCTGCGCCAGGAGGGCGTAACGACGCCGATCATCGCGCTCACCGCGCACGCCATGAAGGGGGACGAAAAAAAGTGCCTCGAAGCCGGCTGCTCGGACTACGTTGCCAAGCCGATCGACGCCGACCTGCTCGTGTGCAAGGTCGCCGAGACGTTGGTCGAGACCAACTGGAAAGGAAGTTGCCGTTCCACCGACCACCCGAAAACGGAGGCCGGCTTGTCGGCTGCCGCTTCCTCCGCCGGCGGCGAGACAATGTTTTCCGCGCGGGGAGAAACTTCCCCAGGCGGGATGCTGTTCTCGACCCTGCCCACCGAAGATCCCGACTTCCGCGAGATCGTGGAGGAATTCATCGAGCGGCTGCACGGTCAAATCGCCGCCATGCAGCGGGCGTTCGACGCCGAGGATCTCCAAGAATTGGCGTGCCTTGCGCATTGGATTAAAGGCGCGGGAGGCACGGCGGGATTCCCCGCGTTCACCCAACCCGCCAAACGCCTGGAAGCTCTCGTGAAGGACCAGCAGTGCGACGAGATCGAGGCCGCAATCGGGGAGTTGCTGCAACTCTCGAAGCGGATTGCCCTGTCGCCCGCGAATGCCGTTTCTTGCTCGTTTGGCGGATAACCTCGCGCGGCACGGCCAAAACCCCGGGTGAGATTCCTTGCGGAACCGGGCACCGAGCGGAATTTTTTTGGCCGAGTCGCCCCCGGCGCATTCGCCGAGGGCTGAATGAGCGGCCTCATAATCGGTTTAACCCAAATTATTCACAAAAGCGATTTGTAGAAGCGGCATCTTGCCGCATCTACGATGTTTAGGAATAATCCCGGTTAATCGGCGCATTTGCTTTCACCGATTTATCCTCCGGATTATCTTCCGATCTTTCGATCGGCGCGGAAATTCTAAGCTAACTTTTCAGTAACGGCGCCCAAGTACTTTCGCATTCGGAGAGATCCTCGTGCTGCAAGACATCGACCGGCAAGCATCGTTCGGCGGGACTTCGCTGGAGACTACGCGGCGTCGAGGCAAATCGAATTCCGCGGACAACTCGGCGGCGACGCCGTTCTCCCTTCAAGCCGACGCGCTGATCGCCACGTTGGGCCAAACGGCCAAAATCATGATCGTGGACGATGAGCCGGTGAACGTCAAGGTCGTCCAAAAGCACCTCCAGCTTGCCGGCTATCAACGCTTCGTGACGAGCACCGATCCCCGGCCGGTCCTGGAGATGATACTGAACGAGATGCCCGACGCGATTCTGCTCGACATCATGATGCCGCACGTGAGCGGGATGGAAATACTGCGGAAAGTGCGCGAGGACGAGCGGTTGGCGCACATCCCGACGATCATCTTGACGGCCTCCGACAACGAAGAGACGAAAATGGAGGCGTTGGAGTTGGGCGCGGCGGATTTCTTGGGCAAGCCCGTGAATTCCGCCGAATTGATCGTCCGCGTCCGCAACGCCCTGTCGGCGAAGGCGCACCACGATCGCCTGAAAAACTATGCGCTGGAAATGGAACGCGAAGTTCGGCGGCGGACGGCGGAACTCGCCGCCTCGCGGCTGGAACTGCTCCACTGCCTGGCCCGGGCGGCCGAATTCCGCGATAACGAGACGGGGCGGCACGTGGAGCGCGTGGGCCGCTACGCGGAAATCATCGCCCGCCAATTGGGGATGGACGAGGAGTCCGTCGAACTCATCGGCCATGCGGCGCCGTTGCACGACATGGGAAAAATCGGCATACCCGATCACGTGCTGCTGAAGCCGGGCAAGCTCACGCCCGACGAAATGGAAATCATGCGGAAACATAGTTTCTACGGCCGTCAGACCTTCGAGCCGATGTCCGAAGGCGACTGGCAAACGATGAAATCGCACACGTTCATGGGCGAAGTCATCATGTTCGAGCAACAATCGCCGATTATGTCGATTGCGGCGGCGATCGCTCTAACCCACCACGAACGGTGGGACGGAACGGGCTATCCGCTGGGATTGTGCGGAGAAGACATCCCCTTGGCGGGCCGGATCACCGCCGTGGCCGACGTCTTCGATGCCCTAAGCAGCAAGCGGCCGTACAAACCCGCGCTCGATTTGGATCGATGCTTCGAGATGATGGAGGAGGGCCGCGGCACGCAATTCGATCCGAATGTGGTCGATGCCTTTCTGGCCCGCCGCGAAGACGTTCTTCAAGTGTATCGGGAACTCGCCGATACCGACAAGGCCGCATCCGGATCGTCGGAAACACCGGATGCATAATCTTTGCAGGAGATCTCGCGGGGGGGCTTAGGTCTTTTTTCGCAGCGCGCGTTTCATGGTTTCGCCCATCTCCGCCGGGCTTTGGGCGACGAAAATACCGGCGGATTCGAGCGCGGCGACCTTTTCCGCCACGGTTCCCTTGCCCCCGGAGATGATCGCGCCGGCATGGCCCATCCGCTTGCCGGGCGGGGCGGTGCGCCCGGCGACGAACGCGGCGACCGCTTTCGTAACGTGCGCGGAGACGTAGGCCGCCGCGTCCTCCTCGGCCGAGCCGCCGATTTCGCCGATCAATAAGATTCCCTCGGTTTGCGGATCTTCCTCGAACATCCGCAATAGATCGACGAACGACGTGCCCACGATCGGATCGCCGCCCAGGCCCACGCAGGTCGATTGGCCCAATCCCACGCCGGTCAGTTGCCAGACGGCTTCGTAGGTTAGCGTGCCCGAACGGCTGATTACGCCGATCGGTCCGCGGCGGTGAATGTAGCCGGGCATGATGCCGATCTTGCACTCCTCGGCGGTGATGACGCCCGGACAATTCGGACCGATCAGCCGGGATTGGGAACGGCGCACTTCGGGCATAATCCGCGCCATGTCGAGCACGGGAATGCCTTCGGTGATCGCGACGATGAGCGGGATGCCCGCATCCACGGCCTCCAGAATCGCGTCCGCGGCGAAAGGCGGGGGGACGAAGATCATCGTGGCTTCCGCGCCCGTTCGCTCGACGGCTTCGGCCACGCTATCGAACACGGGGACGCCTTCAACGCTTTGGCCGCCGCGGCCCGGCGTTACTCCGCCGACGATTTGCGTGCCGTACTCCCGGCAATGTTTGGCGTGAAATTGGCCGGCCCTGCCGGTGATTCCCTGGCACAGCACGCGCGTATTCCGGTCGATGAGGATGCTCATGAATCGTTAAATCCTTCTACTCGCCGCGGCCACGACTTTTTGAGCGGCGTCGGTCAGGTCGGTTGCGGCAATGATGTTCAACTCGCTTTCGGCGAGAATCCGGCGGCCTTGTTCGACCTCGGTTCCTTCCAAGCGCACGACCAAGGGGACGGTGAAATGCACGGTGCGATACGCTTCGAGGAGCGCGTCGGCGATGGTCGTGCATTGCATGATGCCGCCGAAGATATTCACCAACACGGCGCGCACGCTCGCGTCGCCCAACAGGATATGAAAGGCCTCGATCACCTGCCGGACGTTCGCGCCGCCGCCGACGTCGAGGAAGTTGGCCGGCTCGCCGCCGTGAAGTTTGATCAAATCCATGGTGCTCATCGCCAGCCCCGCGCCGTTGACGAGGCAGCCGATGTTTCCGTCGAGCTTGACGTAGCTCAAACCGGCTTCCCCCGCCCGGACCTCGGCCGGCTCCTCTTCGGCCAAGTCGCGCAGTTCGGTCGAATCGGCGTGTCGAAAGAGGGCGCTGTCGTCGAAGCTCATCTTGGCGTCCAGCGCGAGGAGCCGATCGTCGGCGGTCAGCGCCAGGGGATTGATTTCCAGCAGGCTGCAATCGCGCTCCAAAAAAACGCGGCTGAAAGCCTGCACGAACTGCTCGGCCGCGCGCAGGGCGGACTGCGGCAAGCCCAGCCGCCAGGCCAGTTTGCGGATTTGATGCGGCTGCACGCCCGTGTAGGAATTGAACGGCTCGGTAAAGATGCGGTCGGGCATCGCGGCCGCCACGTGCTCGATTTCCATGCCGCCTTCGGGCGAAGCGATCAACACCGGTCCGCCCGTTCCCCGATCGACGACCGCGCCCAGATAGAATTCCTTGGCGATCGAGCAACCTTCCTCGACCAGCACGCGATGCACCGTTTTCCCCTCCGCGCCGGTCTGAATCGTAACCAAACGGTGGCCGAGCAGATTTCCGGCGGCCGTTTCGGCTTCCTCGCGGCTGCGCACGATTTGCACGCCGCGTTGGGCGGGCATCTCGGCGA
The DNA here is from genome assembly GCA_020846145.1 of Pirellulales bacterium. Taxonomy (GTDB): domain Bacteria; phylum Planctomycetota; class Planctomycetia; order Pirellulales; family Thermoguttaceae; genus JADLEL01. The sequence goes on along the minus strand of JADLEL010000081.1, from coordinate 20,096 downwards.
TGGTTCCCTTGCCGCGTCCGCCGGCATGGATTTGAGCCTTGACGAGGGCCATTGGTCCGCCGAGGCCGGCAAACGCCTCGCCCGCCGCCCGCGGCGAGTCGGCGACGATGCCCCGGGGCACCTCGACGCCGGCTTCGCGGAAGATTTTTTTCGCCTGATATTCGTGGATTTTCATGGTAACTTTTCAACCCTTGGCGGCCGCGAGAATGCTGGATATTTTCGCCGTCAGGACCGCGAAATCGACGGGCTTCTCCACGAATTCGACGGCCGGCAGCCACGTCGGATCGAGGTCCTTGTTGCTGAAGCCCAGGGGGAACGATTGGTTCACGGCCGTCAGCAGCAGCACGGGCAGTTCGCCGAACTCGCGGCGGATCGCACGGGCGATCTCGAATCCCGCTTTATCGTTTTCGGGGAACATCACGTCGAGAATAACCGCGTCGGGACGCTGCCGGCGGATGCGGTCGAGGGCTTGCGCGCAATCCGTTTCGATGGCGATTTCATATCCTTTATTGCTCAACACGGTGCTCACCGCCGAGGCGAAATCCAGATCGTCGTCCACGATCAATAAATATGCCATGTGTGCTCCTTTGGTCAATTCGTCGTTTCGAGATGGTCTGGTGAACGGGGAAAATCGAGAAAAAAAACCGTCCCCTGCCCGGCGGCGCTCTCCACGCGCACGCCGATCGCTCCCGACAGCGCCGACTGACGGACGATCGCCAATCCCAGCCCGGTCGAGGCGCGGTTGTGCTTGACGGCTTCCGTCGTGCGAAAATAATCGTCGAAAATTCGCGGCAGTTTGTCGGGCGGAATGCCGATGCCGCGGTCGCGGACGACCACCGCCGCCCCGCCGTCCGCCTTCGCGCGGGAGGACACGGAGATCCGCTGTCCGTCCCGCGAATAGTTGATCGCGTTGGAAAGAATGTTGTCGATGATCATCGCGGCGTGATCGGGGACGACCTGCACCGGGGCGGGCGACAATTGCTCCTCGAATTCGATGCCGCGCTTCGCCGCCTGCGGCTTCAATGCGGCCAGGCAAGACTGGATCAGCGCGGCTAAATCGACGGCGACGGGCGCGGGCGGATGCTGCGCCTGGGACCGCAGATTGGCCAATTGCAGCATCGACTTGATCCCCCGCGAAAGCATCTCGCAGCGCGTCGCGATCTGCTCGATTACCGCGACGGCCGGGGCGGGCAGCGCGCCGCAGTGTCCGCCCAGCAGAAGCTGGGTGTTGGCGTGGATCGCCGCGAACGGCGCCTTCAGTTGATGGGTCGTTTGCAGCATGTGTCCGGCCCGTTCTTCGGTGGCGGCCACCAACCGCCGATTGATGGCGGATAATTCCGCGTCCCGCTGCCGCAGCGCGCGGGAGAGCCGCGAAGCAAGATACCACACCGTGGCGGAGACGAACGCCACCGAGCCGAATTGCCAGGCCGCGACGGTGAGTGAAACGGCGCGCTCGCCGCACATCGCACCGATCAGCACCGATTGCGGCGCGACGGCCCCCGTGCCTTCCAGAATGAGGCAAATGAGGTACATTCCCATCGCCAAGAGCGTTACCAACAGGCTTTGCGCGTAGGGCAGAAAGATGCATGCCAAGACGATGTGGAACAGGTACATGAACGGCGCGAAGGTGTCCAAACTGCCCAAGAAGTGGACGACCACCGTGAGCACCGCCAGATCCAATCCGATCTGCAGCCACAAGCCGCGTTCGGCCAACACCGAGCGCCGCGCGCTCCGCGTCGCCTTGCGGATCATGGCCAGATAGGTCAAATTGAGAAACAGCAGCACCGCGGCGACCGCCGGCGGCCAAAGCGGGTCGAGGCGAATGCCCGGAAGCGGAAAAGCGGCGGTCGTCGCCCACCCCGCCAAAGCAAGCGCGCAGAGCGCCGCGATGACCAGCCACCGCAGCGTGCAGAACCACGCTTCGTTTTGCAGCAGGATCAAGTCGTCCGATTCCGCGAGCGTCGGCGGCGCATCGACCGGTTCCGAACCGGTTCGCACCTGGAGCGGCAGATCATAAGCGGCCCAAACCGTTTCGGCCATGAGAAAAGGGGATAGGGGGCAGGGGATAGGGGATAGGGGGCAGGGGATAGGGGGAATGATGACGTATGAAGTATGAAGGATAAAGTATGAAGTATGAAGGACGGTCATTTACTTTTCGAGTTTTATCCTTCATCCTTCATAATTCATCCTTCATACTTTTCTTCTCACTCCACAAGCCAGGTCGTTCCGGCGTTTAGCAGCTTGGCCAGTTCGCCTCGCCCATTCTTGGCGATCGCATCGTCGATCTGGTCCATCAGCAAGTCGTCGTAAGTCGGCTTCTCCACTTGTCGGAAGATGCCCAGCGCGGTGGGGAATTCGGGCGGCGCGAGGCCGGCTAGCAAGTAGGCTTGGCTATTCGACGCCCCGCGCGCGTCGTGAACGATCAAATTTTCCTCTCGCACTCCGCCTTCGCCCACCGCGACGATTTCGGGCTGCGTGCCGCGCATCGCGAGTCCCTTGCGGCCGTCTTTTCCGAAGCGGATCGGCCGGCCCTGCTCCAGGTAAATCCAATGATCGCCGCGGGTGTCCGCATCGGTGAACGTCCCCAGCACGTTGTCGTTGAACACCACGCAGTTTTGGCGGATTTCGACGAAGGAGGTTCCCTTGTGCCGCGCGGCCGCCTCGATGGTCTTGCCCAGGTGCGCCTGGTCGGCGAACACCGTCCGCGCGACGAAAGTCCCTTCGGCGGCCAGCGCGAGCGGGATCGGATGAATCGGCTGCTCGATGGTTCCCAGCGGGCTGGATTTGGTCTTCTTGCCGAACTCCGAGGTGGGCGAGTATTGCCCTTTCGTCAGTCCGTAAATCTGATTGTTCAAGAGCAGAATGGTGAGGTCCAGATTGCGCCGCAGGCAATGGATCAAGTGGTTCGTGCCGATCGAGAGGCTGTCGCCGTCGCCGGTAACGACCCAAACCGACAGTTCCGGATTGGCGCATTTTACGCCCATCGCGATCGCCGGCGCGCGCCCGTGAATGCCGTGAATGCCGTAGGTATTGAGGTAATAGGGAAACCGCGAGGAACACCCGATCCCCGATACGAAGACGATTTTTTCGCGGGGGATGCCCAATTTCGGCAGCACGTTCTGCACCTGCGAGAGGATGCCGAAATCGCCGCAGCCCGGGCACCACTTGACCTCTTGGGCCGATTGGAAATCTTTCTTGGTCAGCAGCGAAATGGTTGCATCCGGTTGGTCGGCGGTGCAGCATTCGGATTCGTAGGCGCTCATCGGAATAGTCCTCCCAGCAAAGTTTCGACGTGCTCCTGTATCTCCCGGATGCGGAACGTCCGGCCATCCACCTTGGGCAGCGGCAGGGCATTCACGAGGAACCGGTCGCGCAGCAACGAGCACAAGTGTCCCATGTTGTTTTCGGGGACCAGAATACGTTCGTACTTCGACAATATCTCGCCCAGATTGGCGGGGAAGGGATTCAGGTAGCGCAAATGGAGATGCGCGACGCGGCGGCCCGCGTGCAGCAGTTCATCGACGGCGGCGGCGATCGCGCCGTAGGTGCTGCCCCAGCCGATCACCAAGAGGTCGCCTTCCTTCGCTCCGGTAACTTCCGCCGGGGGGATATCGCGGGAGATGCCGGCGATTTTTTCCGCCCGCAAATTGACCATCCGCTGATGATTCGCCGCGTCGTAGCTCACCGTTCCGGCGCCATCCAGCTTTTCCAGCCCGCCGATCCGATGCTCTCTTTTCGGCGTTCCCGGTACCACCCAGGGGCGCGAGAGGGTCTTGGGATCTCGGCGATAAGGCGCGAAATCTTCCCCGGCAGGCAGTTCGGCAATGCGCAAATCGGGCAATTCCTCGGGCGCGAGAACGCGCCACGGCTCCGCGCTGCTGGAGAGGAAACTATCGGAAAGCAGCATGACGGGCGTCATGTATTTGACCGCCAATCGCACCGCCTCGAACGTCATTTGAAAGCAATCGGCGGGCGTGGCGGCGGCGAGCACCGGCATCGGACACTCTCCGTGCCGCCCGTACACGGCCATGAGAAGGTCGGCCTGCTCGGTTTTGGTGGGCATGCCCGTACTCGGTCCCGCACGCTGCACGTTGATGCAAACCATCGGCAGTTCGGTCATCACGGCCAGACCGAGCCCTTCGGCCTTTAGGGAAAGGCCGGGTCCGCTGGTGCCCGTCGCCCCAATGGCGCCGGCGAAGGACGCCCCCATCGCCGCGACGCAAGCGGCGATTTCATCTTCGGTTTGCAGTGTGCGGACGTCGTATTCCTTATGTTTCGAGAGTTCGTGCAGAATTTCGCTGGCGGGAGTGATCGGATAACTCGCATAGACCAGCGCGCGGCCGGCGCGGTTCGCGGCCGCGATCAATCCCAGCGCCGCGGCTTCGTTGCCCGTAACGCGCCGGTAACGGCCCTTGGGCAGCCGCGCCGTGGCGACGGTGTGCTGAACCCGAAACAGTTCGGCCGTGTCGGCGAAGTTGTAACCCGCCCGCAAACTCGCGCCGTTGGCGGCCATGATGGCCTTGTTTTTGCGGAACTTGTCCATCAGCCATTCGAGCATCGGTTGCAGCGGCCGGTCGTACAGCCAGAGCGTCATCCCCAGGGCAAAAAAGTTTTTGCATCGCGCGGCGTCCTTGCGGGAAAGATTCATGGGGCGGACGGCTTCCTCGTTGAGCCGCGTCATGGAGACGGGGATAACGCGAAACGACGAGAGATCGCCGGTCTCGAGCGGATTGGAGGAATAGGCCGCTTTCGCCAGATTGCCGGGCGTGAACTCGTCCTCGTTCACGATCACGATGCCACCCGGCTGCAATTCCGCGAGATTCATCTTCAAGGCCGCCGGATTCATGGCGATCAGCACGTAGGGCTCATCGCCGGGCGTACGGACCTCTTCGTCGCCGAAGCTGAGTTGAAATCCGCTCACTCCCCCCAACGAACCCGCCGGAGCGCGAATCTCCGAAGGAAAATCGGTCAGCGTGCGGACTACCGTTCCGGTCATCGAGGCGATATCGGCGAATTGACTCCCGGCCAATTGCATGCCGTCCCCCGAATCGCCGGCGAAGCGCACCGTGGCGGAGCGCACCTGGACGAATTCTTTTTCCTTGGCGAGTTTCGCTTGAACCATGATCGATCACCTTATAAATCCGCACTAATTGTATATCATCGGCAGCAACATTCAATTGAAAGACCCCAAGAGGCCCCTTTGCGAGTGAACCTGATTCGCTTCCGCCAAATTCCGCATCACTTTGGCGAGATGACGAGCGGGGGCATCCAGTCTCTCGGCGATCGCTCGATTGGTGAAACTTTTATCGAGGTTCCCAACTAGCAGGGCCGTAGTAGGGAGCGCTAATCAAGTAGCTTCGGGCACCCTGCCTGAGAAGGGCATTAATTACCCCATAAGTTCTGTTACCTATTCTGAATTTGGTTAAATATGAAGTATATCAGCATCACGATATCGGTAATTTCAATTATGTCAAGATTATTAGAAATAATTCCACGTGATGCTTGGCGCCGACTTGGAAAACGCATGTCCAGACTCGGCAATCGTTAAAGTCGTTGCAATCGATCATATTTCCGCAGTCATAATGAATTATGCATATTTTATCAACCACCCATTCGCAACCTCTAACGCATTCTACGACGATGTATTAAAATATCGGGTTCCCTATTGTCAAACGCTATTGCGTTCCGTAATTCAAATCTTGCCGCTAAGGAAATATTAGCTACTTGAGGAATGTTTCATGAGCATTCGAAATCTCGATAAGATTTTCAATCCCACCCGCGTAGCCGTAATTGGGGCAAGCGACGCACCCGCAAGCGTCGGCTATACCGTGCTTAGAAATTTGATCGGATCGGGTTTCGCGGGCGTGGTTTATCCGGTCAATTCCAAGCGGGAATCGGTGCAAGGCATTCAGGCATACAAAAACATTGCGAGCCTGCCTCATGCACCCGACTTGGCGGTTATCTGCACGCCCGCCCCCAGCGTCCCGGAACTCGTGCGATTGCTGGGCGAGGCTGGGACGCGTGGAATCGTCATCATTTCGGCCGGATTCCGCGAGATCGGCGAGCCGGGCCGCAAGTTGGAGGATTTGGTTCGCGTCGAGCAGCGCAAATTCCCCGGAATGCGCATCCTCGGGCCGAACTGCCTGGGAATCATGGTGCCCAGCATCCACTTGAACGCCAGCTTTGCCGCCGCCACGCCCGCGCCGGGGCATATCGGTTTCATTTCGCAGTCCGGGGCCTTATGCACGTCGGTGCTCGATTGGGCCATCGATTCGGGGATCGGCTTCTCCTATTTCGTTTCCGTCGGCAACATGCTCGACGTGAGCATGGCCGACCTGATCGATTATTTCGGCTCCGCCACCGATACTCAATCGATCATCCTCTATATCGAATCGATCACCGAAGCGCGGGAGTTCGTTTCGGCGGGCCGGGCGTTCGCCCGCACCAAACCCATCGTGGCCTTCAAGTCGGGGCGATTCGCCGAGTCGGCCAAGGCCGCCGCCTCGCATACCGGAGCCATGGCCGGCGTGGATGCCGTCTATGAGGCCGTATTCCAGCGGGCGGGCATCGAGCGCATCTTCCACATCGAAGATATGTTCAATTGCGCGGAAATTTTGGCTCATCAGCGTCCCCCCAAGGGCGATCGTCTGGCGATTCTCACCAATGCCGGCGGACCAGGCGTGATGACCACCGACCAATTAATCGAGCGCGAAGGCAAACTCGCCGTCTTGTCCGACGAGACGATCGCCAAACTCAACGAGTGCCTGCCGACTTGCTGGTCGCACGGCAATCCGGTGGACGTTCTCGGCGACGCCCCGCCCGAACGTTATGCCAAGGCCTTGGAGATCGTCGTGCAGGACAAGGGGGTCGATGCGATCCTGGTAATCTTGACGCCGCAATCCATGACCGATCCCACCGGCACGGCCGAAACGGTGAGCTCCGTCGCGAGCAAGAGCCATAAGCCGATCCTCGCGGCCTGGATGGGCGGACATTCGGTCTCCCAAGGAATGCAACTTTTAACGCAAGCGGGCATTCCCGCTTACGAAACGCCCGAAAAGGCGGTCGGCGCGTTCATGCATCTGGTGTCTTACGCCCGGAACTTGGAAATTTTGCACGAAACACCCCGGGAAATTCCCTTATCGTTCAGCCTGGATCGAACGCGGGTGCGGAGCCTGTTTGACACGATTCTCACCGAGGGGAACGATATCCTTTCGGAAAACATCTCGAAATCGTTGTTGGACGCCTACGAGATTCCCGTCACCCGGCCGAAGCCCGCCCGTTCGGCGCAAGAGGCGATCGAGGTGGCCCGCAGCATCGGATACCCCGTGGTGATGAAGATCCATTCGCCGCAGATCACGCATAAGACCGACGTTGGCGGCGTGAAACTCAATTTGGCGTCCGACGAAGCGGTGGCGGAGACCTTCAAGCAAATGGTCGAGCGGGCCAAACACATGAAGCCCGACGCTACGATCCTGGGCGTTACCATCCAGAAAATGGTCGCCGTCCCCAATGCCTTCGAGTTGATCATGGGCATGAAGAAGGATCCGGTTTTCGGAGCGGTGATTTTGGTGGGCATGGGTGGCATCGCGGCGGAAGTGTTCAAGGACCGGGCCTTGGCCTTGCCCCCCTTGAACGAAGCGCTTGCCCGCAGGGCGCTCGAATCGCTCAAATCGTGGCCGCTCTTGAGGGGCTATCGCGGCAAGCCGGCGGCGAATATCGACAAGCTGATCGAAATCCTGATGCGATTCTCCTACCTGGTGGCCGATTACCCGGAAATCAGCGAACTCGACGTCAATCCGCTGTTGGTTACGCCCGACGACGTCATCGCTTTGGACGCGCGGGTCGTGATCGACCACGATGTCGCCGTCCATTCGCTGCGGCGGTTCAGCCATCTGGCCATTCGGCCGTACCCGGAGGAATATGTCGCCGAACGCAAGTGCAAAGACGGCACCACGGTCGTGCTGCGGCCGATCAAGCCGGAAGACGAGCCGATGTGGCACGAGCTTTTGGCGAGTTGCTCGAAAGAGTCGATCCGCTTCCGCTTCAGTTCCTTGATCAAGCAGACCACCCACGAAATGGCTTCCCGTTATTGCTATATCGACTACGACCGCGAGATCGCCATTGTCGCCGAGGTCGAGGAGGAAGACCGCCGCAAACTGATCGCGGTGGGCCGCCTGGTGGCCGACGCCAACCACGAAGAAGCCGAATACGCCGTGCTTATTACCGACCGTTGGCAAGGCCGCGGCCTGGGCGGCATGTTGACCGATTATTGCGTCGAAATCGCCAAGCGCTGGGGAGTCAAGCGCATCGTGGCCGAAACCTCGAAGGACAACGTCCGCATGATTAGCACCTTCCAAAATCGCGGCTTCGCCGTCAACGACGATCAGGAAGAAGACGTAGTTCTCGTGCGGAAAGACCTTTAGTTTTTCCGAAAATGCCGGAATTCAATCATCCCCGAGCCGGAACGGCCCCGATCCCGGCCTTGCGGCATTCTCGTGAAGAGTAGGGTGGGACAAGCAAAACGCAGTCCCAGCAATCTTTCCACCGACGCTCTCCGGGCACCGACCGAAGGTTTAGCCCGAATTATTCATAAAAGCGATTTGTGGAAGCGGCATCTTGCCGCTTTTGCCTAAAATGCGGCAGGATGCCGCATCTACGATGTTTATGAATAATCCCGGCTAGCTGGAGAGGGGCCGAGGCGAGGGCTTCTTCAAGTTTTGTCGGCATTTCTGTTGAGGATGTTTTCGGAAATCGCTTAGAATTCTCCTCTAATTTCCGGCGGAGAAGGCTTAAACTCCCGCAACCGAGAAGACTCGAATATCCCTTTGCCCAGCATCGCGCGTTCGATTTCTTCGGGGATTTTGGGATTGCATTCCGGCGCGTTCGCTTTTTCATCCGCAAGGGGCTTGACGCCGAGATAGTCGGCGATGGGTTGGTTCAGTTCGCGCAACTGCTCGCGGGAGATTTCGATGTCGGAGGCCATCGCGCGCTCGGCGGGCGTAAGCGTCGCTTCGCCGCTCTCGGAGAGGAGGACGATCCGCTCCTTGACGGCCGGCATCCGCCGCCGCACGCGCGCGGGCGTGCCCAATCCGCGGGCGACGTGGCCGCCGCCGCAGAGGACGATCATCTTTCGCCCCTTGCCGGCGTCGGATTGCAGAAACGCACAGATCGCCTGGGCCATCGCTTCGTCGCGGGCCATTTGGGCCTCGATCATGGGGCGGAGCAGGTTGGGCATCGCTGCGGCGTGAACCAGCAGTTCGAGCGACAGGGCTTTTTCGTAATTCGGATCCTGCAATTGCATCTCCGCCGGGAGTTCCTTGCGCAATTCGGGCGGCAGCTTTTCCACGCCGCCGCTCCGCGCGACCTGGCGGATCGTCTCGGCTTTCGCGTTCAAGGCGACGACGGGGGCCTTTAGCTTTCGGGCGGTCTCCAGGATGGGACGGTATTGCCGGTAATTGCCCCAGCGATCGGCCCAGTCGGTCGCCGCGGCCAACTCGTCAAAGCCGATCTCCCCGCGGTTGAAGCGGTCGAGGTCGGGCTGCCGGCAGGCTTCCATCTGCTCCAACCCCACGGCCAACGGGAAGCTCATTTTGCCCAAATCGGCGACGATTCGCTCCTGGATTTCGTGGTGCCGCACGATCCGGTGCTGCTCGCCCAGGTAGATGACGTCGGCCTTGGCCAGATCGGCCAAAACCTCGCGATAGCGAATCGGCTCGCCGCGATAAACGTCGATCCAGAGATCGGCGCGGTTGCCGGCTTTATCGTCCGCCATGATCGAGGGGGCGGCGAACCAGAGGAAGAAAAACACGCCCCAACGGATTGCTGCGTTCATCGAGCGGCCCTCGTGGAGTTTCGAGAATCGGTCCTTCGACGCTTCGTTCAATATACTCCTTGCGCAGAAATTCCACAGCGGAATTTTCGTTTACGAGTAAACCGGTTGCAAAGCCGCGACCAGTGGTCGCGGTTTATGCAGCGCACGTGGGGAAACGACCGCGGATTGAACAAACGACCGCACACCGCAACCAATGGTCGCGACTTTGCACGTTTATAATGCACCGCTATCGATGGTCGCGGCTTTGCATGATTCCAATGCACCGCGACCAATGGCCGCGGTTTTGCATGGCGCGAAAAACGCGATTAAATCGGGCGGCCGGTGAAGGTGGTCAGGGCCTTCATGTAGTTGCCGCGGGCGAAGGCTTCGGGATCGGGGCAATTCGCCTGGCTGATGCTGCCTTTAAGTTGCTCGACCGAGTCGTATTCCTTCTCCTTCATCCACTCTTGCAGGCCGCGGAGGATGCGACCGACCTGCTCGAAGCCCTCCTGGTAGATCGCCGAGGCGACCATGCCGACGTCCGCGCCCGCCAACAGCGCCTTGGCGAGTGAATGGGCGTCGTGGATGCCGGAGGTAATGGCCAGCGAGGCGTCGATCCGGCCCCGCAGAATGGCCACCCAGCGCAGCGGCAGGAGCAATTCGTAGGGATCGCTCAGGAGCAGCTTGGGATTGGGTTCGAGCGTTTCCAGATCGATATCGGGCTGCAGAAAGCGGTTGAAGAGCACCAGCCCGTCCGCGCCGGCTTCGGAGAGCCGATGGGCCATGTTGGCCATCGCGCTGAAGTAGGGGCCGATCTTCACGGCCAGCGGGATGGAGAGCGACTCCTTGACCGCCGCCACGAGATCGAGGTACTGCGATTCCACATCGCCGCCGCTCGTCGCCGCGTCGGTGGCGATGTAGTAGATGTTCAGTTCGACGGCGTCCGCGCCGGCTTCCTGCATCATCTTGGCGTAGCGCACCCAGCCGCCCTTGTTGGTGCCGTTCAAGCTGGCGATGATCGGCATTTTAACCGCCTTCTTCGCCTGCGCGATGGCTTCGAGATATTCCTCGGGACCGGTGCGGTAGTCGTCCTCTTCGGGGAAGTAGGTGAGCGCCTCGGCGAAGCTTTGGGTGCCGAACTCGTGGAGTTTGGCGATTTCGGCTTCGTCGTGCTCGATCTGTTCCTCGAACAGCGAGGGCATGACCGCGGCGGCCGCGCCCGCTTCTTCCAGTTTTTTCAGCCAGTCGATCTTGCCCGTAATGGGGCAAGCGGCGATGACCAGCGGATTCGCCAGTTGCAAGCCTAAGTATTTCGTATTGAGATTCAGGTTCATGCACTATTCTCCTTGATTTAATGGTGACCGATGAGTTCCGCGGCGGCACGAGGGGGACAGGTCCATTTTTCGGTCAGCGCGTTTTCACAAGCTGCGCTTTCCCGCCGAAAAATGGACCAGTCCCCGGCCGCGGTTCATACTTGGGTCTCCTTCTTTTCTTGCTTGGTCTCGCCGTTTCCGCCGTTCGCGCCGACTGCCGCGGCGGCCGCCTCGGCGGCGCTCAACCGGCTCACGTCAGCCAGTTGTTCGTAGAAATGATAGCGCTTCATGATGTCGGCCTGGCCGAGTTCCATGAGCCGGGCCGATTCCTCGGGCTTCGAACGGCTCAAGATGTTGAATCGTCCTTCCTTCTGGGCGAAGTCCTTGAAGGCGCCCGTCGGCTTCTTGCTGGTGAACTGGAACGGATGCTCCTCGAGCCGCGGATCGAAACTGTAGAGCGGCCAGTAGCCGCAGGCCACGGCTTCCTTCTGAATGTCCATGCCGATCGACATGTCGATGCCCCACGCAATGCAGTGGGAAAAGGCGATGAGGATCGACGGGCCGCGGTAGGATTCGGCCGCGCGGATGGTCTTGATGGCGTGCATCGGGTTCGCGCCCAGCGAAATCGAGCCTACGAACACGTTGCCGTAGGACATGGCGATCATCCCCAAGTCCTTCTTGCAGCCGCGCTTGCCGCCGGCGGCGAACTTGGCCACCGCGCCGCGGAAGGTCGATTTCGAGGCCTGGCCGCCGGTGTTCGAATAGACTTCGGTATCGAGCACCAGCAGGTTCACGTCGCGGCCGGCGGCCAAAACGTGGTCGAGTCCGCCGAAACCGATGTCGTACGCCCAGCCGTCGCCGCCGAAGCTCCAGATGCTCTTGCGGATCAGGTAGTCGGACGAAGCCAAGAGATTCTTTGCGTCGTCCGAGCCGATTCCCTCGAGCTTCTGGTTCAGTTCGGCCACCAGTTTGCGCTGCTTGGCGATTTCCTCCTCGGTTTCCTGCTTGTTCTCCAGGAGCGCGGAGACCAGATTGTCGCCCAACTGTCCGACCAGACGGTTCAAGAGCACCGTGCAGTAGCCGATCTGCTGATCGACCGCCAGGCGGAAGCCCATGCCGAACTCGGCGCAGTCCTCGAAGAGCGAGTTCGACCACGAGGGGCCGCGCCCCGCGTGATCGACCGTGTAAGGCGTGCAGGGCAGGTTGCCGCCGTAGATCGACGAGCAGCCCGTGGCGTTGCCGATCAACATCCGGTCGCCGAAAAACTGCGTCAAAAGCTTGACGTAGGGCGTTTCGCCGCAGCCGGCGCACGCGCCGGAGTACTCGAACAGCGGCAGCAAGAGCTGCGAGCCTTTGATCGTGTCGGCCTTGACTTGCGTGCGGTCCGTATCCGGGATAGAAAGAAAAAAGTCCCAATTGGCCCGCTCTTTGTCGAGATGGTTGAGCTTCGGCTCCATATCGATGGCCTTGTGCTTGACCTTCTCCTTGTCCTTGGCGGGGCAAACGCTCACGCACAGTCCGCAGCCGGTGCAATCGTCCGGCGCGACCTGCACCACGTACTTCATGCCGGGATATTCCTTGCCCTTGTAATCGCAGGCTTGGAAGCCCGCCGGCGCATTGGCTAGCAGGGCCGGATCGACGACCTTCATGCGGATCGAAGCGTGCGGGCAGCCCAGCGAGCAGAGGCCGCATTGGATGCAGATCTTCGAGTCCCAGATGGGAATATCCTGGGCGATGCTCCGCTTCTCGTACTGCGTCGTGCCCGTGGGGAACGTGCCGTCGGCGGGAAACGCACTTACCGGCAAATCGTCGCCGCGATTGGCGATCATCATCCCTAGCACGTCCTTCACGAACGCCGGGGCATGCGCCGGAACCGGCGGCACCATGTGCAGCTTCGAGGTAACCCGGTTCGGATACTTTACCTCGAACAGGGCGGCCAGCGCGCCATCCACCGCGGCGTTGTTCTGCTCGATAGCCTTCACGCTCTTCTTGCCGTAGGTTTTTTTGATGGCGTCCTTGATGTGCACGATCGCTTCGTCGGCGGGAATCACGTTGGCCAGCTTGAAGAAGCAGGTCTGCATGATGGTGTTGATCCGCACGCCCATGTTGGCGTCGCGGGCCACGCGGTACGCATCGACCACGTAGAACTTGATCTTCTTGTCGATGATCACCTGCTGCACTTCGGCGGGAAGGTGGTCCCACACTTCGTCGGGGCCGTAGGGGCTGGTCAAGAGGAACGTCGCGCCCGGATCGGCCATCGAGAGCATGTCGATCCGCTCGGTGAAGTGGAACTGGTGGCAGGCCACGAAATTCGCCGAATGCACGAGGTACGAACCCTTGATCGGCCGCGGGCTGAAACGCACGTGCGAGGTCGTAACCGAGCCGGCCTTGCGGGAGTCATAGACAAAGTAGCCCTGCGCGTGGTACGGCGTGTTCTCGCCCACGATCTTGCACGAGTTGCGGTTCGCGCTCACCGTGCCGTCGGAGCCGAGGCCGAAGAACATCGCGCGGGTAACGTCGTCCTTCTCGGTCGAGAATTTCGGGTCGTAATCCAAGCTCAGCTTCGTCACGTCATCGACGATGCCGACCACGAACCGTTTCTTGGGCTGTGGTTTCTTCAACTCGTCGAAGACCGAAGCGACCTGGGCGGGCGTGAATTCCTTCGAGGAGAGGCCGTAGCGGCCGCTAATGACCGCCGGCATCGAGCCGTTGCCGGTGTATGCCGCCCAGCCTTCGGCCAGGGCCGTAACCGCATCCTGGTACAGCGGTTCGCCCGCCGCGCCGGGTTCCTTCGTGCGGTCCAGCACGGCGATCTTCTTCACCGTCTTGGGCAGCATCTTGACGAACGCTTCGCTATCCCACGGCCTGTACAAACGGACCTTGAGGACGCCGATCTTTTCGCCTTGCGGCAGCAGATGGTCGATGGTCTCCTCGACCACGCCGATGCCGGATCCCATGATGACGATCACCCGCTCGGCGTCGGGAGCGCCGACGTAGTCGAACAAGTGGTACTGCCGGCCCACGAGCTTGGCGAACTTGTCCATGTGCTTCTGCACGATCGATGCGCACACATCGTAGAACGGATTGCAGGCTTCGCGGGCCTGGAAGAAGACGTCCGGATTCTGGGCCGTGCCGCGGAGCTTGGGCCGCTCGGGCGAGAGCGCGCGGTTCCGATGCGCGGCGACCAAGTCCATGTCGATCATCGCCTGCACGTCGTCCTCGGAAAGTTGCTCGATCTTGTTGACTTCGTGCGAGATGCGGAAGCCGTCGAAGAAGTGTATGAACGGCACGCGGGCTTCGAGCGTCGCGCCGTGCGCGATGAGCGCCATGTCCTGCGATTCTTGCACCGAGGCCGAGGAAAGCATGCCCCAGCCGCACGAACGGCAGGCCATTACGTCGCCGTGATCGCCGAAAATGCTCAAGGCGTGCGTGGCCACGGTGCGGGCGGTTACGTGAAAGACGGTCGAGGTCAACTCTCCGGCGATCTTGAACATGTTGGGGATCATCAGCAGCAAGCCCTGCGACGCGGTGAAGGTCGTCGTCAACGCGCCGGCCTGCAAGGCGCCATGCACTGCGCCGGCCGCGCCGGCTTCGCTCTGCATTTCCACGACGTCGGGCACGGTGCCGAAGATGTTTTTCCGACCGGCCGCCGCCCAGGCGTCCGGCAATTCGCCCAGGCCCGACGAGGGGGTGATCGGATAGATCGCCATCACCTCGTTGCACAGGTGGGCAATGTTGGCCGTCGCTTCATTGCCATCGACGGTCACGAAGCGTCTCTTTTCCACGAGAAGTCTCCTGTATCGATTTGGATTCAATTTAATTTAGCTGGGGACTCTGCTTCTCCCTCACGACGGGAAGAATCCAGTAGCATACCGCCGGATGTTTTTTTCCGCAATGCACCCTATTGGGGGGTATATCGATAAAAAAAGGGCGATAAAACAATAAATACCCTCATCGTATCCAGTTCTCGATAAAATCACGGTGTTTGGTATAATGTTAGGGGGGGATAACTCATTATGGGGAGGAGTAACTATGGAGACCGAAACGATGGGGCGGATATTGATCGAAGCTACCATTGAAAACCATCAAGACGTGTGGGATGCTCGACGGGGAATGATTCCTGAAGATCAGGTGCGCCGTGTTACCATCAAGAATGCTCTGGTCGATACGGGAGCGACGATGGTTTCGCTCCCCACTCGGCTGATCGAACAATTAGGGTTGGAAAAGATTGCCACGAAATCCGTCACCAGTAGCGCGGGAGTTGTCCATGCAAACCTCTATAATGCGGTGAAGCTCACGATCCAAGGCCGAGAATGCACCTCGGATGTCCTCGAAGTCCCGGACAATGTGCCGCCGCTCATCGGTCAAATTCCTTTAGAACTGCTCGATTTTGTCATCGATCCTCGGGGCCAGCGGTTGATCGGCAATCCCGAACACGGCGGCGAGCACATGTTCGAGATGTATTGACGATGGCTTGACGCGAGCGGGGCAGGTAGAACATTGTGCCTTCAACGAAACTCAGGTTCATGTTCATTCTTGATCCTGCATCCACTCCGGCACCGGCTGCACTTTTCCTTGGCGATTGACGACCGCCAGCGTGACGTGCCCGGTGGCCAAGCGTTCTTCGCCGCGGAAAAGTTCATACTTATGCTCAATCTTCGCCTGCGTCACCCGGTCCAGGGTAGTAACGAGCCGCAGAACCTCGTCGTAACGGGCAGGGCGATGGTAACGGCACTCGGCCTTGACCACCACGATCAGCATTCCGTCGGTCTCCATGTCCCGATAATTTCCCCCCCCGGCCCGAAGCAACTCGGTCCTACCTATTTCAAAATAGGTAAAATAGTTGGCATGGTGCAGAAATCCCATCGGATCGCATTCATCATAACGCACTCGCATCTCAATTTCGTGATGTTTCAGCATGGGCCATACTCCCGTTGACGGAACTTAAAAAGCCGCATATAGTTAGGTGTTATGCTGGCAACGCCGGCAGACGATATCGGTAAGGAAGTAGGTTATGCTTTAGCATAACAATCGGTCGGCTTATGCGCTGAGGAACGAATTGTTATGCTAAAGCATAACCTACTTCCTGCAACCGTATCCGTCCCCCTTCTCACTCCCGAGGCCAAGTAAATGAGTTTCGACCAATCCGCAATCGACACTCCCACCATGCGGGGGCGAAATTATCCGGCAATTCGGCAGTTTACCGTTTTTCTGGAGAACCGGGTAGGAAAACTGCTCGAAGTCATCCGCCGATTCGAAGGCAGCCGCGTTAAAATCGTCGCGCTTTCCATCTCCGACACGTGCGAGTGCGCCTTCGCGCGCTTCCTCTTGAGCCATCCCGAACAAGGCCGGGAAATTCTCGAGCGGGCGGGCCTGGCGATCGTCGAAAGCGATCTGATCGGCATCGAACTCCCCGAAGGCTCCCAGGCGCTTTTGGATATCTGCACCGCACTCCTGCAAGCCGAAGTCAACATCGTACAAGCCTACCCCCTCCTGGTGAGGCCGCGCGGGAAACCGGCCGTAGCGTTGATGGTCGATAATATCGAGATGGGCCAGGAAACCCTCGCCGCCAAAGGCTTCGAGATGATTACCGAAAATGATCTCATGGAAGGATGAGGAAGGGGATAGGGATTAGGGGTTGGGGGATGGGGGATAGGGGGCAGCTTAGAATTGCACGCTCGATATTTGATAGTTCCGGTTGCGGAAAGTGCGTAAATCGTTGGGTGCGTGCTTGTAGGCGCGTTTTTTCAGAGGAAAAATACGCGCATGCGTGCGAGTACGCACCCTATCCTCTATCCTCTATCCTCCATCCCCTATCCCCAGCAGATGTCGATTTCCGTCACTTGTCCCGGTTGCCTGAAGCGATTTCAAGTCAACGACAAATTCGCCGGCAAGTCGGGTCCTTGTCCGAACTGCAAAAAAACCATCCGGGTACCGGACAAGTCCGAAGAGGTCGTCGTCCATGCGCCCGAGGAGTTCGAGTCCGGCGGCCGCGGCGCCACCGGCAAACTCGTCCTCAAGCCCATCGCCCGGGAAGAAACGAAAATCACGCCGCTTTTCATTGCCGCCATTGCGGCGGCCGTGGCGGCGATTTTTATCGGCGACTGGATTCTCGGCAAAACCTTATTTCAAAAGGTCGTGATATTCGGCGGCCTCGATGTATTTGTCGCCCTCGGCCTGCTGCTGATCTCCCCGCCGGCGGCTTTTGCCGGTTACGCGTTCCTGCGCAACGATGATTCGGAGCCGTTTCGCGGAACGGAACTCTATCTCCGCTCCCTGATCTGCGGCGCGGCCTACGTGGTGCTTTGGGGCGTTTTCATTTACGCCCTCCATCGGGTGAATCCCGTCGAAATTTGGACCTGGGGCGTCCTAGCGGCCCCGTTCATCCTCGGCGGCACCGCCGCCGCTTGGATCACCCTCGACCTCGAACCCGGCAACGCTTTTACGCATTACGCTTTTTACCTGATTGTCACCAATCTGCTCCGCTGGGCCGCCGGTTTGGGATGGATTTGGAAAGGATGAAGGGGGAATTATGAAGGATGAATAGTTCTTCGTTACCAGGCTCCGCCTGGGAACGCAATTTCCTTGAGGCCCCGCCTTACCGATGTTCCGAGCTTTATTCTACATCATTACACCACGACCCAAGCTCCTAATTCACTCGTATGCCTTCCCGCGTGGACGCGGGGGCTAAACGATCCGCCTTCCCCCTTCCGCCTTCCCCCTTCCCCATGTTTCTCCGCGATCTACCCGAAGTTGCCGGCCTCGATTCGCGGCGTTCGATGATCCGCATTCCGCCCGAAACGGACGTGCCGCTGACCGACCGGGTGCGGCTGCTGATCGACACGGCCGATTTTCGCCGCCTGGCGCGCATCAGCCAGCTCGGCCTGGTCTCGCTCGTTTATCCGGCGGCGTTGCACACGCGTTTCGAGCATAGTTTGGGCGTGTATCGCCTCGCGCTTTTGTACCTCAAACAACTCTCGCACGACGAGCGGTTCGCCGCCGCCGTCCGGCCCGAGCAGGCCGAGGTTTTTATAGCCGCCGCCTTGCTGCACGATTTGGGCCACTGGCCGTTCTGCCACCCGATCGAAGACCTGCAATTGCCCAGCGTGCCTAGCCACGAACTCTTCGCCAACAGTTTTCTTTTGGAAGGCGAGATCGCCGACGTGCTGCGGCACGATTGGAACCTCAATCCCCGCGACGTGGTCGCGCTGTTGAGCGAAAAACCCCGCGACGACGCGGGCAAAATCCTCGCTGGTCTGATCTCCGGTCCGATCGACATCGACAAAATGGACTACCTCTACCGCGACAGCCTGCATGCGGGCGTCCCTTACGGCCGGCACTTCGACCAGCAGCGATTGCTCGGCAGCCTGTGCCTCAACGAGGCGGGCAACGGCCTGGCCATCACCGACAAGGCTAAAACCGCCGCCGAACTGATGGTCTTCGCCCGCTACGTCATGTTCAGCGAGGTCTATTGGCACCACGGCGTGCGCGCGGCGACGGCCATGTTCCAACGCGCGTTCTACCTGCTGCACGGCGCGCTCGATCTCGACGCCCTCTTCCGCACGACCGAGCAGGAGATGACCGCCGAACTGCTGCACGCCGGTTCGGGCGGTCCCGCGGGCGAACTTCTGCAAGGCCTTTTCGGCTCCACGCGGATGCTCTACAAGCGATTGGCGCAGTACAGCTATTTCGAACAGCGGGAGCTTTACCAACGATTGGCCCGGCGGCCGTATCCCTGGCTCGCCGCCTGCGCCGAGCAATTCGCGGCGATGGTCAGTTCCGCATTGGGCCGGGTTGTGGCCCCGCACGAAATCCTCTTCGACGCCCCGCCCGTCGCCCGCGAAGTGGAGTTCAAGGTCGATGTGTTTTTCCCCAAACAAGGCGTCTATCGACCGTTGGGCGAGGTCTCCCCGGTGATTCACACGTTGGCCACGCAGCAGTTCGACGATTACGTGAAGCGCGTGCGGCTGTTCGCCCATCCCCGCATCGTCCAGGACTTGCGGCAGTTGGGGAATTTGCCGGAAGTATTGGGTCGAGCGATCGAGAAGATGGGGTAGCAAGGGATAGGGGATGGGGGATAGGAAGAGCAAGTAATCGCTTGCGGTTTAAGCCAAAACTGCGATCCTATCGTTCAATTTGCAATTTGCAATCACCAATTTGCAATAATAGTCCAATGAAAAAAACAATCCCCCTCGCCCTCCTCCTCGCTCTGGTTCTCGCCGCGGCATACGTGAACAACAATTTGCGCCGGCAGCGGCTGCCGGAAAAGCTGCCGCCGATGGAGATTTATTTCTCTCCCAAGGGCGGCTGCACCGAGGCCATCGTCCAGGAAATCGACGCCGCCAAACAAAGCATCCTCGTGCAGGCCTATTCCTTCACTTCGGATAAGCTATCCGCGGCGCTGGTGGCGGCCCACAAGCGAGGTGTCGAAGTGAAGGTGATCCTCGACAGCGAGCAAGAGACCGCGAACTACAGCGAAGCGGATTTTCTGATCCACGCCGGCGTTCCCCCGCAGATCGACGACAAGCACGCCATCGCGCACAACAAGATCATGATCATCGACGACGGCACGGTCATCACCGGCTCGTTCAATTTCACGAAGCAAGCCGAGCAATCGAACGCCGAAAATCTACTCGTCATCCGCGACAAGGACATCGCGAAACTCTATGTGGACAACTGGGCCGCCCATGCCGCCCATTCCCGCGCATACGAAGACAAAGCCAAGCAAGACCGTTTCAATCAGCCCGCGCGCAAACCGCCAAGGCCCCGCCAAGGCAATTCGAAAACATTGGAAAAGGCGATGAAGAGTATATTGAATTGATTTTGAACGCCTGGGCTACCTAAAAACCTGAGTTTTGGATAAGCAGTGTAGCTCAGTCCCGAAGGGACGATAGTCATTAGCCAGGGGTGTCAACCCCTGGAAAATGATTATCAGAGGTCGATTAGCCCCAACGGGGCGACAGTAGAAAGTT
>JADLEL010000080.1 GCA_020846145.1 Pirellulales bacterium | reverse complement strand
CCGCCAGGCATTCAGCGACGAAATGGCGCATATCTTGCACGAGGCGGCCTCCGCGCCCTTGGTGGTGTTTCGGCTGTTCCCGTTGGCGGTTCAAATCGTTACGGCCCGGGCGTTCGGCGATCGGAAAACGGCGGACGAGCTGCGGTCGCGGCAGGCGGACATTCTGCCTTCGATTAACGATTGCCGGCACTGCCGGGGGCGGGTTCTGGATGTCGGCGAACCATGCCCGAAATGCGGCAATCCGCTCTGGACCTACGAGTGGCTGATCGCCGCGGATTGAGCGGCGCGGGGTTTCTGCGGGCTTTTGGGGGATATTGCCAGGAAGTCTGCAAAGTTTTTGTAAATCAGGGGCTAGGCCTTCCTGTCTTCCGCGAACCGCGACCACTGGTCGCGGCTTTCCAACGTGTCCTCCCGTGAAAAATGAGTTTGCAGCGCTCCTGGGGATATTGCTTAAAACCGTGCATTGGGGGAGAATATCCTTTCGCGTTAGACTGCGGCGTCCTGCATCCCAAACCCCGATTCTTTTTTCAAAAACCATGTCCTGCGAAGCCCGCCTTGCCGAAAAGCTTTCCGAACTGAAACTTGAACTGCCGCCGCCCGCCGAGCCGAAGGGCGTTTACAAGCCGCTCGCGATGGCGGGGAAACTGGTCTATACTTCGGGCCATTTGCCCGTGCGGCCCGACGGCACGCTCGTTACCGGCCGGGTGGGGGCCGAATTGGACGTGCAGGCCGGCTATCGGGCGGCACAGCTCGTGGGCCTGGGGATTCTTTCGACCTTGCGGAAGCGGTTCGAGTCGCTCGATAACGTGGTTCGGCTGGTTAAACTCTTCGGCGCGGTCAATTGCACTCCCGACTTCATCCAGCAGCCGGCGGTGATCAACGGTTGCAGCGAGTTGTTCGCCCACGTTTTTGGCCCGGAAAATGGCGTTGCCGCCCGCAGTGCGATCGGCACCAGCGCGCTACCGCTGGGCGTGCCGGTGGAGATCGAGGCGATATTCGAGGTGGGGTGATTATCCTCCGCGTTCATTTAGTCCCCATGTTTTTTAGCCCCGCGTGGACGCGGGGGCTAAACTGAGCACTGACCACTACCCACTGACCACTGAAATATGCCCCCGCAATTCATATTCGAGATGAAAGACGTCACCAAGGCCTTTGGCGAAAAGGTCGTGCTGCGGGATATCAGCCTGTCTTTTTATTACGGCGCGAAGATCGGCGTGGTGGGCGAGAATGGGGCGGGAAAATCGACGCTTTTGAAGATTATGGCCGGCCTCGACAAGGATTTCGACGGCACGGCCGTTCTGACCAAGGGCATGCGGGTGCGATACGTCGCCCAGGAGCCGGAACTGGAGTTGGACAAGACCGTCCGCGAGCATTTGCTCAAGGCGATGCAGCCCGTGCATGAACTAGTCGAGCGATTCAACGAGATATCGGCGAAGATGGCCGATCCGGAGGAGGCCGACAATTTCGACAAGCTGATGGACGAGATGGGCCGCTTGCAGGAGAAGATCGACGCCTGCAATGGCTGGGAGTTGGACCGCATGATGGACGTCGCTTCCGACGCCCTGGTCCTTCCGCCCGACGACGCGCCGGTGCATCGGCTTTCGGGCGGCGAGCGGCGGCGGGTGGCGCTGGCGATGGCGCTTTTGGAAAAGCCCGACTTGTTGCTGCTCGACGAGCCGACGAACCATCTGGACGCCGAGACGGTCGAGTGGCTCGAACAGACGCTGCGCGAGTATCCGGGCACGGTGATTATCGTTACGCACGACCGGTATTTCCTCGACCACATCACCAAGTGGATTTTGGAACTTGAAAACGCGCGGGGACTGCCGTTCGAGGGCAACTACTCTTCCTGGCTCGAACAGAAATCGGAGCTTTTACGGATCATCGAGAAGAGGGAAACGCAGCGGCAGAAGACGCTGCAACGGGAATTGGATTGGATCCGCAATTCGCACCAGGGCCGGCTGCAAAAGAACCAGGCCCGGATCAACGCCTACGAGCAACTGGCCGCGCAGGAGATCGACACCAAGAGCGAAACGATCATTCAGATTGCGCCTGGGCCGCGGTTGGGCGATAAAGTGCTGAGTTTTAGGGATGTTAGCAAGGGTTTCGACATCACCGACGGTTTTTTGAACCTGATCGAAGATTGCACGTTCGATTTGCCGCGCGGCGGCATCGTGGGGGTGATCGGCCCGAACGGCACGGGGAAGACCACGCTCTTCCGCATGGTGATCGGCCAGGAGCAGCCCGACAAGGGAAAGCTCGAACTCGGCTCGTCGGTCATGTTGTCTTACGTCGATCAGCATCGCGACGCGCTCGACGACGAGCGGACGATCTTCGAGGAAATCACCGACGGCAAGGACAAAATCGAATTGGGCAACGTATCGATGAACTCCCGGGCCTACGTGGCGCGGTTCAATTTTCGCGGTCCCTTGCAGCAGAAGAAAGTGGGGCAATGTTCGGGGGGCGAGCGGAACCGCATTCATCTG
The DNA here is from genome assembly GCA_020846145.1 of Pirellulales bacterium. Taxonomy (GTDB): domain Bacteria; phylum Planctomycetota; class Planctomycetia; order Pirellulales; family Thermoguttaceae; genus JADLEL01. Next base: position 16,936 of record JADLEL010000080.1, on the reverse strand, counting down.
GCGAAAATGCTCCGCCGCGGCGGCAACCTGCTCCTTCTGGACGAACCGACCAACGACCTCGACGTGGCGACGATGCGCGTTTTGGAGCAGGCGCTGATCGAGTTCCCCGGCTGCGCGATGGTCATCAGCCATGATCGATTCTTCCTCGACCGGATATGCACGCACATTCTGGTGCTCGAAGGGAACGGCAAAACCCGCTGGTTCGAGGGCAATTTCGCGGCTTACGAAAAGGCCGTGCTGGCCGAAGACCCCGAACGAATGGCGCATCGCCGGGGGAAGTATAAGCGGTTGACGTTGAAGTAGAGGGGACGGGATACAGGGGACAGGGGACAGGATAATGCTCCCCGATTGACTCTTTAAGCTCCCGTTCGTTACAATCGAGCGTTTTGATGCACCCTCCCCGCGGCCGGACGGATCATGGCGAATCTTGAAATCCAGCGCGTAGCGACCGCGCGGCAAAAAAGGCTTTTTTTGGAATTTCCCTGGGAACTTTACCGGGGCGATCCCAACTGGATTCCCCCGCTGCGCGACAATCAGAAGGAACTGGTCAACTATCGGCCGCATCCGTTCTATGCGCGGAATCGGATTCAGACGTTTCTCGCCCTGCGCGGCGGCGAAGTCGTGGGCCGGGTCGCGGCGATTCTGAATCACGGGCACAACGTTCATTACCACGAGCGCCGGGGATTTTTCGGCTTTTTCGAGTGCCGCGACGACCCGGAAGCCGCCCGCGGGCTGTTCGACGCGGTTCGCGGCTGGTTCTCCGAGCAGGGGATTTTCCGGCTGCGCGGGCCGATGAATCCCTCGATGAATTACGAACTCGGTTTGCTGATCGAGGGATTCGACTCGCAGCCGACCTTCATGATGACCTACAATCGGCCGTATTACCGACGGCTGATCGAAGATTACGGCTTCACGAAAGCGCAGGACATGTACGCCTTTTGGGGGCAACTGGAGATGCTGCCGCCGATCGTCGCCAAGCTGCAACCCATCGCCGAGCAGATCATCGAGCGCTACGACGTGAAAATCCGCACGCTCGACACCAAACATTTCCACGAAGACGTGAAAATGTTTCTGTCGATCTACAATCGATCGTTCTCGAACATGTGGGGCTTCGTGCCGATGACGCCCGCCGAAGTGGAGCACATGGCGTCGAGCCTGCGCTGGCTGATCGCGCCCGAAATGGCGATCGTGGCCGAGGTCGAGGGGAAGGTGGTGGGGGCGTCGTTCGGCATGCCCGACTACAATCCGCGGATCAAGGAGATCGACGGGCGGCTGTTCCCCTTCGGCGTCTTCAAACTGCTGCGAAACAAGCGGGCGATCAAAAAAATCCGCCTCATCAGCACCAACGTGCTGCCCGAATATCAAAGGTTCGGCATCGGCTTGGCGCTGATGCACGGGCTGATGCCCCGGGCGATGGAATGGGGCCTGGATGAGGCCGAGTTTTCCTGGGTGCTCGAATCGAATTCGCTCTCCTACGGCAGTTTGAAGAAAGGCGGGGCGAAAATCTCGAAAACGTACCGGCTCTTCGATCTCGAGTGGGAGGATGAGGGGAGAGGGGAGAGGAATGAGGGGAGAGGGGAGAGGGGAGAGGGGAGAGTGTCGGAGCGGTTGCTGCCAGTGCCGGTATCAACGGGAGGGTCGCTGGCACTGTCGCGGGGGCCGCTGGAAATCCGCGAGGTGCGCACGGGGGCCGATCTGCGGCGATTCATTCGGCTCCCCTGGCGGATTTACGACGGCGATCCGCATTGGATTCCGCCGCTGGTGATGGAGGTGAAGGCGTTTCTCAACCGCCGCAAGCATCCGTTCTACCAGCACGGCGAAGCGGCGCAGTTCATCGCGCTTCGCGGCGGCGAAACCGTGGGCCGCGTCTTGGTCAGCGACGACCCGAATTACAACCGGCAATGGAAAACCAACCTCGGCTGTTTCGGGATGTTCGAATCGATCGACGATCCCGAAACCGCGCACGCGCTCTTGGACGCCGCGGCCGGTTGGCTGCGGGGCCGCGGCCGCGCGGAAATCATGGGGCCGATCGACTATTCCACCAACTATCCCTGCGGCTTGCTGGTCGATGGCTTCGATACCCCGCCGCGGGTGATGATGAACCATAATCCGCGCTGCTACGGCCGGCTGTTGGAGTCGTGGGGGCTGGCGAAATGCAAGGACCTCTACTGCTGGTGGTTCGTCGATCCGCACAATCTCACCGAGCGCTGGCGGGAGCGGCTCGAGCGGATCGCGCAGCGCGGCGGCGTTACCGTGCGAACTTTCAATAATGCCGATTTCGACGCCGAAGTCCGGCGTTGCCGGGAAATCTACAACGCCTCGATGAACGACAACTGGGGCTTCGTCCGCTTGACCGAAGACGAATTCCGGTCCTACGCCAAGCAACTTTCCCGCATCGCCCAGGAAGACCAGGTGTTGATTGCGGAAGTGGAGGGGAAGCCGGTGGGGGTTTCCATCACCTTGCCCGACATCAACGAGGCCATTAAGCCCTTAAACGGCCGGCTGACGACCTGGGGGCTGCCGATCGGCCTGATGAAACTCGCGCGGAACATGCGCCGCATCGGCACCGCGCGGATGATGATTCTCGACGTGCTCGAAGGCTACCGCCGCCGCGGCGTCGCGGAACTGCTGATCCTCCGCACGCTCGATTACGGCAAAAACGTACTGCATTACGACGGCGCCGAATTGGGGTGGACCCTCGAAGACAACGCCATGGTCAACCGCACCATCGAATCGGTCGGCGGCAGGCGGTACAAGACGTATCGGATTTACCGGAAGGCGATCGGCGACGGGAAAATGCGGACGACATGACATTTTCGGCAAAACGCCGCATTGAAAGTCGAATCCATGGACTATACTTTAAGGCGGGCGGCGATTCGCCTTATTTGAGATTAGAGATTTGAGATTTGAGATTTGAGATTTGAGATTTGAGATTTGAGATTTGAGATCAACGAGGTCGGATGGCGCGGAATTTTCTCCGGCCGCGGCCGCCGTTGCAAGGAACGATGGAATGCTGCAGCGCATGGAACTGGTCGATCTGAAGCTCGTGCCGTCGGAGAACGGCGAGGGCAACGTCTATGTCTATATCAATCCCAGCGAGGAGGAGCGCAAATACCTCGTGGACGCGCTCAAGCTGGACGAGCACACGCTCTCCTCGGCCCTCGACCCGGACGAGCAGGCGCGCCTGGAATTCGAGCCGGAGCACACGGCCATCATCCTCAAGCGGCCGCGGAACTATTCGAGCGAGGACCGCTTCGTGTTTCGCATCGCGTCGGCGGGCTTGTTCCTCTTCGCCGACAAGCTGATCGTCGTGCTCGGCGACAACGTGCCGCTGTTCCTGGGCAAGCAGTTCCTCCGCATCGCGTCGCTGCAGGACCTGGCGCTGAAGATGATCTACAGTTCGACCGCGCATTTCCTCGAGCATTTGAAGATCATCAACATGGTTTCCGACGCGCTCGAGGAGCAGATCAACACCTCGATGCACAACAAGTACCTGCTGAACCTGTTCAGCCTGGAAAAGAGCCTCGTGTATTACCTGAACGGCCTCAGCTCCAACTCCCGCCTGATCGAGCGCGTGAAGCACAACGCGGCCAAAATGGGGATCGGCGGCGAGAGCCTCGAATTCCTCGACGACATGGCCATCGAGAACGGCCAATGCTACGAGCAGGCGGAAATCTACTCGAACATTCTGGCGAGCATGATGGACGCGCGGGTCTCGATCGTGAGCAACAATCTGAACTGGCTGATGAAGACGCTGAACATCATCACCATCGCCATCATGCTGCCCACGCTGGTGGTGAGCATTTTCTCGATGAACGTGAGCTTTCCGGGCAAGGACCATCCGGGAATGTTTTGGATCATCATGGGTTTGGCGTTGGTGTCGGTGGTTCTGGTGCGCACCGTTTGGTGGTGGAAAAAATGGTAGTCCATCGGACCGTCGTCGTTACGAATCCCGCCGGCTTGCACGCCCGGCCCAGCGCGGCGATCGCGCAGGCCGTCCGCCGCCTTCGAGCGAAGGTCGAAATCCGCAACCGCAACGAAGTCGTCGATGCCGGCAATATCCTCGAAATCATGACGCTCGGCGCGGCGCAGGGCGCGGAACTGCAAGTGACGGCCAAGGGGCCGGACGCCGAACTCGCCCTCGACGCCGTGATCGCGGAAATGGCGAAACGGTACGAGTGAAGCCGCGCGAATTCATGGCGATGAGACGGGGGCCGATTCTTGAGCGGACGTCGGATCAAGCGGTTCGAGCGGGATTTTCCTCCCCCCTCCGCAAGGCCCTTCTCTCCTAGCCCGCATTTCTCAAAATAATTCACCACGGAGTCACGGAGGACGCGGAGAAGCAGGATTGTCGGGGACTTTTTTCGCAATGGAATCGCTGAGAGAGGGTGAATGAAATAATTCTATTTTTAACCTCCGAATAATTCGACTTTCAACCAATAAAGCAAAAACTCCGTGTCCTCCATGTCTCCGTGGTGAGATATCCGGGCTGGCTTCGATGCTCGGCGGGTCGCGGCGCGTTACGGCGGCCGATACGCCGGCGGCGGGAAAAATCGGCGAACTATTACGCTCCCGATCACGTAAAGCAAATAACGAGTTCAAGTAATCGACGGAGCGAAACCCCCTTTCGGGGGTTATTCATTTCACCATCATACCGCCAAAACCTCATAGTCCTATGTCAACCGCCCCCTTTGGCGTTCGTTGGCAAACATTGGCGCTGAGGTTTTTGTTTTTCGGATATTTCGCGTATCTTACGCTTTTATTATTGGCGCCGAATCCCTATCGTTTGGTAGGCTCCTCGGCGGGCATCTTGGTTTTTTTAAGCCTGCTTTATCCCTTTGCGCATGGCATAAGTTTCGCTTTATTGACGGTATTCGCCCTGTGGGCGTTTCGCGCTTTGCCGCCCGTGCCGATCTGCGGCGGTTTGTCGGGCTATGCGGCGGTTACGGAGTCCTTGCAAATGTTCATCCCTCCGCGGACCGCGGAAGGGCTGGATTTTTTGCAGGATCTCGCCGGAATAGCGGTCGGCATGCTGTGCTCGTGGATGTTGGCGGCCGGCTGGAAAATGCTGCGGAAGATCAAAGCGGAAGTTTGCCCTGAAATGACCTCGTAATTTCGGGCCGGTTTTTACTTCACCACGAATAGCCCCCCTTCCGGACCGTTTTCTTCGGAGTAATCGGTCCGGGGGCGGAGCGAGTTTCGGCCGCTAGAAGGTTTTTCCCCTTTACAGAACGGCGGACAAGGATAATCTAAAATAATAAGCAGGCTTGTAGCCCGACACCCCCCTCCTCTGGATTGCGGGTTGAAAACAATACGACATTGCCCCCATTTCTATCGTGAACCGGCCGGCGCGAATTGCCCTGGCCGGATCGAGTATTACGAGGTGCTTTGGTGAAGACATTTAACGTTCGATTGGCGGCCGTCCTCTTGGTGGGAACCTTGGTTTTCGGCGTGGGCGTTTATTTCTTGCACGGATTCCAAATGCGGCGAAACGCCGGTTTTTTTCTGGACAAGGCCGAAATCGCTAAAAAGGAGGCCAAGACTGCCCGCGATAAATCGGACGCGAAAGGCGAACGGAAGGCGATCCAGGAACAACTCGAAAACCTCGGTTGGTTCTTCCGCCTGGCGCCCGAAGATACCCGCTCCCTCGACGCCCGGGAAGAATACGGCATGTTGATGGCGGACAACATACGAGATGCGACCACATTTTCGGCGGCTTATAGCAACCTGGATTGGGTGGTGCGCGACGATCCCGACCGGGCCGCGCCGCGGAAGAAGCTGATCGAGTTGTGGCTGCGCGTATCGCGGTTCATCGATGCCCGGCCGCACATCGAATTTCTGCTGGCGAAAAAGCCGGACGATCCCGAGATGCTGACCTTCCAGGGGCGTTGCCTGGCCGGGCTGGGGGAAAATAAAAAGGCGAAGGCGAGCTTCCTGGATGCGATAAAATTCTCGCCCCGCCAGTTGGAAGCCTATTATCATCTCGCCGAGCTATTGCAAAGGAATCCCGAGCTTTGCGATAGCGCCGGTTCCGCCGGGGGAGGCAATCCGGCGGGGGCGGCCCTGAGCGCGCTCGACCCGAAAACGGTGCTCGAGCGGATGATCGAGCAGAATCCGGATTCCGCGAAAGCGCATTACTACATGAGCTTCTTTCTCCTCAATCGGCGGGAAAAGGCCGACGAGAAGCAGAAAGAGGAGGCGTTTCGGCATATCGAGGAGTCGCTGAAATTGGCTCCCGGCGAGCGCGACGCGCTCTTTTTGGCGGCGAAATGCAGCCTCGAGAGAAAAAAATTCGAGAAGGCGAGGGAATACGCCTTGAAGGGGCTCGAGCTGGAGAAGGAGAACGAGATCTTCCGCAAGGAGATGTACGTTTCTCTAGCGTTCGCCGAATTCGGCTTGAAAGACGGCGATCCCTCGATGGAAGGCAAGCAACGCGAGAAGGCCATGGCGATTCTGCAAAAGGGCTTCGCGGAATCCAAGGACCCGGCATTCCTTTCGATCCGGGCGGAATGGCAGATCGACGCGGGCGAAATCGAGGCCGCGCAGGCGACCATCAAGGAGTTGGCCGCGAAGCGTAATTTCGACGGCCGCGCCCTGGAATTTCTGCGGGGGAGGATATTCCTCCATCAATCCAAATGGCCGGAGGCCTGCCGCGCCTTGGAGAATGCCCGTCCGTTTTTCGCCAATCGACAGGACCTCCAAGCGAAGCTGCAGGCGAAGCTGCTCGAATACTGGCTGGGCTTGTGCTACGGCAATATGGGGAATCCCGATCAGGCGATCCTTGCCTTTCAGCGCGCCTTGAACATCGATCCGTCCTACGAACCCGCCGTGCTCGCGCTCAACGATATCAAGATGCGGGAGCGAGGCGAAATCACGCTTCCCTTGCCGCAAATCCTGCCGTTGATCAAAAGCACCAAGGATCCCCGCCTGTTGGCGTCCTTGATCCAGCAGGCGATCGCCACGAAAAGCCAGCTCCCGGAAGAGGAACGGAATTGGCGGGAGCTTGAGGAGATACTCTATCCGCTCTTGAAAAGCTCCACGGACCCCGCGGTGTTGACGGCCGTGATAACGCAGACGATCGCCCTGAAAGGACAACTCCCGAAAGCGGAGCGGCATTGGGAGCAATTGCAGGAGATTCTGGACGAGATTCAGAAGAAGATTCCCGATTTCCCCGAATTGCCCCTTCACCGTTGCGAGGTGTTAATGGCCGAGGAGCGCTTCGAGGAGGCCGAAAAACTGCTCCGCGGCCTGCTGGAGAAGAATCCCCGGTCGCCGCCCAACTGGCGGGCGCTGGCGATCGTGTTGGCGCTGCAGAAAAAATACGACGCGGCCGAGGAAGCCCTGGCGGGATTCGAGAAGAACCTCGGCGATACGCCGGAACTCCGCCTGGCGAAAGTGGATTTCTACCTCCGGCGAGACGGCAAGGACGCGGTCCCGCGGTTGAAGGCGCTCGCGGAGAACATCGACGGGTTCGACGACCGGCAAAAAAACGCGATTTTCACCGGTTTGCTGAACGCCATGCGGCTCCTCGGCGCGCAAGAGGAAATTCGCCGTCTCACGCAGCTTATGGCCGAGCGGAATCCCAACAACCTTCAGTACCTGATGCTGAGCTTCGAGCAAGCCGGCGAGGCCGGCGACGCGAAACGGATGGAGAAGCTCTCCGCCGACATCGAGCGGGTCGAAGGCCATCGGGCGAATTGGCTCTACAGCCAAGCCGCGCTGCGCATCCGGCAGGCGCGCGACGGCGGCGCTCCCGCGCTGCTCGGCGAGGCCCTCGATTTACTCCACAAAGCCGCGGAGGAACGGCCTTCGTGGTCGAAAGTTCCGTTTCTCGTGGGACAAGTATTCGACCTGAAAAAAGACGTTTCCCAGGCGCTGAAGTCCTATCAGAACGCGATCGATTTGGGCGAGCGCAATCCTTACGCGGTTTCGCGGGTGATGCAGATTCTCTGCGATCAACTGCGGCTCCGCGAAGCCAACGCGTTCGTGCGCCGGCTGGAGGGCGAAGGAGCGCCGTTGACCGTCGAGCTCGTGAAGGTCTGGGTGGCGTTGCTGCTCGACAAGGAGATACACGATTACGAAGCGGCGCTGGACAAGGCCCGCAAGGTCGCGGCCGCCAAAGCGGGCGATTACCTCGATCAGATTTGGTACGGGCAGGTGATGGGCAAAATCCTCTCGGCGACCCGATTCGACGCCCGCAAAGCGGCGTTCGCGGGGCTGCTCGCGGAGCAGGAAAAGGCCTTTCGCCGCGCCGTCGAATTGAATCCCAAGGCGTCGGAGGCGTGGGTGGTGTTGATCGACTTTTTGGTCTCCGCCGAGAAATTATCCGACGCCGAAAAGGCGCTCGACGAAGCCCGCAAGCATTTCGCCGGCAAGGAGGGGCAATTGGCCCTCGCCCAATGCCTGGAGGTCATGAAAAAGTACGAGCAAGCCAAGGAGCAATACGGGCTGGTGTTGGCGGCCGATCCGCAGGACGCGCGGACGGCGCAAATCGTGGCCGAATTTTTCCTTCGTAGCGGCTCCGATCGCGCCGATCGCGCCGGCGACATCAAGCAGGCCGAGACCCTGCTGAAGCGGATCGTCGAAGCCAAGGAAATGAAGCCCACCAAGGCCGACGTGCAACGGGCGCGGCGCAGCCTGGCGTGGATCCTGCAGGCCCGTCCCGGCTACGAGAACATCGAGCGGGCGCTGAAGCTAGTGTCGAAAAACCTGGAGGAAGCGCCCGATTCGGCGCCCGACCTCAGCCTGCTGGCGTTCCTGAAGACGCGCGATCCGCGGCCGAGCGTCCGCGAGGAGGCGATCCGCGCCTACAAGCTGCTGCAGGAGAATCAGAAGGCGTCGGACGACGATCTCTACAAATTGGCGCAGCTTTACCTGTTCAACAAGAATTGGCCCGCGGCCAGCGAATTGCTCCGCGAATTGGCGGTCAAAAACGAGGAGGATCCGCAGTATCTTTCGATTTATCTCCGGGAGTTGCTCGACCACGGGGAAATCGGCGACGCCGAAATCTACCTCCGCCAATTGCAGGATAAGTGGCCGAACCACGTGCGGACGATCCTGCTCGAGGCGGAACTGCTGATCCGCAGCAACAAGGCCGAAGAAGCCTTGGACCTGATGAAGAGCTTCGTCGAGCGCTCCAATTCCATTCCCCCCGACCGCGGCCAGCGGATGCGGTTGATGGCCGCGGCGCTCGAGGATTTCGTGAACCGCGCGCTGGACGTGGAGCAAAAGGTGGACGCCGAGCGCTATCTGCAGACGGCGGAATTGTTCCTGCGGCAATACGCGGACGAGCATCCGTCCTCCGCGCTGGAGGTGGTGGGATTCCTCGCCCGCCAGAAGCGCTTCGACGACGCCGCGGACATGCTGGAGAAAACCTGGAAATCGGCCGATCCCGTCGCGCTCCATCAAACCTGCATGTTGACGACCGAAGCCGGCCGCGGCGCGAAGGAAGTCGTCGAGCGGGTCGTGAAGATCCTGCAAGAGGCCAAGAAGCAATTCGGCGACCATCCCACGATCCTGCTCGCGCTGGCCGACATCAACGTGGGCGAAGGCCGATACCAGGAAGCGGAGGAGATCTATCGCGAAATCCTCCAGAAAGCGTCCGGGCATTCGGTGGCGATGAACAACCTTGCCGTGCTCTTGACGGTCGCGAAGAAAAATCTGCCGGAAGCCCTGGAGTTGATCGATAAAGCCGTTTCGATCACCGGCCCGTTGGCGCAGATGCTCGACACCCGCGCCTGCGTCTATATAGCGCAGAAAAAACCGGACAAGGCGCTTGCCGACCTGAAGGACGTGCTTCTGGACGGCAAAACGGCCGAGGCCCTGTTCCACCAAGCGCAAGCGTTCGAGTTGCTGGGCCAGGACAACGCCGCCGCCGTGGCCATGCAGGAGGCCTTGCAGATGGGACTCGCGGAAAACAAGCTCTTGACGCCGGAAATTTCCGCCTTTCAACGCCTGAAGGAATTGGCCCGCAAGCTCGCGCCCGTCGGCACAAGCGGGAAAGCGCCGCCGAAATAACGGCGGACTTCTCCACGATATTTAGCCCCCGGTGAATACACCGGGGGCGCGGCGAATACACCGGGGGCGCGGTGAATACACCGGGGGCGCGGCGAATACACCGGGGGCGCGGTGAATACACCGGCTTTTCGAGCCTCGACACGATTGCCCCCCGTGTATTCACGGGGGGCTAAATGAAATCGTGTTCAGGCCGGCGCGGGGGCTTCCAGTTCCTTGGCCAGCCGCTTTCGGGCGACGTGCAGGCGGCGCTTGATGGTGCCGACCGGCGTGCCGAATTTCCGGCTCATTTCGACGAGCGAGCGGCCCTCGAAGTAAAAGGCCTCGAGGGTTTCCCGATCCATTGCGCGGAGCCTGCCGAGGCCGCGGCGGACCTGATCCTCCCGTTCGCGGGTGAGGACGACCGCCAGCGGGGTGCGTTTTTCGACGCAGCCGTTTTCGAGCATCTCGCGGTCGCCCGACATCCGCGGCCCGCGGCGCAGGGCGTAATTGATGGCCATCCGCGCGGCGATGGCGCGAATCCAGCCGCCGAAGCAGCGCGGATTTTCGAGTTGATCGAGCTTCCGCATCGCCTGGAGGAACACGTCCTGGCAGAGTTCCTGCGCTTCGGCGTGGTTGCCCAGCCGGCGGAAGACCGCGGCATAGACCGTTCGTTCGAAGCTTTCGATCAAGCGGCCGAACGCCTTGCGGTCGCCGCGCTGCGCGGCGCGCACCGTCTCCGCCAGCGGATTTTCCCTATCCGCCGCGAAGCAAACCGTCTCGAAAACGGAGGTGTCGGATTTCATTGCAAAAAGGGTATCGGTAGTCATGTTTTTTTCGCGGGGAAAGATGGATGGAGACGGCAAAAACGCGGACGTCGGGGGGCCGGGCGAAAACGGAGCAGAAGGCGCGAAAACGCCTTTGCCGTCCGCCGAGTTGGGCCGCGGTTGAGGGACGCGATGGATATTCGGGGCTATTCCCCGCGAGCCGTTACGATCCGGCTCTCGTTCCATCGAGCCACTGCCGCTCGGCCGTACGCCGATTCACCGGCGACGATCGGCGACTTGACGGTCCCGGCCGTTGCCAGGCCGTCGCCGGGGCGAGGGATGGTTTACCGCCGAACAGTCCGGCGGGATAAAAACCCTCGCATATCGCGCCGGAATGGCGCATCCTCAGAGACCGCGCATGCAAACGCAGGCATTCGGGGCGGATCGCCAACGCGACGACGACGTTCCCGCGGCAAACCTTGCCGAACAGGGTGGAGATCGTGCCGGTAATGGTGTCGATAAAGCGATCCATGATGGAACCTCTCGTGCAATTGCGTTAAACGCGGTGCAATATGGATAAAAAATGATCGATTGGCGCGAACGAATGGCCCTGAGACCACTCGCGAGCCGCCAATCGGTACTACTCTATTCAAGTTTTCACGAACTGCGGGCAGATGTCAAGTCGAAAACTAATCTACTGGTCCGAAAAATTCAATTTGACAGGTTGATGTTGGGGCGATAGTGGTACTATCGCCTCAGTCGGCAAGGGTCGGGGCGTAGGACTCGTCGGTTGATGTTGGGGCGATAGTTGTACTATCGCCCCAGGGATGGCAGTACAACTGCCATCCCAACAAATGGCAGTACAACTGCCATCCCAACAAATGGCGGTACAACTGCCATCCCAACAACCTGTCATTATACGGTTGTCGAACCACTGCTACCCCTTTTTTCCATGCTCGGCATGTCGGACACGGAAGAAGGCCTCGAGGTTCGCGAATTGGAATAAAATATTCCATTCCAGAGCTACTACACCGCCACGGGGGTATTGCATTTTACGCCGCAATTCGATATTATGCCTCATTCGCGGATTTAATTCCACTTTTCTCCGTTACCATCCCGCGAGAACGACGCGGCGGTAGCGGGTTGCCGACGACACGGAGGTGGTCCCAGCATGAATACGATTCAACGCGAATCCTCCGAGGCCGTGAGCGAGTCGATTCTCGCCGGCGAGCGGCATTATCGGCAGCTCTTCGACGAATCCATCGAAGCCATCGCCCTCGCGGACCGGGAAACCGGGACCATCCTGGACTGCAACCCGGCGTTTTTGCGGCTGACGGGCTACGAGCGGTCGGAACTGATCGGCCGGCCGCAGACCATGTTGCATCCGCCGGAAGAAGGCAATCCTCCCGTTACGCACAATTTCGTGATCCATCGTTCGCAAGAACCGGGAAGAGTTCTCAAGGATCGCTTAATCACCAAGTCGGGAGCCGTCAAAGAGGTGGAGATCGCCGCCGGCACGATCGAGCTTGGCGGGCGGCGGCTTCTGCACGGTTTTTTCCGCGACGTAACCGAGGAACTTCGCATCCGGCGTGAACGCGAAACCTCCCTCGCCTTGCTGCGGCTCCTGAACGACCGCAATCATACGCACGAATTGATCCGCAATCTGACCGACTTCCTGCGAAAGTGGAGCGGCTGCGAGGCCGTGGGCGTTCGGCTCCGCGATGGAGACGACTTCCCGTACTTCGAGACGCGGGGTTTCTCCGCGGAATTCGTGCGGGCGGAAAATTATCTCTGCCGGCGCGATCTCGACGGCCAGATCTCGCGGGACGACTTCGGCAATCCCCAACTCGATTGCATGTGCGGCAACGTCCTCTGCGGGCGGTTCGATCCGGCATTGCCCTTCTTCACCCCCTACGGCAGCTTTTGGACCAACTGCACGACCGAACTGTTGGCGAACACCACCGAAGCCCAACGCCAAGCGCGCACCCGCGACCGGTGCAACGGCGAGGGGTACGAATCGGTGGCGCTCATCCCGCTGCGGCACGGCGAGCGGATCCTGGGCCTGTTGCAATTCAACGATCGCGTCCGCGGGCGGTTCACGCCGGAGTTGATTTCCTTTCTGGAGAATATCTCCCGCCAGATCGCCGTCGCCCTGGCCCAACGGCAGACTCAGGCGGCCCTCGAGGACAGCGAAGAGCGCTATCGCCGGCTCTTCGAGATCGAGTCCGATTCGATTATTCTCATCGATGTGGAAACCTTCGATATTCTCGATGTCAACGAGGCGGCGTTAAAACTCTACGGTCATACCCGGGAAGAATTTCTCCGGTTGAAAGCCACCGAAGTATCCGCGGAACCGGAAAAAACGCGCCGGTTCATCTCCTCCGGCCAAACGCACATCCCCCTTCGTTGGCACAAGAAAAAAGACGGCACGGTTTTTCCCGTCGAAATCGCCGGCGGTTACTTCGACCACCAAGGCCGAAAGATTCACGTGGCCGCGCTCCGCGACATCACCCAACGCATGCGGGACGAGGAGGCGCTGCGCGATTGCGAAGAACGCTTTCGCCAGATGTTCGACCATATCGGCAGCGGCATGGTGGTTTACGAAGCCGTGGAAGACGGCGCGGATTTCCTGATCAAGGAGTTCAATCCCGCCGCCGAACGAATCGCTCGTATGAAGCGCGCTGAGGTCTTGGAACGACCGGTTTCCCAAGTATTCCCGGCGGTGATGGACATCGGGCTTTTCGCGATGTTCCAGCGCGTTTGGCGGACGGGAACCCCCGAACGCCTTTCGGAAAGCTCCTACCGCGACGATCGGCTCTCGATTTGGGTGGAGAATTACGTCTATAAACTGCCGTCCGGCGAAATCGTGGCCATTTTCGACGACATCACCGAGCGCAAGCGGGCCGAGGAGCAACTGCGCGAGAGCGAAATCTGGCATCGCGCGCTGATCGAGTTGGGCGTTTCGGTTTACGTCGTCTTGGACGAACGGCGGCTGATCCGCTACGCCAGTCCGCCGGCGCGGAAGGTTCTCGGCTGGCGGGCCGAGGAAATCCAAGGGAAAACGATTTTCGAGTTCGTGGCTTCGGCGGACGCCGAATTGGGCGCGCGGTTTTTCGCCGAGCTTTACCGCTCGCCGGGGCGAAGAAAGCGCGTGCTCCTCCACCTGCGCTGCAAGAGCGGCGAGAGCAAGGCCATGGAAATCTTCGGCGTGAACCTGCTCGAGGAACCGGCCGTGAAGGGCATCGTCTTGAGCGGGCACGACGTTAGCGAGCAGGTCCGCGCGCGGGAGCGGATCGACGTCCTCCGCGCGGAACTTACCCACGCCTCGCGGCTGGCGGCGGTGGGCGCGATCGCCGCCGGCATCGCCCACGAAATCAACCAGCCCCTGGCGATCGTCTCCACCTGGGCGGAAATCGCGTCGCGGGAAATCCGCGACAACCTCGGCGGCGACAAGCGCGAAGCGCTGCTCGCCTTGATGCGCATCGACGCCGCCATGCAGCGTTCCGGCGACATCCTTCAACACATCAAGGATTTCGCGCGGAAGTCGGGGCCGGCCATCGCCGAAGTGTCGATGTCCGACGCGATCGTCGAAGTGCTGCAGTTGGTCGATCGCCAGCTTCGCGTCGCGGGCGTCGCCCTCTCGGTCGAGGTCGATCCCGAACTTCCTCCCGTTCTGGCCGACCGCATCCAAATCCAGCAGGTGCTGTTGAACCTGATTTTGAACGCGGTCGAAGCGCTCGCGGGCGCCGAGCCGCAAGCCCGCCGCGTGGAAATCCGCGCGCGGGTTTCCGGCGACGCGCTCGAGACCGCCGTGAGCGACGCGGGGTGCAGCGTGCCCGCCGAGCGCCTGGAGCGCATCTTCGATCCCTTCGACTCCACCAAACCCGAAGGACTGGGCCTGGGGCTGTCGATTTGCCGCACGATCATCTTATCGCACGACGGCCGGATTTGGGCCGCGCGCAACGGCGAGCGCGGGACCACCGTTGCTTTCACGCTTCCCTTGGCAAAGGAGACATTTCATGGAACAAAAAACGACGATCCATATCGTGGATGACGAACCGCGGATTTTGGAGGCCATCGCCCACCTGATCAAACCCATCGACGCGGAAGTGAAAACCTACGCCGACGCCGAAGAGTTCCTGCGCGATTTCCGGGACGACGGGCCGGGATGCCTGGTGCTCGACGTGCGCATGCCGGGCATGAGCGGCTTGGAACTGCAAACGCGGCTGGCGGAAGACGGCTATACCCTCCCGGTCGTGATCGTTACCGGCCATGCCGACGTCCGCATGGCCGTGGATGCCGTGAAGGCGGGCGCGGTGAGTTTCCTCGAAAAACCCTTCCGCCCGCAGGAGCTTTTCGACGAAATCCAACGAGCGGTCCGCGCCGACGCCGAAGCCTGGCGGCGCCTCGACGAAGCGCAGAACGTCGAACGGAAACTCGCGCCCCTGAAAGCCGGGGAACGCGAAGTGCTCGCCCTGATCGCGAAGGGAAAGACCAACGAGCAGATCGCCGAGGAATTGCATCTGAGCGTTCGCGGCGTCGAAGCCCGCCGGGCGAAGGCCATGAAGACACTCCGCGTCGATACGAAGGCCGAATTGCTGCGATTGCTGCGCAACCACGCCAAAACGCCGCAACCCGATCGCAACGCCGCCGGCCCCCAGGTGGGTTAATAAGGATTTGGTAAAAAATAACTTCCGTCTTTCCGTTATGGGAAAAATTATTTCGGCCCAACGGGCCAACCGATCTCCTCGGTTCCAGGTGAATGTTTGGCCCGTTGGGCCGTTCGCACACCAACATAAAAAATTAATCGGTTGGCGTTCCCTCTCCCCAGGGCGTTGCCCTGGGCTGGGAGAACGGATGCCCCTTTGGGGCGAATATGATGCCCTTCCGATAATTAAATACATCGGGAAGTTATTGTTGACCAAATCCTTAATCGCCGCGAAAATGGGATTGTCCCCTTCGCGCCGCGTATCGAACGAACCACTCCCATGCAAATCACCATCCTCGACGGCTACACCTTGAATCCCGGCGATTTGAGCTGGGCGGAATTGGAAAAGCTCGGCGATTGCACCATTTACGAGCGCACGCCCAACGACGAGATCGTCGATCGCGCCGCCCACGCGCAAGTCGTGCTCACCAACAAGACGCCGCTTGCTCGCGAAACGCTCGCGCGGCTGCCGCACCTGAAGTACATCGGCGTGCTGGCGACCGGCTACAACATTGTCGATGTCGCGGCCGCACGCGAACGGGGCATCGCCGTCGCCAACGTGCCCGGCTACGCCTCGCAAAGCGTTGCGCAATCGGTTTTCGCCCACTTGCTGAACCTCGCGCTGCACGTCGCGCAGCACGGGCAATCGGTATCGGCGGGAAAATGGAGTAAATGCGAGGATTTCTGTTTTTGGGATTATCCCCTCGTCGAACTTTCGGGCCTAACCTTGGGGATCGTCGGCTTCGGGCAGATCGGCCGCGCCGTCGCCAACGTCGCCCTTGCCTTCGGTATGAAAGTGATTGCCTGCGATACCGCGGTTTCCGCTCCGCCGCCGAATGTGCGGATGGTCGCGCTCGAAGAACTCTTCCGCCAAAGCGACGTGGTCTCGCTGCATTGCCCGCTGACGCCGCAAACCGAGCGCCTCGTGAATGCCCGGCGGCTTTCGTGGATGAAGCCCACGGCGTATCTGATCAACACCAGCCGCGGCCCGCTGGTCGATGAAAAGGCGTTGGCCGACGCGCTCGCCGCCGGCCGCTTGGCGGGCGCGGGCTTGGACGTGCTTTCCGTCGAGCCGCCGCCGGCCGACCATCCCCTGCTAGGCGTCAAAAACTGCTGCCTTACGCCGCATATCGCCTGGGCCACCGCCGGGGCACGAAAACGGCTGCTCGACGCGGCCGTGGAAAATGTCCGCGCTTTTCTTGCGGGAATGCCCCAAAACGTGGTAAATTGATCGCCGTGCATAAGCGCGCGAGAATCCGTTGAGGGGGGGGTGTTGCACCGTTATTTCTAGTGGCCATTCGCCGAGTGAACTTCTTGTATCGAAGCGGAGAAAAAATCTACGTAACCGTTCACAGGGGACTGTCCCGATTTTCGCGGCGCAAAAGATGATGGCGCCGTAAAAGTGCTTAATCGCCGCGAAAATGGGACTGTCCCCCTTGCGCCGCGGGAAGGGGACAGGTCCATGTTT
>JADLEL010000079.1 GCA_020846145.1 Pirellulales bacterium | reverse complement strand
GGCCGAAAATATGGACCTGTCCCCTTCCCGCGGCGCGAGGGGGACAGTCCCATTTTCGCGGCGATTAAGCTCTTTTACAATACATAATCTTTTACGCCGCGAAAATCGGGACAGTCCCCTGTGAACGTTTCATCCAAATTTTCGGCGGGACATCGCTTCGCTCGTTCAATACGATTTCTCATATCGAGGAGGTAAATTCAATACGCCCGGGCGTGGCGGTTCGCGCGGGGGTCGCCGGCGGCGTTTTTTCGGCCGGTTTTCGGGTCGAGGATCAACATGACGGGATTTCCCAGGGGGGGTTTTACGATATCGACCCGATGTCCCCGGGCCGTCAGCGCGTCGATCGTCGCCCGGCCCAAGCTCTCATAGACAGAGAGGCTGCCCAATTTTGGCGGCGGCTGGTTGAACGATCCGATCAGGTGTTCCGTGGCGAATCGGGGCGCGGTAACGGCCTGCTCCGGCGAGAGGCCGAATTCCATATAGGAAAGCAACAACTGCAAGCCGACCTGATCTTGCAAATCGCCGCCGGCGACGCTGATCGCCGCGACCGGTTTCCCCGCTTCGAGCACCAAGGTGGGCGTAAGCGTGATGCGCGGCCGCTTGCCGGGTTCGATGCAGTCCGGATGCCCGCGCCATGCGTTGAAGCTGCGCAGGCGGCTGCCGAGGCGGATGCCGGTTTCGCCGGCCAGCACGCCGCCGAAACCGCTGGGAGTGGCGGCGACGACGTTGCCGAAGCGGTCGGCCACGACGCAGGTGGTCGTATCGCCCGCCGGACCGGCCGGAACGCGATTGGACTCCGGCCGCATTCTTAAAAGCGCCTTGCCGCCGCGGGGATCGCCGGGGCGCAATTCGAGCGAGGCACGGTCCATATCGATGAGGCCGCGGCGGAGGTCGGCATAGGGGACCGAGAGGAGTTCCCGCAAAGGCACCTCGACGAAGAGCGGATCGGCGTAATGGGTATCGCGGTCGGCAAGGCCCAGTTTCATCGCCTCGACGAGCGCGTGAATATAGCCGGGACTGTTGTGCCCCAAGGCTCGCAAGTCGAACTTTTCCAAGAGCCTCAACGTCTCCAGCAGGTAGGGACCTTGAGTCCAGACGCCGCATTTGCAGATCGTGAGACCGCGGTAATCGACGCAGACCGGATCTTCGATCCGCGTAACGTGAGTGGCGAGGTCGGCATAACGGAGCAAGCCGCCGTGCGCTCGGCTCCAGGCGTCCAGTTCGCGAGCGATGGGACCGCGATAGAAGCAATCGGCGACCAATCGCAGGCCGCGGCGGCGGTCGCCGCCCGAGGAGGTTTCGGCCTCCATCAGCCGCCGCAGGGTCTTGGCCAGATCGGCCTGCCATCCGCCGCGATGCGTTTCGAGAATGCGCAGCGTGGGCCGGGCCGCCTCGGCAAAGGTGATCGTGCCGTAGCGGTCCAAGGCCGCGAGGCAGGCGTCGAACGCGCCGGGCACGGCGGCCGTGGCCGGGTCGTCGGCTTCGGGAATCCGCCCGCCTTTGTGTTTCGCGAAGTAATCGACGGTGGCCAGCCGCGGCGCGACGCCCAGACCGGCGACGACTTCCACCACGCCGCGGCGGGCGTCATAGACCAGCATGGGCATTTCGCCGCCGATGCAGAACAGCGTGGGATCGGTTACCGAGAGGACCAGCACGGCGGTTACGGCGGCATCGACGGCGTTGCCGCGTTTAAGCATTTCGAGCGCCGCGTCGGCGGCTTCGGCGCCTCCGGCGGCGACGGCCCCGTTATCGCCCGCGGCTTTCCAAAGGACTCCCGGCGTCTCCGCAATTGCGGGGCGGACGGCGGCGATCGCCGCGATGCAAGAGACGATCGCATACGCTCGAATCGGCGCGGTCATGGCGAAACCTCCGCGGAGTGTATTTGCAATTCGTTCGGCGGCAATGCCGAGGGAAAGAAACATTATCCCACGCCCGCCGGGAGGCCGTCAATCCTGGGCCGTGGGGCGGGAGGAGGTCTGCAAAGTCTTGCAAATCGGGAGGCTACGCATCACCGACTCCCGCGAACCGCGACCGATGGTCGCGGCTTTCCAACGCGAACCGCGACCACTGGTCGCGGCTTTCCAAATTACGTTCCCAGGCAGCCTGGGAACGAGGATTTACGGACTTTGCAGACTATCTGGCCCCGGTATATGATCGCGGGGCGGGCCATGCTATGATGGAGGAGGCCGACCGCCGTTTCCGCCGCCGTTCGCGATTCGATTCGAACCATGAAACCATCGCAAGCGAAAAATTTGTACGAGATGTTCGAGATCGAGAAAACGGCTTCGCCGAGAGAGATCGACATCGCCTTCAGGAAACTCGCGCTGCTTTGGCATCCCGACAAGCATCTCGACGATTACGAAGACGCCGACGCCGAGTTCAAAATCCTGATGAATGCCTACTGCATCTTATCGGACCCGAACCGCAGGCGGGATTACGACCGCTTTCATTTCAAGAAGACCGTTTCGCCGAATTACGGGAAGTACCGCGACGAACGGCTTTCGCTTTATCGGGCGCGGAAGCGGGCGTCGATCAACCGGATGCTCAAAGCGGGCGACCGCAGTTACGGATTCTACAAATCGCTGGCGGCATTTTCGCTCTTGACGATGCTCGTGATTGGAGGCTTGTTCTTGCTCCTCTTTTATGATCCCGCTGCAATGATTTTGGACGCGCGGCTGGGCGATTTCTTCATCATCCCCATACTGCTGCTGAATGGCTCCTTCATCTGCTATCTGATTTCCAAAAAAGAGATGGCGGAAAATCGGAAACGGCAGCGGAGCTTGGCAATCAAGCTCTATGCGTACGTCGATGACTGACGCGGGGCTTAATCCTTGGGCAGGTTTCCCGCCGCGCGGAGCGAAGCGGGCGCGGCCTCGTCGGCGAATTCGGCGAGTTGCTTGACGCGGGAGACGTCGTTGCCGAGGAGCGAAACATTCGCCGTGTCCTTGCCGGCGAGGCGTAAAAAGACGCCGTCGGCGGCCCGGGGTTGGCAGCCGCGGAAGAGCACGTCGCGGGATTGCAGCAGGCCGACGAGCGCGGCGGCGGCGCGCGACTGCGCGCAGCTCAATCCGCTGACGTTGGCTTCCACGACGTCGTCCAGCGCCAGGGCATGGCGGCCGTCGGGCTCGTCGGTTTCGAGCCGCAGGTCGGCGAGCGTCAGGCCGCGGACGTGGCGGCAATAGAGGCCATAGGCCGGGAGCTTGCCGAACATCGTGCCTTCGGGATAGTTGGCGGGCAGTTCCTTGATTTTCGCGGCGGACCATTCGCTCTTTCCGCCCCCTTCGCCGCGAATGGAAACGTTGTTGAACGACACGTTTTCGACGCAATGACCGGGAATCCCGACCACGGAGCAGCCGGTTTTGCCCGCGCGGGTGGCCACGATGTTATTGAAAAGCACGTTCCGCACGGCGCCGACGGGAACTTCGGTTTTTTGCCGCTCTTCCTTGATAACGAAGCCGGTGCCGCGGTTGCCCAGGCGGACGAAGAGGGGGACTTCGACGCCGTCGATGGTTACGTTCGAGACGGTAACGCGGTCGATTTTTCCGCCATCGACGAGTTCGAGGGATATTCCGCTGATGCCCCGTTGCAGGCCGTAAATGACTTTCGAGTGCCGCGGCGAGACGATCGCGCAGTTGGCGATCGTTACGTTGACGAATCCGCCGGTGGAGTCGGTGCCCATCTTGACGGCGTTGCAGTGGCTGCTGACCACGCAATTGCTCACGAGCACGTTCTCGCAGGGGCGGTTCAGGGTGCTTTTCAGGCAGACGGCGTCGTCGTCGCTGTCGATGAAGCTGTCGGTCAGGATGAAATCGCGGCAGCCGTCGATATCCACGCCGTCGGCGTTGTAGGTGGCGTGGTTGAAGACGCGGATGCCGCGGAGCACCACTCGCTCACATACCAAGTAATGCTGGTTCCAGAAACCGGAGTTCTGCATGGTGATGTTTTCGACCAACACGTCGCGGCAGTCGATCGCGCGGAGGATCAAGGGGCGATTGCCGTCGTGGCGGCGGTCCTTGTACGCGCCGCCGCTGCCGTCGATCGTGCCCCGGCCGGTGATGGCAATTCTGTCGAGGTTCTCGGCGTAAATCAAACTGCGGACGTTGTAAGCGTTGGTGCGGGACTGGACATTTTTCGGAACGAGAGGGGGATAATCGGCCAACTTCGGGCTGCCCAGGAGCGTCGCGCCGGCCGCCAAATTCAGCGTAACGTTGCTCTTCAAGACGATCGTGCCGGAGAGGTACGTGCCGGGCGGAAAATGGACCATGCCGCCGCCGGCCTCGGCGCAGCGGTCGATCGCCTTCTGGATCGGCTCGGTGCAATAGGCTTTGCCGTCGGCCACGGCGCCCAGTTCCCGAACGTTCACGGTCGGTTCCGCGGCGGTTAGGCGAACGATCGCCAAGAAGCAGTGGAAGATTGCAAGCATCGGAATCGAATTTCGCATGGTAAGTTTCTCCAATATGCACTACGATCAACCGAGTCAATTAGCCCCCGGTGAATCCACCGGGGGGCGGGCTGCGCAAAAGGGTGTCGATAGCATAGTTTTTTTCCGGGATTTATTTCCTCTTGCCCAGGGAAGGGGCAGCCGTTCACCCAGCCTAGGATCGTTTCGCGGTACGATAATATACGGTGAAAGGCGTGAAATTGTCAACCAGGACGATTATTACCCCTTGCTGGAGCGGCAGGCAAGAGTCGGATTCGTCGTTCTTTCCGCGTTCGAGGCGGATCGGCGGGAGCATCTTTCTCGGGGGTGGTTTTTAGGGTAGAATTTCTCCCAGAAAAAAACAATCGGCAGAGACCCATGATCCTCGTACTCTTGCACCGGAAGCGCGGAAATGCAAGAATAAGTGTAAGCGTTCACAGGGGACTGTCCCGATTTTCGCGGCGCAAAAGATGATGGCGCCGTAAAAATGCTTAATCGCCGCGAAAATGGGACTGTCCCCCTCGCGCCGCGGGAAGGGGACAGGTCCATGTTT
>JADLEL010000078.1 GCA_020846145.1 Pirellulales bacterium | reverse complement strand
GCCAGGGGCGTTAGCCCCTGGGAGACGGTTTTCAACGCCAGCAAAGCCCCGAAGGGGTGGCAGTAGGTCAAAATCTCTCTACTGTCACCCCGTTGGGGCTAATCGGCCTGCAATAATCATTTCCCAGAGGCTGCCGCCCCTGGCTAATGGCTATCGTCCCTTCGGGACTTCTTATGCAAAACTCAGGTTACTACGGCGCGGCGTCGTAATAGAAAGTCGCGGTGCGATAGTTGGCGTTCACGTCGTTCTTGCCGCCGTGTTCGAGTTCGAACAGAATCGATTTCTCGTAGGGAACCGGGTCGGTGAGATACCACCGAAACGCCACGGCGACGTTGCGCTGGTCTTCCCGGCGATAGACGGGAAACCCGGTAAGCGGTGCGGCGCCGGGACCGTTCAGCCGGCCGCGGACGGCGTACCAGCCGCAGTTGAAGCCGTCTTCGGTGCCGGTGCCGTGAATTCGCAATTCGCCGTCGCAGGTGAATTGTTCGTCGCCTTCTAGCCAGAGCGGGAGTTTTTCCTTGGTCTGTCCGTCGGTGGTTAGATAGACGCCGATGACGCGGCCCTTTCCTTGGCGATCGAGGTAGGTATGAAACTTGCCCGTTTGCGTGGGCAGACTTTCTTTGTAGGCCGCATGGAGGTAGCCGAGGCCGCCGGGTGGCGGTGCGAGATCGGTCGTCAGCAGCGTCAGCGTTCCTTCCAGCGGTTTTTCGGCGCGGAGCTCGATTTTTCCCGACTGCCGATAAGGCATGGGAATAAAATTGTACCAGCCTTTCTCGTCGCCGCCCGCCAAAAGCGACTTGAACGCGGAGGGTTGTTTCGCTTGGCAGAAGAAGTAGCTCAAGGGCAGATCGACGGCCGCCGCGCTTGCGCCGTCCCAGCGGATTTCGAGCCGCGCGTCGTCGGCGTTTTGCATTAGCTCCGGCTTCAATGTCAGATAGACGGCCCGGACTATCCGCGGACCTTGCGGCAGCGTCCAATCGAGCGACTCGCCGGCCTTTAGAGAAAACGGTTTCTCGATTTTGTCGGTTTGCTCGACGCCCAGCGCGGCGAAATCGCCGCACGCGCTCCAGGCCTTCACCGCGGCCGCAAGCGATTCTTTTTGCGATGCCGTGGGCGGATTGCGGAAGGAGACCATTCCGGCGTCGCTGGGGAATGTTCGATAACCGATCTGATAGAACCGCACGGCGGTCCCTTCGACCACGACCTTGCAGCCGTTCCGGAAAGGAATCGGCACGTAGCAGTAAAAACCGCCTTGCGACTCGCCGACCAGCGGTTGGGGGAATCCTTCGAGTTTGCCGCTAAAGATATCTTCCAAGGGCACGTCGAGCGCGGGCGTTTTTTCGCCGTCGAGATAGACGCGGAGATGCTCTTTCTTCAAGTTCAACAGACCGGGCTTGCCGTATTCGGAATGTGTGAACCAGATTCGTTGGATGCAGCCGGGGCCGTCCATTTCGGCCAGCACGCTATTGCCGTCCTCGACGCGGAGTTTGGAATAGGTTCCCGAAAAGCCGTCGTTGTTCCCGCCCGTGCGATCGTAGCTGCCGAACATTTTGCAGGTTTCGCCCGGCCGCAACCGCGGCAAAAACTCTAATCGGTAAAGCTCCTCGAGCGCGGCCGTTTCGTGGCTTGCGGATGCCGACGGAGTTTCCCCGGCGGTAAGCGTGGCGGCAAGGAGCATGGAGAGCGACAGGAAGCACGCTACGTTCGGCCCGGCGAAAGGACTTTTCATGGATGGACTCCTCAAGATCAATTCTGGAATGGGTGAAACGAATACTGAAGACGCGCTGGCACCATGATATCTCAATTTCCCCCGAGGAAATACCCTTTGAATGAATCCCCCCCATTGATGGAGTAGGCGATAAGTAGCGAAGCGCGAATTTTGCCTGAACTTTTTTCTTCAATATCGCCTTGTCAACTGGCAAAGACCTTGGGGGTTCGTTATGATAATAAGGAGCCGTTTCCTTCCATCCGCGGCAGTTAGCGCCGAGGGGGGATCCAAGCGGTATTATTATTCCATTCGCCGAGGGAGATCATGGCTCGTAAAATACTAAACCGTAAAGAGTTGCGCAAGGAGAAAGAGTCCGCCGAAGGCAAAGAAGCTGCAAAGGCCCCCGTAGCAAAAAAAGCTCCGGTCAAAAGAAAAAGCCGTGCCAAGGTGGCCAAGGAAGTGCGGCTGAAAGCCTTTTGGGGGGTATTCAACCAATCCATGAAACGGCATTCTCTCTTTGAATACAGTCAAGAGAAAGAGGCGCGAAAGAAAGCCGAGGATCTTTCCGAGTCGCAAAAATCCCCCCATTTCGTGCAGTTGGTGAAAGAAGTCATTGAAGAATAGTGGCAGGGGCTAGGGATTGGGGGCTAGGGGATTGAAAAAATGGCATGTTTTGAAAGTAGGACAGGTTTCCAACCTGTCTTACTTCGGAGATATGAAATATTGCTCGAAATCAAATGACAGGTTGGAAACCTGTCCTACGTGCGTTTTTCAATCCCTAGCCCCCAACCCCTAGCCCCTAATCCCTCCGAGGAGCATGCGCGTGCAACGGTTCATGTTGAAGTCGAAAATTCACCGCGCCACCCTGACGGGCACCGACCTCGATTACGAGGGGAGCATCGCCATCGATCGCGATCTGATGACCGCCGCCGATCTCTTGCCCGGCGAGCAGGTTCACGTGCTGAACCTCAACAACGCCCAACGACTGATCACCTACGTCATCGAGGCGCCCGCCGGTTCCGGCACGATGCTCTTGAACGGCCCGGCCGCGCGGCTGGGCGTACGAGGGGATCTCGTGGTGGTGATCGCGTACTGCGCCGCCGAGGAGGAAGAAGCGCGGCGGCTGAAGCCCAAGGTCGTTCATGTGGATGCGCGGAATCGGATCGTTCCTTGATCCCGCCATGGAACCCATTTATCAACAACTCGGTATCTCCCTGCTCTTGGGCCTGCTCGTCGGATTGCAACGCGAACACGCCGCCAACGGCATCGCGGGGATGAGAACCTTCCCGCTGATCGCCGTCTTCGGTACGCTTTGCGCTTCGCTGGCCGTCGGCGGCAACGGCGCGGTCGCACCGCTGGGCGGCTGGATCGTCGCCGCCGGCCTCCTGGGCGTCATCGCCGTATTGGTGCTGGGGCATCTCATCCGCGT
Source organism: Pirellulales bacterium (assembly GCA_020846145.1). Lineage (GTDB taxonomy): Bacteria > Planctomycetota > Planctomycetia > Pirellulales > Thermoguttaceae > JADLEL01. The sequence goes on along the minus strand of JADLEL010000078.1, from coordinate 33,203 downwards.
GCAGCAACGCGATCCGCATCTCGGCACGACCACCGAAGCGGCGCTGTTGGTGATGTACGCCGTCGGTGCTTATCTGGTCGTGGGGCCGATGATGGTGGCCGTGGCGGTGGGCGGAACCGTGGCCGTGCTCCTGCAATTCAAGCCCGAACTGCACGGCATCGCCGTAAAACTGGGCGATGCCGACCTGCGGGCGATCATGCAATTCGTGCTCATCAGTTGCATCATCCTGCCGGTGTTGCCCAACGAAAACTTCGGCCTCTCGCAACTTTTCCCGCAGTTCCCCGCCGTACTCGACGTTTTCAATCCGTACTTCACCTGGCTGATGGTCGTGTTGATCGTGGGCATGAGCCTGGGAGGGTATATTCTCTATAAGTTTTTGGGACAAAACGCGGGAATTTTTCTCGGCGGCGTGTTGGGGGGAATCATCTCCAGCACCGCCGCCACCGCGAGTTACGCGCGGCAAGCGCGGTCCGATTCCGCAACGGGGACATGCGCCCACTCGGCAGCCGTGGTGATTATGATCGCCTCGACGATTTCCTGCGTGCGGGTATTGATTTCGATCGCCGTCGTTTCGCCCGACTTTTTGCTCTATGCGATGCTCCCCGTCGGGATTGTGGCCGTTTTGACGTTCATTCCAGGGCTGGCCCTTTGGTATTGGGTGCGGCATCGACCCGCCGCGATGCCCGACCAAAAAAATCCCACGCAACTCAAATCGGCCCTGATTTTCGGGCTGTTGTACGCGGTGGTGCTCTTTGCCTTGGCCGCGGCGAAATACTATCTGGGCGGGAAGGGGCTATTCGCGGTGGCGGGATTATCGGGCTTGACCGAAATGGACGCGATCACGCTTTCGACCGCGAAAATGTCGCTCCAGGACGCCGACGTCATGCAAAAAGGCTGGCGGATGATCGTCATGGCGATGATGGCCAATATGGCGAGCAAAACGGCGATTGCCGGAATCCTCGGCGGAAATCGGCTCTTCCGGCTGACGCTCGTCCTCTTCGCGATTCCGATGTTCGGCGGCGCGGTTATGCTTCTGCTCTGGTGAACGATCGTGAGGTCGAATGAAGATCAAGTATCCCTGCGAAAATCAGTAGCGAGCCGGGCCGTCCCCGGCCTCGCCCAACACGCAAGCCCGCATTTCTCACAATAATTCACTACGGAGGCGCGGAGGACACGGAGAAAATTAAGGTCGAAGGTCGAAGCTCGAATGACGAAAGAATTCCGAAGGCCGAAGCAAGAATTGCTTTTCGGATTTATTTATTCGACCTTCTTTCGTCATTCGAACTTCGGCCTTCGATATTTCACTCCGTGTCCTCGGTGTCTCCGTGGTGAGATATCCAGGATAGCGTCGCGGAGATTATTTTATGAAAACCCTTTTTCGTATCGTCGGCTTATTTTTCTTTTCGCTAGGCGCGAATTACACCCTTCCGGCCGCCGCCGAATCGCCCATGAATTTGGCGCTCGACGCGCAGGCCAGCGCGTCCGAATCACTTGGCGGCTTGACGCCGGAGAAGGCGATCGACGGCAAGCCGGATACCCGCTGGTCGGGCATCCCCGGACACAACGAGGGTGTTTGGTTCCAATTGGATTGGAAAGAACCGGTCGCGGTCGGCCAGGTCGCGGTCCATCAATTCGACGCTTTTGCAAGCGAGTGGGATATTCAAATCCGCGAGGAAAATTCCACGGGCTGGAAAACCGTGCAACATTGCGGAAAACCGCGGCAAAAACTGCCGAAAGTCGCGGTCGGCAACTTTTCCACGCGGAAAATCACCGCGCTAAGAATCGCGAACATCACCGGCGGTCCGAGTTTCAATGAAGTGGCGGTCTATGACCGGCCCTACGCCGACGGACTGGCGACCAACTTGGCCTCCGATCTCCGCGGCCGTTTTCTGGGCATCGTTTCCGATGCGTCGGGCGCGACGCCCATCGAAGGCGCCGACGTAACGCTGTCCGGCAAGAGCATAGGTGGTTTGTGGAAGGTTTCGTCGATCAGCGATGCCAACGGGCTATTCTCCGCCGCAATGCCGCTGGGGATGATCGGTCCGATCGAAATTCGCACCGAATTGAAGACCTCGGAAATCGAGGCCGGTCCGTTCCTTTCGCAGACGGATTCCGCAGCCTTTCTCTTTCGCTTGACGCCGCGCGAAGCGCGCCGCAACGCGGTGAATCTCTCCGGCCAGTGGAAATTCCGCCTCGATCCGCCCGACGACTTTTGGAAGAGCGATTTCGACGACGCCGATTGGCGGGAGATTAAAGTGCCCGCCCATTGGGAAATGGAGGGCTTTCACAACGATTCGGGAATCGGCGGCTATCGGCTGCGATTCGCCTCGCCGACCGGGCCGGGCCGGGTCAAACTCGCCTTCGAAGGAGTTTATAGCGGCGCGGAGGCGTGGGTCAACGGCCGACTCGTCGCCCTGCACGAAGGGGGCGCGACGCCCTTCGAGGCCGATATCACCGACGCGGTTCAAAAAGGCGAAAACCTGCTTGCACTGCGGGTCAAGGAGCATACCACGACGAGCGGCAAGCTCGATCACATGAGCATGTACGCCGATTTCCCCTTGGCGGGCATCTTTCGGCCCGTTTACCTCTTTACCGTGCCGGAAGTGCATCTTGCCGGCTTGGAAATTACGACCGCGTTCGACAAGGAGTACCGCGATGCCGTCTTGAAGATCCGCGGCTGCGTGGCGAACGAATCGTCGCAGCCGTTTGACGGCATATTGAGGTTTGGTTTGCATGGGCCGCTGCCGGGCAAGGAGGAGGTTGCGCGGTCCCAATCCATCGCCGTGGAAATCGGACCTTGGCAGAGCAAGGAGGTGGAAATTTTCCTGTCCGTGGCAGCGCCGCAAAAGTGGGATGCCGAACATCCGAACCTCTACAAACTCTCGACGCTCTTGACGGCGAACCGGGATGTCCCCATCGCCGGCCCCTCCGATCGAGAACTCGTGGAAGATTTCTCCACCCGCGTCGGCTTCCGCCAGACCGACGTGCGCGGGACGGAAATACTCGTCAACGGCCGTCCGGTAAAATTCCGCGGAACGTGCCGCCACGATGGGCATCCGCTCTTAGGCCGCGCGGCAACCGCCGAACTCACGCGGCAGGATTTGCTGCTCATCAAGGAGGCGAACCTCAACGCGCTGCGAACCTCGCATTATCCGCCCGTGCCCGAATTGCTCGATTTGGCCGACGAGTTGGGCATCTACATCGAGGATGAAGCCTCGTTCTGCTGGGCGGAAGACACGAACGACTTGCGCAACGTGCCGCGGATGCTGCAACTCGAAGCCGAACTGCTGGCCCGCGACCGGAACCACGCGGCGGTCGCCTACTGGTCGCTGAGCAACGAGAGCAGCTTCGGTTACGGCTCGCATCGTTGCCACGAGTGGGTTCGCGCCGCCGATCCCAGCCGGCCGACGAGCGCGGGCAGCTCCGCGCGGCTGGAACTCGCCACGCTGCACAATCCGCTCTCGATCCCGCGGATGCAGGCCGCCGAAAGGCTCGACCGGCCGATGCTCTTCGACGAGAGCCTGATGCTCGCCCAGGGCATCTTCGAGGACGTGGGCGAACTGTGGCTCGATCCCGGCATCCGCGATTATTACATTGAGCCGTATCCGGCGATTTACGATTACTTCATGAAAAGCAAGACCGTGCAAGGTTCGTTCATCTGGTGCTGGGCCGACGATCTCTTTTGCGTGCCGGGCCGGGGCTTCGAATACGGCCGCGATGGCGCGCGATGCTTCTTCATCGAGAATTGCTACCGGCTGCCGGGCCGCGGAATCGTGGGCGACGCACCCTGGGGCGTGGTGGACGGCTGGCGGCGAAAGAAGCCCGAATTCTGGCTGCTGAAAAAACTGCACTCGCCCGTCAAGCTCGAGGAAAGCGTCCTCCCGCTGCCCGCCGCGGGCGAACCGATCCGCGTACCGGTAGAAAACCAATTCGACTTCACGAATCTCGCGGAGCTTACCATCCATTGGACGCTCGGAAACCGGCGGGGCGAGGTCCAAAGCGACGTTCCTCCGCGCTCCGCCGGCACGCTCGTCATCCAACCCGGCGGCGAGGTCAAGGACGGCGATATCCTCGCCTTGGAATTCAAAAACCGCGATGGCCTGTCGATCGATTCGTACCGCGTTCCGCTGGGCCGCGAACCGTCGCATCCCGCGCCGGGTGAGAAATGCGAGTCCTCCCCGCTCAATTTGCTCAAGGAGAATCTTTTGGCCGGAACGACCGCGGTGATTTCCGGCAGGGATTTTCGATTGGCGCTGGCCGAAAAAACCGGCTTGCTGCTGCGCGGCGTGGTGAAGGGGGAAGCGGTGCTCTTGGAACTGCCGATGCTGCACGTCCTGCCCACGGCTTCCGCGCAACGGCCGTTGCCCGACCGCTTGAGTTGGCGGCTCGATAAAATTGAGCTAAAAAAAGACGGCGAAAACGTGCGCGCGTCGATCTCCGGTCGCTACCGGGATTTTCGAGGCGGCTACGAACTGACGATCACGCCGGCGGGCGAACTGACGATCGATTCCTCCTTCGAGTACGCGGGCGACGATCTCTACGCCCGCGAAATCGGCCTGCGTTTCTCGGCGCCGAAAGATTGCGACACGCTGGAGTGGGACCGCCGGGCGGAATGGAACGTCTATCCGGCCGACCACATCGGCCGTCCGCGCGGCACGGCCCGGGCGTTTCCCAAGCTAACCGGCGAAGTCCCGCCGACCGGCCCTTGGTCGGAAGACCTCTCGCCCATGGGCAGCAACGATTTCCGCGGCACGAAACGCTACATCTATTGGGCCGCGATTCATTATCCCGGCGACCGGCCTGGCGCGGTCGTCGAGTCCGACGGCCGGCAGCACGTCCGCGCGAATGTGGAAAGCGACCGCATTTCCGTCCACGTCAACGATTGGTACGGCGGCACCAATTGCTACGCCTACGGGGAATGGCATCAAATCTACGGCAAGGGCCGCCTGGTGCGGAAGGGCGAAATACTCGCCTCGAAACTGCAACTGAACCTGTGTCCCTGCATTCAGCCGGCTGCTACCGCCCGCCCTCGGTTCGCGCGTCCCGTGCTTGCCCCGGAAACTCCCGCGGACGAACCGGTGCTCCGTTTGGATTCGCGCCGCGAGTTATTCGTCGATAGCTATTTGATCGAGAAGCTCGTCCATGCGCGGTTGGCGCTGAACCGTCCGCGCGACGAGGGGATCGTGCTGCAGTTCGACAAGCCCTGGGAGGGGCCTTTCAGCGGCTATTGCACCGTGATCCGGGACGGACCAAAGTATCGGCTCTATTATCGCGGGCTGCCGAAGTCGCAAAACGACGGCGACGATCTCGCGGTAACCTGCATGGCGGAATCGGTGGACGGCGTCCGCTGGACGAAGCCCGAACTGGGATTATTCGAAGTGGGCGGCACGCGCGCCAACAACGTGGTGCTGGCCGGCGATCGGCCGTACAGCCACAATTTCAGCCCCTTCCTCGACGCGCGGCCCGGCGTGCCCGTGACCGAGCGCTACAAGGCCCTGGCCGGATTGGAGAGTTCGGGCGGACTTGCGGCTTATGCCTCGCCCGACGGCTTGCGCTGGCGCAAACTGGCCGAAGAACCGGTCCTGCGGCATTCGCAAACGAATGCGTTCGATTCGCAGAATGTCGGTTTTTGGTCGCCAATGGAAAATTGTTACGTCTGTTATTATCGCACGTGGAGCGAACGAAACGGTCGGGAAACGCGCCGCGTTTCCCGCGCCACGAGCAAGGATTTTCTGCACTGGACGCCGCCGGAACTCATGGAGTATCGACAAGGCGATCGCGCGGCGCCCTTGGAGCAACTTTACACGAACCAGACTCAACCGTATTTCCGCGCTCCGCAGATCTACCTTGGCCTGGCCGCGCGGTTCATGCCCGGCCGACAGGTCGTCACCGCCGCGGAGGCCGAAGCGATCGGCGTCGATCCCCGGTATTTCCGGGACTGCTCGGACGTCGTCCTGATGAGCAGCCGCGGCGGCAACGTCTATCAGCGCGCCTTCCCGGAAGGTTTCGTGCGGCCCGGCATTGGGCCGGAGAACTGGATTTCGCGGACCAACTACCCGGCGCTGGGCATCGTGCAGACGGCGCCGGACACGATGTCCTTCTACACCAACTGCAACTACGGCCAGCCGACGGCCTGCCTGCGCCGCTATTCGCTGCGGCTCGACGGCTTCGGCTCCGTTTGGGCGCCCTACGACGGCGGCCAGATGCTGACCCGCCCGATTATTTTCTCGGGAAAGCGGCTGACGTTGAACTTCGCGACGTCGGCGGCCGGCGGAATTCGCATCGAAATTCAGGAACCTTCGGGCGAGCCGATTCCCGGCTATACGTTGGCCGAGTCGAACGAATTGGTCGGGAACGCGATCGAGCGATCGGCCTCGTGGAAAGGGGGGGAGAATCTCGGCGCGTTGGCCGGCCGGCCGATACGATTGCGGATCGCGATGAAAGATGCCGATCTGTATTCGCTCAAGTTCTCTGAATGACGGCTAGCCGGCTTGCCATTCCGGTGATTTTAACTACCACAAAATAAATGAGAAAATGGTCCTAAAGTCTGTGATCTCGATCGAAATGTTACGGCCGGAGAAAAGAGCTGTCGTCGAAATTTTTCTAGTCCCTAGCCCCCGATCTCTAGCCCCTGCTTTCTAATCCCGCGCGGCGGCGATCAAATTGATGAAATCGCGGTTCGACTTGAATTTCGCGAGCTTCGTGGTGAGTTGCTCCATCGCATCGACCGGGTGCATCGAAGAAAGCGTGCGGCGGAGCATGGTGACGGCCCGCAGGGTTTCGGGCGGGAGAAGCTTTTCCTCGCGGCGGGTGCCGGACTGGCTGATGTCGATCGCCGGCCAGACGCGGCGGTCGGCCAACTTGCGGTCCAATACCAACTCCATGTTGCCCGTGCCTTTGAACTCCTGGAAGATGAGTTCGTCCATGCGGCTGCCGGTATCGACCAGGGCGGTGCCGACGATCGTCAGCGAGCCGCCTTCCTCGAACAGCCGGGCGGTGGCGAAGAGTTTTTTGGGAATGTCCATCGCCTTGATATCGACGCCGCCGGACATCGTGCGGCCGGTGTTGCCGACCCACTTGTTGAAGGCCCGAGCCAGACGGGTAATGGAATCCAGCAGCAGCACCACGTCTTTGCCCATTTCGGCGAGCCGCTTGCAGCGTTCGATGACGAACTGCGAGAGCCGCACGTGGCTTTCGATTTCGCGGTCGAGACTGCTGGCGACGACCTCGCCCTTGATCGCCCGGCGCATGTCGGTTACTTCCTCGGGCCGCTCGTCGATCAACAGCACGATGAGTTTCACGTCGGGGAAATTCGTGGACACGCCTTGGCTAATGTTCTGCAGCAGGATGGTCTTGCCGCTTCGCGGCGGGGAAACGATGAGCGCGCGTTGTCCCTTGCCTAGCGGGGTGAGCAGGTCCATCACGCGGTTCGACAACGGCTCCGCGCCGACTTCCAACTGCAGCCACGACTCGGGGTTAATCGGCGTTTTTTCGTCGAAGGTTTTGATCGCCGGATATTCCTCGGGAGCCATGCCTTCGACTTCCAGCAGTTCGCGCAGCCGCGGGCCTTGGTTCCGCCGCGGGCCTTGCACCAGGCCGCGGAGATAAATCCCCTCGCGGAGATTGTACTTCTCGATCATGCTGCCGGGCACGAACGGATCGATCAACTCGCGGGTGTAGTTGTTGTTCGGATCGCGCATGAATCCGTAGCCGTTGGGATGCATCTCCAGCACGCCGCCGCCGGGATCCAGGGGGCCGATCTCTCCCGTGTCGGGCGGAGCGTCGGGGAAGATGATCCCGTCGTTGTTGTACGCATTCGCCGAACTGCGGTTCCGCGGCTGCGGGCGGAGGCTGTTGCTGTTGTACTTCTGCTGCATCCCGGAGACGCGCCCGCGGTTATTGCCGTAATTGCCGGTGCGGCCGCCTTTTTGTCGCTTACCCATGACCATAATCCGTTTGTGATCCCTTCGCGCCGCGCATCCGAATAGTTCGGAATGCGGCTTCGTGGATCGATACCCTGTGAGAAAAAGAGTGGTATTGAAGTGTAAAAACAATCCTTCCGAATGCGCGGACATGCAGTCCTGCGTCGGGAAAATCCTTGCAGACTCCTTCATGGACACTTAATCGGAACGCCAACTTACGCCCAAAACGAACAGCCGGGAAATAATTGCCTGCCAGTTGGCTACCGGATTATCGGGAACCTCGACGATCGCCGCTCGAAGACATCCGCCGTCCGCTTCAGACCTTGGAAAAAATCGAGCGCGGCTTCCCCTCCGCCCGCTTTCACTATTTAAAATCTAATCGCCGGCGCGAAGAGCCGCCAACGAATGGACTGCAAACGGTCGGCAAATCAGACAAATCCTTCCCCGGAAAATTCGTTTGTCCCGCCACTAACCGCGCAGAATGCAAAACTTTTCCAGAACGGCGACTGCGGCCTTGCATGGCCGAAAAAAATGGATGCGCCGGAGTGTTCTGGAAACCGAGTCCAATTAAATCATATCCGCCGACGGTTGCCTGTCAAGCGGTCGCCCCGCGCGAACTCGACGACGACGACGAGTCGATCAAAAAAACCGCATGAACTTCCCTTCTCAGCCTCCAACCGGTAAAAACCGCCAATGGGAGGGGTGTTTTCCGTGCGGAGGCAAGAGAGGCGACAACCGAATTCGGCCGTCTCGAACCGGAACGCAATTTCACAGAACCCCGAATTCCGGGGATTCATTATGCCGTAGGGTCGAGGTTGCGGAAAACGCGTTCAGGCTACGCGCGGTTCGCAACGAGATCGACCAACTCAATCAAAAGCTGCCCAGCTTTCTATTCTTATACCTCTAAATTTCGGGCATTGCAAGTCGAAATCGCCGTTTTTTTCAATTCTTTCATTTTTTACCGATAAAATCCCTGCAATCCCCCAACTTTCACACTATTTCCTCGCGTGTCCGGTCCGATAACTAGGGATGATTCATAGAACCGGCGCTTTCGTTAGACTTCCTGGAGACGGAATAACCATAATGGGTGGCATTAAGCCTGCAAGTGCCGGGTTAAGAAGGATGCGCTCGAAATTCGAGAATTAGGAACGGTGAACGACGAGTTCATCACTTTTCATCTGCATTAAACCATTTTTGAAATCAAGCAAGAGGCACGACGATGCGCCATTTTTCTTATCTCGCATGGATGCTTGCGGTTTTGACGCTTCTGGGCACGAAACTCGCCGCGGAGGAGCCGTTGGCTTGGGAAACGAATTTGGAACGCGCGCAACAGGCGGCGGCGCAATCGAACCGCCTGGTGTTGGTGCATTTTTGGGCGCCTTGGTGCGGTTGGTGCAAATGGATGGACGCCGAGGTCTTCGCGCGGCCCGAAGTGGCGAAGGAAATCCAGGCGAATTACGTGGCGGTGAAGATCGACGCCGACCAAAGCGCGGAATTGGTGAAACGATTCGGCATCACCGGCCTGCCGACCGACGTGATTCTCTCGCCGCAAGGGCAGATCGCGAACATTACCCGCGGAAAGTCCGACGCGGGGCAATACGTTGCGCGGTTGAACCAGTATTCGGCGAACGTGCGTTTGCAAAACGCCCGCGTAACGGCATCCTTGCCGTCGAATCCGCCGCGGGGAAACGCCAATTTGCCGGCGGTCGATCCACGTGCCGCCGGCAATGCCCCGCCTGCCGAGAATGCGGAGATCGATCGCGCCATCGCGACCCTGAGGCCGAACACTCCCGCCGCGCCGGGAATCTCGCCGCCGGGAACGCCGCCCGCCGCGCCGCCGCAGAATACGCCGTCGAATAATTCCGCGAATGTGCCGCCTTCGGATGTGCAGCCGCCGCTTGCTCCGCCGCTCGCTCTCGACGGCTATTGTCCCGTCAGCCTCGTGGAGAAACAGCAGTGGATACCCGGCGACAAGCGTTGGGGAGCCAACCATCAAGGACGAATCTATCTCTTTTCCGGCCCGGAAGCACAGAGCCGATTCCTGGCCGATTTCGATCGCTACGCGCCCGCGGCTTCCGGCTTCGATATCGTGCTGGCCGCCGAGGAGCGCAAGAACGTGCCCGGCCTGCGCCAGCACGGCGTGTTCTTCAAAGACCGCATTTTCCTCTTCGCCAGCGAAGCCACGCTGCAAAAATTCAGCGCGAATCCGCTCTACTACATGGAACTGACGCAGTTGGTTCCCCGTCAGGCCGCCTCGGCCGGTCAGCAACCGCGTTAAGCACTTGGAAGACGATCAGATCCCGGCTTCATGGGGATCGTGAAATTCCGATCGCTCGTCGAGGGCGTTTTCGTGCGCTCCCTTTGCGATTGGATTATTTCCCGATGGATTGCCATTCCGCGATGCGGGGAGCGGCGAAAAATGCTTGTTTTCTAGCGTTTTTTGATGGTCGGGGATTTCTTCCTTCCGGCTCAACAAGTGGTTTTCGAGGTTTTTCGGGGGCTTCGCGGGAGCGGGATGGCGAATATCTCGAGAAAAACGCGGTTTTTTTGGGGGAGTTTTTGCCGAATTGAGTTTTGGGGGACAGGATTCAGGGTCAGGGGACAGGGGGATGACGGAAGGGGGGACGCGTTGCTGGGGGTGGTTGGGTGATTCATCGATTAGCAGCGTGACGTCATTTACAGGGTGTTTCCAGGTTGAGAGAGGGAGTCTCCGGACGCTATCATGTAAATATGTATATATATCAGCGGGCGGCTTTTTTCAAGAAAAATGTATCGGATTACGTCGCAAGGCATTGCGGGAGAGGGAGATAAGGCGGAATATAATTGGAATCGATTTAAGCGGATTTGCCGGAGGATTTAAGAAAGCCGAGCTATTGACGCTTGCTCAGATGCGGCAGTGCCGGGAAAGGCAATCGTGGCACAAGGCACCCTCCCGTGGCAAGCCACCCAGGTTCAAAAAACCTTGGGCACCCGGTTCCATCCGGCAGATTCATATCCAGTCTCCGTCGTCCTTGGATAAAACTCAAAGACGTTCAATAAGCAATCTTCTCGGCCGATTCTCCGTGTCCTCCGCTCCTCCGTGGTGAAACAAATCCATCGGCAGCTTGCATCGGCCGCGGCTGGCCTCGATGGCTCTGCTCTCGGGGTGCCGCAGGCGTAAGAGGATTAGTCGATTTTGACAACGCCCGAGTGCTGCCGACTTGTCCCGCAAGGCTGGCGGTTTATCGACGCCAACGAACCCCCAAAGCCGATCGCCGCCGACTATTGCACTTCCACGAATCATGCTCGTTTCGTGCTTTCGCCTTTCGCCCATTCGCGATCCTCCTTTTAACCGTTTTCCCTCGCCGATTCGTCCCGTAGCGCCGTGTCCTGACGGGCGTCAACATATCGGCCTTCCCCCGCCCCCCCGCAAAACCTCTCCAAAACCGCGAGGATTATTTTATGCCCCAATGCCTTGTCCCGCTACGCCTTACGAGGCAAGCCGAATGATTTATCTTGAAAAAAGCCGCGTCCATAATATAAATATGTACATGTATCTCCAACCTCCGATTTCCCAATCCCGTCCCCCGTATCCTGTCCCCTGTACCCTGAACCCAGTCCCCCAAAACCGAATCGGTAAAAACTCGCCCCCAAAAATCCCGTTTTTCTCGAGAAACTCGCCATCCCGCTCCCACAAAATCTTCGAAAAACCTCGAAATCCGCTTGTTGAGCCGGTAGGAAAAAATCCCCGATCGTCAAAAAACGCCCAAAAACAAGCACTTTTCCCCCTCCCGAAAACCGCTTATTAGCCCAATCGGGAATTAACTCCAACTTGGAATTCTGCAAGACACGCTCGCGCGATGATCTTGGATTGTTGGAGGCATTGCTGGGCTGGTCGAAGTTCAATACCCGTCGTCGAGTTGGTATAATCGCGGATCGGATGCATCCACTTGAACCGGCCGCTTGAATCTCGGAGGAGTCCGATATGAAATCGTTTGTAATAAAATACCGCCGCCCGTTAAGTTACACATGCCTCGTCGCGTTGCTTCTCGTCGGCGTATGGTTCTACGTTACCCGGCTCATGCCCCGGCCCGTGGGCAGCGGGCCGGCGGGGCCGACGGTCGAGCGCGAAGCGTTCGCCAAGCCCTGGACCGAGCGGAAAGTGCTGCTCTTAGGCGTGGGCGATAGCATCACCGCCGGCTTCGGCGTGCCGATGGAGCAGACCTACTTCGAAATGCTCTTGAAAAATCCGCCCAACGACGATCCGGCCTTGAAAGACGTCAACCTTTCCGCCGTGTTGCCCAACCTCGAAGCGAAAAACATCGCCATCTCGGGCAGCACGTCGATCGGACATCTGGAGATCCTTCAAGACCGCTTGGAAAAGCAGCCCGACGAAGTTTTCGGCCTCGTCGCGATGACCAGCGGCGGGAACGACCTGATCCACAACTACGGCCGCTCGAAGCCCCGCGAAGGGGCGATGTACGGCGCGACCTTCGCCGAAGCCGAGCCGTGGATCGCGAATTACGAGAAACGCCTGGGCGAAATGCTCGACCTGATCGCGGAAAAATTCCCCGGCGGTTGCGCGATCTTCCTGGGCGACATCTACGATCCCACCGACGGCGTCGGCGAAGCGAAAATGGTGGGCTTGCCCGCCTGGCCCGACGGGCTTAAGATTCACCAAGCCTACAACGCAGCCATTCATCGCGCGGCCGAAAAACGCAAGTCCGTGCATCTCGTGCCGCTTCACGAACTATTCCTCGGGCACGGACTGAATTGCATTTATCCCTGGAATCCGCACTATTGCTCCCGCGATCCGCATTATTGGTACGCCGCGAACCTGGAAGACCCCAACGCCCGCGGCTACGACGCCGTCCGCCGCCAGTTCCTGATCGAAATCGCCAAACAAGCAAGGGTAATTCAATAAAAGACGAATACCTAACGAAAAAAATGGAATCACCATCCTCCCAAGAACTGCACGTCGTGACCGGGGCCTTCGGCTTTTCGGGGAAATACATCGCCCGGCGGTTGCTCGACGCCGGCTGCCGCGTGCGGACGCTGACGAATTCGCCCCGGCGGATGAATCCGTTCGGCGACGCCGTCGAGGTCCATCCCTTCAATTTCGACGATCCCGAACAACTGGCCGAATCGCTTCGCGGCGCGAAGGCGCTATACAACACCTATTGGGTCCGCTTCAACCACCGCACGTTTCAACATGCCTCGGCCGTCGAGAACACGATCAAACTCTTCCGCGCCGCGAAAAACGCCGGGGTGGGCCGGGTCGTGCACGTGAGCATCACGAATCCCTCGATCGATTCGCCGCTGGAATACTTTTACGGCAAGGCCCGGCTGGAGCGGACGCTCATCGACAGCGGCCTCTCCCACGCCATCCTGCGGCCCGCCGTGCTTTTCGGACCGGAAGATATCCTCATCAATAATATCGCCTGGGCGCTCAGAAAATTTCCGGTGATGATGATCTTCGGCAACGGCGAGTACCGCTTGCAGCCGATCTACGTCGATGATCTCGCCAAGTTGGCCGTCGAGCAGGGCGGAAAAACCGAGAACGCGGTCATCAACGCCATCGGGCCGGAAACGTTCACCTACCGCAATCTGGTGCGGATGATCGGCCAGGCCATCGGCAAGAATCGTCCGCTGCTCCCCATGCCGCCGCTCCTCGGCTATTTGGCCAGCAAGCCCGTCGGCTGGTGGGTGGGCGACATCATGCTCACCCGCGATGAAATCCGCGGCCTGATGGCGAATCTGCTCTGCGTCAACGCCCCGCCCGCCGGAGAAACCAAACTCAGCGATTGGACCCGCGCGCACGCCGCCGAACTCGGTGTCGGCTATGCCAGCGAACTGTCGCGGCGGAAAGATCGGGAGAAAGCCTATACCGAAGGATGAAGGGGGAAGGGGGAACCGCTCGTAGGTTATGCTTCAGCATAACGATAAGAATTACATGTATAAAATGTTATGCTAAAGCATAACCTACGTTTTTCGCTTCAAGTTCCGCGAATTTTACTCATTTCCGTCTCGGCCTCGGCGAGTTGCTTTTCGAGCGATTGGAGTTCCGCGGGATCGTCCATCTGCTTTTTCGCCCCCGCGATCTGCTGCTTGAGATTCTGAATCCGCTTTCGCAAGGCGTCTTGCTTCTTTTGTGCTTTTTTGTCCATGATGAAGCTCGTTTCCCATAAAAAAACCGCGACATTTCAGCCGCGGTTCATTGTAATCGATCTCCGACGACACGCAATCCTATTCCCGAAAATCGATCCGCTCGACCTCGCCCCGGCCGCGGTTCAGCGACGCGCTGAGGCTGGCCTTGGGGGCCTGCACGGGAATGGGTTGCACGTCGAAATTGATGCCCGCCAGAGACTTTACCGCGGTGTTCAGCGTCTGCTCGTCGCCGAGTTGCGCATCGACCGGCTTCGCGCCGAAGGTCTTCATGATCGCCAAGATTTTCGGATCCAGTTCGATCCTTCCGTCGGGCAGGGGCGAACCAACCGAATTGAAGCTGCCCACCGTGACGATGCTCGCGTTGCGGTCGTGAAACTCGTAGGCTTCGTAGCCCTTGATCCGCAGGGCTTGCGTCAGTTGCGTGGCCTTGTTGGCGGCATCGACCAAGCCGCCTTTGATTTTCTCCTTGCCGCTTTGAATGGCCGCGATTTTATCGGGCTTGATTTCCACATGCCCCTTGAACGTGGCCACCTGGACGGTAAATTTTCCCGGGCAATTCAACAGGCTGTACTCCAAATCCTTGTTCAATTCGACGAGGAACGGATCGAGAGCCTTCTGCGCGAAGAAACCGGGCGGCAACAGCGGATTCGAGGTGATCATCGCGTGCCCCATCGGCCCTTTCTCCCTCATTTTGCTGCCGATCGCCTCCTGCAATTTGCCCTGCATTTCCCGCCAACCGGCCAGCGTCTGATTGGTGGCTTCGCCCTCCGTAAGTTCGAGGCATTTCGGTTTGGCGTATTTGATTTTTTTCAAGGTTCTTTGCGCTTCCGAATCATCGACCGCCGCATATTCGCCCACCATCACCGCCACTTCCTCGAATCGGTCGCCGGCGCGATATTTCATCCGCACCGGTTCGCCGAAACTATCGAAACCGCGCCCTTGCGCTTGGGTGAGTTGAATCGTTTTCTTGTAGAGGTAAGCGGGCAGCTTGTAACGCTTGCGCAGTTCCAACACTAAATCCTGGGCCTGTTTTTCCGCGCCTTCGCCCGAAAAACTGCACGCCATGATCAAATACGGCCCGTGGTTCTCGGTCAAGGCGTAGTCCTTATCGGGATCCGCCTCGACCCGATTGAACGATACCAGATTCACCCACGGCGGAGCGGCCTGCGACCGTGCGAAGATACCGCCCAACAGGATCAGTCCACAACCGACGAACCGGAATATCTCTTTTCCGTACATGGCTTACTCCGATCAGATTTATCAACAAGAAATCGATAACATTTCTCGAACGAGCGGGCGGGAGTGTAGCAAAAGAAGTTTGCCGATGCCAGAGCGAAATAGTGGAGAGTGGAGAGGGGAGAGTGGAGAGGGGAGAGTGGAGAGTGGAGGGGGGAGAGTGGAGGGGGGAGAGTGGAGAGTGAGGAGGATCGCGCAACCCTTACCTTTGAGTTTCCAGAATTATCCCCTGTTTTAATAACCCACCATTTTTACTGTCCCCTGTATCCTATCCCCTATCCCCTAGCCCCTATCCCCTATCCCCTATCCCCTGCATCCTGCCCTTCTTGCGGAAATTAGCGGCGGTTGCTTTGCTTACTTCGATTCGCCGACTCGATCTCTTGCAATTCCGCGAGCCGGCGCGTGGTTACGGCGGTGGGTTTCTGCGAAATGGTATCGGCCAAGCTGGCGAATTGGTTCTTTACGTCCGGCCGCACTTCGGGCAATTGCTGCGCCAGCCGCTGCACCCCCATGCTATTGAGTTCCACGGTCCGCGATAGGCTGCTTACGAACGATACGGTCTGGAAGAAGTTATTGTCGGAAATTCTGCCGATGATCGGCTGAATCGTTTTGGTAACCAGTTCCACCGCCCCCGGATCGACCGATAAGAGGGCATCCAACCGGCTGGTGATGTAATAACGGTTGTTGGTTTCTCGGACATACCCGGTTTTCAGGACGAAAATCGCCCGCCCTTGTACCTGTTTTTTCAGAATCGGGCCTTCATAGTGCCCTTCGGCATACAGAATGTGCGTATCGTGGCTCTTGTAGAGCAATTCCAATTCGGCGGTCGTCCCGGAAACTTCTTTCATGCGGAATTGGTCGGTTCCCGTCTCCACGAGCTGCAATTGGCTGATTTTCAGCGCGCGCCAGGTATTCACGACCACGTCGGGATGCCGGACTAAAAAAAGGTACAAATCGGGATCGCAATCGATCACCTGCACCGGCAGGCGGCGGAATAAGGTAACATTGGAAACCACGCCGCGGATTTTGGCTCTCCCCTCGGCGTCCAATTTGTCGAGCGGCAGCGCATTGATTACGCTTTGTTTGACGGCCTCACTCGTGTGTGCCTGCGAAGGATCGGACGTTTGCGCAAACAGCACCCCCCTCGCGGAAATAAGAACGCAGCAAACTACGACAATCAACGCCGGTCGGAGACATCCTCGTGGAAGCACGTTCAAGATCGTCGGCATATCATCCCAAAATACCGCGTCTGCGTATTTTAACATAGTAATTACCCACCCTGCCTATTCTTTCCCCAGTTGTCGCGGAGTAGATGCCAATCCAAAATAATGGCTTCTGATTATTCGGAAACGAACGGCTTTAGGGGTCAGGAAAACTTTGACGAAACGAGAAAAATGGACAATGCCATATATTGGGCGAGATACATTGAATAGGCAGTACGCAAACCGAAATGCTTCTCGCTAATTGCCCCTTCACTAAGAACCTGTCCAGTATAAAGACCGCGTTTTGTTCGTTGCGGACACGGTTTGGTTGGCGATTCCGCGAGGCGGGAGCCTCGCGGACATTGCATTCCCAGGCTGGAGCCTGGGAACGAGAAAAAACGTACTCGCCGCATTTTTCGCTTTACATTGATCTTGCCTCGACTCGAAGTATTCCCGACAATCCGACCCCACGGGAGGATTTTAGTAATGCAAGGGAAGCAGACCGTTTCATCTCCAGTGGCCGGTCGTAAAAAAATTCCGTATTGGATGGCGTTCTTGCCCCTTTTCGGCTTGTTGGGACTTTTTCTCGCCGGACAGCAGCTTTATCCCCGCTTGGCGGCCGCGCATTGGAAACGGCAACTGGCCGATGCGCCGCTGGGGCAGGTGGAAATCCTCCTCGAACAAATCGCCGCGTTGGACGAGGACGGCATTCCCGTTCTCGTCGCAGCGCTTGCCTCCGAGCGGGAAGCGGTGGCCGGAGGCGCTCATCGGCGGCTTCTCGATCGATTGGAGCGATGGAAAACGCTTCCGCGGGAAGAATACTCGTCGCGGATTTTGATCTTGGCCGAAAATCTTGCCGCCCAGGTATCCGCTTATGGGCCCGCGGCGCGCAGCGACGCCCATGATTTGGCCGCACAATTGCTTCTCGATCCTTCGCAAATCGAAAATCCGCTCGACCGCGCCCGGCTGATTGCCGCCTGCGACGAAGTATTTCAAGCCACGACGGCCGTTCGCGGCGAATTGACATCCCCGCCGCAAATCGTTCAGGCCAACTCCGCGCGGCCGTCTTTTGAAGATCGAATCGCATCTCGTCCGTATGCCTGGGAAATCGAGAACTCGCGGAAAACGACTTCAAAACAGTTCGATCTCGTACCAAACGGTGGGTTGCCGAGCGAGGAGCCGCCCGCCGCGGAAGGCTCCTACCTAAGAGTTCTGCCGGCGGAGACCGGCGATACTCCTCCGTCCTACTTCCAAGAGCCGCCGAAGTCGCGGGCCTTGGACTTCTCGAATCGAACCTCCCCGCCGCTCGAAGTTCCCGAGGCGGCATTGCCGAGAAACGCTCGCCGGGAACCTTCGCCGATTGCGGAGCCGCCATTCAAATCCCTCGTGCTCGAAGCACCGGCGGTCGGCCGCGATGCCGCGCTTCTCGATCCGCGCTCGCGGGAAACCGTGGACCTCATGCGCCAACTGGCCCAAGCCGATGGAGATCGGGCCGAAACGATCCGGGCCGAACTGCGGCGCCGCGGCTTGTCGGCGGGTGAGATCGCGGTTGCCGCCCGGATGTTCGATCCCGATCCGGCCGCGCGAAAACAATTGGTCGCGGAACTGCCCGGCATGGCCGAGATCGACGCCTCCGCGTGGCTCTTGCAATGCTGCAAGGACGAGGATGCCGAAGTTCGGCTGGCGGCATTCTCCCTCTTGGCGACTTCGAAGAATCCGCTCTTATTGAAGAAACTCGATCTCGCGGCGCAAAACGACCCCGATGCCCGCATTCAACGCCTCGCCGAACGAATTCGCGTCGAAGGGAGAAGGTAGCGCAGTCGTTCACAGCGTCGCGGGAAGGGGACAGGTCCATGTTTTCGGCCTACGGTTTACCCGCGAAATACGTATTCCCGCCGAAAAATGGACCAGTCCCCAAAGTCGCGGGAAGGGGACAGGTCCATGTTTTCGGCCTACGGTTTACCCGCGAAATACGTATTCCCGCCGAAAAATGGACCAGTCCCCAAAGTCGCGCCAAAGCCGCGAGCGGCCGTGCTCCTTCATCCTTCATCTTTCATACTTCATACTTCACGTTATGTCCATCATTCGCGCAAATTGGTACGATTATCCGGCCTACTACGACTTGGCTTTCCGCTCGGAAACGACCTTGGAAGCCGATTTCATCGAGGCGGCCTGCCGGAAGTATTGCCCCTTCGCCGTCCGGCGGCTGATGGAGCCGGCTTGCGGGACGGGCCGATTGATCGTTGAACTAGCCGCGCGGGGATACCGCATGGCGGGCTTCGACCTCAGCGATTCCGCACTCCGCTATTGCCGCAAGCGGCTGGCGCGAAAGAAATTGCGGGCTGACCTTTTCGTTGCCGACATGGCCGATTTTCAACTACCTTTTCCCGCTCCGGGCAATGAACGAAGGTCGATTGGGAGAAAGGTCGGGGGCGAGGGCTGCGTCGATGCCGCTTACAACACCTTCAACAGTTTCCGCCATCTGCTCACCGAGCAATCCGCGCGCAGCCACTTGGAGTGCGTCGCGCGCTGCGTCCGGCGAAACGGGCTTTACATCCTCGGTTTCCACCTCCTGCCGCCCGACGCTTCCGAAGAGTGCATCGAACGCTGGACGGAAAGCCGCGGCCGCACGCGCGTCTCCGTCACGCTCCGCGTACTGGCCACCGACCGGCGAAAGCGAATCGAAACCCTGCGCGTGAGCCTGCTGGTGCGCGATAAAGAGGCCCAGCTTCGGCTCCGCGACGAATTCCGCTTTCGCCTGTACACGGCCGCCCAATTCCGCCGCTTGCTGGCCCAGACGCCCGCCTGGGAACTTTGCGACGTCTATGATTTCTGGTATGAAATCGACCGCCCCCTCGCGCTCACCAACGAGCTTTCAGATACCGTGTTCATTTTGAAAAAACGGTAACCGTTCACAGGGGACTGTCCCGATTTTCGCGGCGCAAAAGATCATGGCGCCGCAAAAATGCTGAATCGCCGCGAAAATGGGACTGTCCCCCTCGCGCCACGGGAAGGGGACAGGTCCATGTTTTCGGCCTACCGTTTGTCCGCAAAATACGTTATCCCGCCGAAAAATGGACCAGTCCCCGACCGGGGTGTGAACGCTTACAAAAAACGGCAGTAGGTCCCTGCTGCCGGGCGGGACTTGACGCTTGCGGATAGATGGAATTACTTCGCGCCGGCGATTCCCAGTTTGCTGCGGAAGGCGCGAATCCTCGATTTCACGACGGTCGGCAATTTCGAATTCAGCATTTCGCCCCCTTGGAACCAGCCGTATGGCTCTTCATAGACCAGATGGCACTCGACGAAGATCGCGTCCGCCGGATCGAGCAACTTCGTTGCTTTCGCGTACGCGCCGCCGCCGTCGTAAGGATGCGGCTTGCCGTAGGCGATTTCGGCGTCGGCGTCGCGCACGATCGGCCGCCAGCGGTTGGGATACTCGGCGTCGGCGGCAAAGCGGGGGTCCAGCTTCGCCGCGCCTACGAGCGCGGTTTTCGAGCGCGTGGCCACCGCCAATCGCGTCGCGCTGAGTTCCACCTGGTCGAAGAGCGAGAAAGTGGTATAGACGAATTTCATCTCCCGTTCGGGCGTCGATTCCAGCTTCAATCCGCGTTTTTTCATTTCCGCCTCGGTCAGAAAGCCGGATTTGGAAACCACTTCGTTCTTTTTCTCGCCGTCCTTGGGTTTGGAAATGCCATCGAGAAATTCTTTCGAGACGAGCACCTCCCATTTGCCGCGCGCGATGAAATAAAGATCGATCGACCGGACGATGGAGGTTTCGTCGTCGGAATCTTTTAACGCGCGGATCGCAATTACCACGGGCGCGGCGGTGCGGGAATCGGTCAAGTCCGCGAACGAGTATCCTTTCGCCTTGCCGATTTTCTCGATCACCGCCTTTTGCTCGGCGGCGGAAAGCCCCTCGCCCATCGCGGGCGGCGGCAGTTTGTACGCCTTGCCGTCCGACATGGTTACGCCCTTTTCGAGAAGTTCCCGTAAAACGGGATTCTCGGGAGCGGTGTCGGCGGATGTTAGCGGAGTAACGGCGATTAACAGCAGAGAGATTAGGGTAAAATCGAGCATGATGTTGGAAAATCGTGGATTCTTTTGTCCAAGTTAAAATGGGCAATTATTTAGCCTCCAGTGAATACACCGGGGGCATAGTGGTGAATAAAACGATTGGTAACCGTTCACAGGGGACTGTCCCGATTTTCGCGGCGCAAAAGATTATTGTGCTGTAAAAGTGCTTAATCGCCGCGAAAATGGGACTGTCCCCCTCGCGCCGCGGGAAGGGGACAGGTCCATGTTTTCGGCCTACCGTATGTCCGCAACATACGTTTTCCCGCCGAAAAATGGACCAGTCCCCGATCGGGGCTGCTTACAACCATTGAACTTCCCGAAAAACACGCACCGTCGAGTCGCCCCCCGTGTATTCACGGGGGCTAAATTGCTCGCTTTTAACGCAGTATAGGTGGAGAAATGCTTCCTTTCAACTGGAATCCCGCCAAGCGATCTTCCTGGATTCTCTATCTTGCCATCTCCGCCATTCTTTAGCAAAATCCTGCGTATTTTCCACTTGCCGTAAATGCGGTCTTGGGGTATTTCTACGCGACCCCGAAACGGCATTGCGCGCCGAGCATGGGGAAAGGCTCGTAGGACAGGTTTCCAACCTGTCATAGGAAGCCGGCGGAAAAACTGCCTCGACTCGAATGACAGGTTGGAAACCTGTCCTACGCCATGCGAAAAGAACGAACCAGTCAGGGTATTTCTTCGTAGAAATTCGATCTGCGTCCAACTCCTCCCAATAATCACTCGTCCATAGCAAATACGCTTTGCCGACCACCGTGAAAGGGCCAGGGATGGCCAACCTGCAACGACCGTCAGGAATGACCCGCTCGATATTCTCGCGCCGCTCGCTCATGGCGATCGTCGGAGCCTTGTTTCTGGCATCCGCCGGCTATGCGCAGCGTGCCGGCGAGCCTCCGGCTCCGCCGCTCCCGCCGGCGGGCATGAACGTCGCCGCGTCGTCCGTCGAGGGGGAGCCGATCGCCGAGGTCCGCGTGGTGGGCAACAAATCGATGCCGTTGGGAAAGATCACGCCGCACATCCGCATGCGCGCCGGCAGGGCCTTCTCCTTGCAGCAGCTTCAGGAAGACGCCCGCGCGCTGGACAACACGCGGATGTTCGTCGGCGTGAAGACCTACACGCAGCGCACGCCGGCGGGGATCATCGTGATTTTCGACGTGCTCGAGCGGCCCATGCTGACCAACGTGAAATTCGTGGGCAACGTGAAAATCAACCGCAAGGCATTGCAAAAGGAAGCCAAGATCAAGGTCGGCGATCCGGTCGATCCGTTCGCCATCGAGGAATCGCGGCGGGTGCTCGAAGAATACTATCACCGCAAGGGATACGACAAGGCGCGGGTAACGCTCCTGGAAGGCGCCAAGGCCGAGGACCGCCGCGCGGTGTACCTCATCAACGAGGGCGCGAAGCAGAAGGTGCAAATCGCGAAGTTCGTGGGCAACACCATCGCCAGCGACGCCCGGCTGCGGACGCTGATCGAGACCAAGCATCCCATTCTGTACCTGTTTTCGGGCGAGCTGGACCGCAAAAAGCTCGACGAAGACATCGAAAAACTGACGGCGTATTACCGCGGCTTGGGCTTCTTCCGCGCCCGCATCGGCCGCGAAGTCCGCGAATACGATCCGAACGAGGACGGCGATCCCGAGGCCATGTTTTCGCGCGTCGCCCGCGGCTTGAACCAGTGGGAAACGGCCAATTGGCTGGTGGTAACGTTCATCATCGACGAAGGGCCGCGCTACAAAATCCGCAACGTCGCGGTCAAGGGAAACAAAAAATACGCAAGCGAGGCATTGTTGGCCGAGATGAAACTCAAGAACGGCGAGTACTTCAACCAGGCCAAAATGACCGCCGACATGATGTCGCTGCAGGACAAGTACGGCGGGGTGGGCTACGTCTTCGCCAAGGTAACGCCCGACCCCCGCTTCCTCGAAGAAGACGCCACCCTCGACTTGATCTACAACCTGGAGGAAGGCGCCCGGTATTCGGTGGGCAAAATCGACGTGGTCATCAAGGGCGAATATCCGCACACGAAAATCACCACCGTGCTGAATCGCCTTTCCTTGCGGCCGGGCGATATCGTCGATATGCGCGAACTCCGCGCGAGCGAGCGGCGGTTGAAGTACTCGCAGTTGTTCAATAACAATCCGGGCGAAGGCGACGTGCCGAAAATCGAATACCGCGCGCCCGAATCGGAAGACGCCGATGCGCTGATGGCGGAGAGGCCGAAATCGCCGCCGAATTACCGCGGACAAAGCCCCGATCCGCCGCGCTATCAAGCGCATTACGAAGACTGCGATCGGGCGTATTACTACGTCATCGAAGGCAGAAACGAGAATCGGGCGGTTGTGGACCGCTCTCTGCCATCCGCGCCCAATCCCAACGGCGGCTTGCGGTGGCTGCCGCCGCAGCAGGCAACCGCGCAAAACTACCCCGTCGCGCAGCAGTCATACGAACGACGAAGCGCGGGGATAAACCCCGCGGCTCGCTATTCCGATGCCGCGGCGCGCTATCGGGAAGAACCGGTGGTTCGCGCGCAATACACGCCAAGTTCGGGCGGAGTGGCGCCGGTCTATCGCTCGCAACTGCCGGGATTGAACGGCCAAGCATCCGCGCCGACTTACCCGACCGATCGGGTATATCCCGCGACGAATTCGACCTCAACCGCCGCGGCGCCGGTGCGAAACGCCGCCTACGAATATCCTTCCGGTCAACCTTCCGCGCCGCTGCCGCCGTACTCGGCACAGCCGAATTACAACCAACCGGCCTACCAACCCGCGCCGAATCAGCCGGTCGCCGCGCAATCCGCGGCCAATTCCGGCACGGCCGAGCCGTTTGCCTACAACGCGGCGGGCGCGTTGCCCCCGCCGGAGCGGCCGGTCAATCCGATCTTCGAGGAGAATTCGCCGTTCATGGGCGGACCGGGCGAGGGCGAATCGCCCGCACTGCCGCTAAAGCTCGAACCGACCGCCGCCGAGACGACGACCGGGAAGTTCATGTTCGGCGTGGGCGTGAACTCCGACGCCGGCCTGTTCGGCTCGATCGTGATCGACGAGCAGAACTTCAGCCTCTTCCGCTTTCCCCGGCGATGGGAAGAATTCAAGAATGCCACGGCCTTCCGCGGCAACGGCGAGCGGTTGCGGCTCGAAGCGGCGCCCGGCACGCAGGTGCAGCGCTATTCGGCCACCTGGCAGAATCCGTACATCTTCGACACGCAGAACAGCCTGGGCTTGAACGGGTATTTTTACAGCCGGCAGTTCATCAATTGGTTCGAGCAGCGGATCGGCGGCGGCGTAACGCTGGGACGCCAGTTTACGCCCGACCTGTCGGGCACGCTGGGCTATCGCGGGGCCTCGGTGAATATTTCGCATCCGAACGCTTTCGACGTGCCGCAGATCAACGCCGTGTTGGGCAACAACGCCCTGCACGGATTTTCCGTCCGCGGCGCCTACGACACGCGCGACAATCCGTTCCTGGCCACCGAAGGCGGCTTGATCGACGCGCAGTTCGAGCAGGTCATCGGCAAGTTCGTTTATCCGCGGGCGTCGGTCGATTTGCGGCGGCACTTCCGCATCCACGAGCGGCCCGACGGTTCGGGGCGGCACGTGCTCACGATTTCGGGCCGCGCCGAGTACACCGGCCCGGATACGCCGATTTACGAAAGCATTTTCTACGGCGGCTTTTCGACGCTTCGCGGCTTTGCCTTCCGCGGCGTGTCGCCGATGTTTCTGAGCACCAGTCCGGTGGTGCAGAACGTGGCCATCGGCGGCCAATTCGGCATGTTGGCCTCGGCCGAGTATATGTTTCCCATTACCGCCGACGACATGCTCCGCGGCGTGGTCTTCTGCGACACGGGCACCGTCGAACCGACGATCAGCCAGTGGGTCGATAACTACCGCGTGGCCCCCGGCTTCGGCTTGCGGATCACCGTGCCCGCCATGGGACCGGCCCCCATCGCCTTGGATTTCGCCTTCCCGGTGGCCAGCAATCCCGGAGACGTGCGCGAAGTGTTCAGCTTCTTCGTGGGATTTGGGAGATAAGCCCATTTAGCCCCCGGTGAATACACCGGGGGCGAGTTTTAGTAATTTTTTCAACAGCGGTTTACCCGAAGCAATTCGATGGTTTATCTTTTGCCGCCATTGCCCCCCGTGTATTCACGGGGGGCTAAACGATCGAATCAATATCCGAAGCCGTAGCTCGTTTGCGAGTAGGCTTCGTAGTATCCGAAACTCTTGGCGGCGTAGGGACGCGTTCGAGCGCCGAAATTGCCGTAGGGATACGCATAAGGCCCGATCGATTGCGCGCGGGAATGCTGCGCCGTTCGGAGCGCGTCGGTTTTCGGCAAAATCAGCTTCGGGTTCCCGACGTAATACGGCGCGGGCGTGCGCCAGTAGGGCGCGAGCCGCCCGAAAGGCTCTCCGGCAAGAGCGGCCGTGGAAGAAATAGCCGTTACGAATAATATCAAGGCAACCAATAAACCGTGGATTCGCATGGATAAGTCTGCCGGTTCAACTCCGCCGACCACAGCGGGGAAATGAATTCGTATCGATCTTGTGGCGGGCAAAGCCCACCCTACGGGAAATTACGATCACTCATATTTCATCATCGAAACAACCGACCGCCGACCTTCGAGAAGATATGCGGATTGTAGCGAATATGCCAGAAAAGCGGTCCGGTGGTAGCGGTTAGGCAAAATAGGCAAGTGCGTCAATAATTTCAACACGGAGGCACGGAGGACACGGAGGAACAATGATGAAGTATGAATGCTGAAGGATGAATGGAACAAACATGAATGCGAGTGCTATAAAAAACCGGCTCTCTTAATTCATTGTTCATTATTCCTCCGTGTCCTCCGTGCCTCCGTGTTAATTCAACTTTTCTTCCATGCTTCAATACCGGACCAAACTCACTGCTTCGTAATTCGCGATTTTCTTCCTGCCGCCGAGTTCGCCGAGCTCGATAAGGAACGCACAGGCGACGACCCGGCCGCCGGCTTTCTCGACGAGCTTGGCGCAGGCCTCGACGGTGCCGCCGGTGGCCAGCAGATCGTCCACCACGAGCACTTTCGCGCCGGGGGGGATGGCGTCGGTATGGATTTGCAGCGTATCGGAGCCGTATTCGAGTTCGTAACTATGGGTAATCGTCGCGAACGGCAACTTGCCGGGCTTGCGGATCGGCACCAGCGCGGCGTTCAATTCCAGCGCGATCGGCGCGGCGAAGATGAAGCCCCGCGCTTCGGCGGCGGCCACCACGTCGATCTTCGCCTGCCGAAACGGATTGGCCAATTCGACCACCGCCGTGCGAAACGCCGCCGGAGAGGACAAGAGCGGCGTGATGTCGCGGAAGAGGATGCCCGGCTTGGGGAAATCGGGAATCTCGCGGATGTATTTTCGCAAGTCGAGGGCGGTTGAATCGGGCATGATATCGGTGCTTCTTGAAAGGTTGAGTTGTGTTGTAGGTTATGCTTTAGCATAACACGCTTTGCCTGAAAACCGTTATGCTAAAGCATAACCTACATTCTGCTTCAAGGATTTCACCGCCGTCGCCGTTGGCTCCGGGCTAAACGAGGAAATTCGCTCAATCCGCCGGGTGGGCTTGCTGCCAACTTCGAATGTCGGGCTGATATTGCAGGGTGTCGAGCAAGGTCAACGAGATGAACAAAGCCACGAAAACCAGCGCGGCGACGAAGACCAGGGCATTGAACGGATTGTCGTACCGCAAGTGCATGAAATACAGCGCTACCAGCGCCGCTTTCACGGTGGCGATGGCCATTGCAAGAATCAAATTCCACCCTCCCAGATCGAACCAAGTGGCGGCCACGGTGAGGGCCGTGAAGACGAGCAACGCCGCGAACACGGCGCACAACACCCACAAGGGGACGACGTGTACGTAACTGGAATGGGGATTGGGATGGGACATGGTGATTAGTCTTGGGTCTTAGGACTTTGGTCTTGGGTCTTAGGTTTTTTTATAGTGAAAATTTCAAAGGCAGTTATATTGCGTCCAAGTCCTAAGTCCTAAGTCCTAAGACCCAAGACCAATTTCTAATGAATCAAATACAATAACGGGAACAAATAAATCCAAATCAAATCGACCAGGTGCCAGTAGAGGCCGACGTAATCGACGGGACCGAAATACGCGCTGGAAAACTGGCCTTTGGCCGAGCGGACCAACACCCAGCCGATGGCCGACATGCCGGCGATGACGTGCAAGCCGTGCAGGCCGGTCATGCAGAAATAGATGCTGAAAAAAATGCCGGCGTTACGGGGGATTTCTTCCGGCTTCGATTTCAAATGGGCCGTATCGGCCTCGAGGTGTTTGATGTGTTCCAGCGCCTCTGGGGTGGGTTTGAAGTAGTGGGCGACCATCAAGCCTTCTTCCCACTTGCTTTTGTACTCGACGAATTTTATGCCCAAGAAGCCGCATCCGCCCAACAGCGTAACCGCCAAAAGGACGGTGCAGAGGCGTGTTTGATTTTTTTGCGCGGCGCGGACCGCCCAGGCCATCGTGAAACTGCTGGCGATGAGGACCGTGGTGTTGATCGCGCCCAGGAATTTATCGAGGAAGCGGTGCGCCCACTCGAAGATTTCGGGATGGTTCGACCGATAGACCGCATAAGCGCAGAACACGCCGCCGAAGAGCAGGATTTCGGTGAGCAGGAAGATCCACATGCCCAACTTGCCCGCCGCGAACTGCTGTTTGTGCGACTCGAAATGATGCGCCAAGAACGCGGAATGTTCGGAGTTTTCGTGGGCTTCGGGCGGGGAAAGGTTGGACATGGCGACTTAGGTCTTGGGTCTTGGGGCTTAGGTCTTGGATTTCAGGTGTTAGCGCTTTACTAAGACCCAAGACCCAAGACCATTCATCCTTCATCCTTCATACTTCTTACTTACACGCGCACGTAGCCGTCGATTTTCTCGTCGTACTCGATGCGGGAGAAATCGTAGGGGTCGCCGACGACGGGCTGTTCGGGAAAGTTGTCGAAAGGCGGCGGTGAACTGCATTGCCATTCGAGCGTCGCGCCGCCCCAGGGATTGGCGGGAGCCTTGCGGCCCGAAATCAGCGACTTGATCAAATACACCGGGATGATGAACAATCCCACGGCGAGCACCAACGATCCCAGCGAGGAAATCAGGTTGTAGGTGGCGATTTCGGGATGCGCGTCGGCCAGGAACGAGTAGTCGAAGTAGCGTCGGGTCATGCCGTGGGTGCCCATGAGGAACTGCGGGATGAACGTCAGATTGAAGCCGATGAAAATCAGCATCACCGCGACGCGGCCCCAGAAATCGCTATACATGCGGCCGGTCATCTTCGGCCACCAGTAGTGCAACGCGCCCAGGAAGGCGACCGCCGTGCCGCCGAACATCACGTAATGAAAGTGGGCGACGAGGAAATAGGTGTTGTGCAGGTGCATGTCGGTGGCCAGCGCGCCCAGGAACAGGCCCGTCAATCCGCCGATGCCGAAGAGGAAGATGAACATCAGCGCATAGCACATGGGCGTGGCCAGGGAGATCGAGCCTTTGTACATCGAGGTGATCCAGTTGAAGACCTTGATGGCCGAGGGGATCGAAACGCTGAAGGTGAGCACGCTGAAGATCATGCTTGCCAGGATCGACTGCCCGCTGGTGAACATGTGGTGCCCCCAGACTAAGAAGCCCAAAAGCGCGATGGCGATGCTGCTGAAGGCGATGAACTTATAGCCGAAAATATGCTTGTGGCTGAAGACCGTGATGAGTTCGCTAATGATGCCCATGGCGGGCAGAATCATGATATACACCGCCGGATGCGAATAGAACCAGAAAAAGTGCTGGAACAGCACCGGATCGCCGCCGAGTTTGGGATCGAAGATGCCCAGCCCGAAAATCCGTTCCACGGCCAGAAGCGCGAGCGTAATGCCCAGCACCGGCGTGGCCAGGACCTGAATGAGCGCCGTGCCGTAAAGGCCCCACAGGAAGAGCGGCATTTTGAACCACGTCATTCCGGGCGGGCGCATGGTGTGGATGGTAACGATGAAGTTCAAACCGGTGAAAATCGAGCTGAAACCGAGGATGAACGCCCCGGCCACGGCGGGTATCACCGCGGTTTCGGTCGAGGTGGAGTAGGGCGTGTAGAAAGTCCAGCCGGTGTCGAGCTGGCCGAAAACGAGCACGATCAGGAAAAAGACCAGACCGATCCACAGCAGCCACAAACTGGCCAAATTCAAGCGCGGAAAGGCCACGTCCTTCGCGCCCAGCATGATCGGCAGCACGAAATTGCCGAACGCGGCGGGAATGCCCGGCAGGATGAACAAAAAGATCATCACCGCGCCATGCAGCGTGAAAGATTTGTTGTAGGCGTCCTTGCTCATGACCTCCCGGGGAACGAGCGTCATCGTTTTCGCCTGCGCCGCGGGCGGATGATTGGGATACATCAGTTCGGTGCGCACGAGCATCGCCATGATCCCGCCGAGCAGAAACGCGGTCGTGATGGTGATCAGGTACATCACGCCGATCCGCTTGTGATCGAGCGTAAAGAGCCAGGACCATAAGCCCCGCGTATGCGTGAGGTAGTTGTCGGTTGGGAGAGCGATTTCGGAGGTCATATTGGCAGTGATTAGTGGTCAGTGGTCAGTGGCCAGTGGTTGGTGGTTGGTAGGCAGTGGGCAGTGAAAAGTGGCGAAGCGGGAACTAGCCACTGGCCACCGACCACTGCTTTCTCACTTCAACGTCTTGATATAGGCGATGATCGCCGCGATTTCTTCATCCTTGAGCAGGCCCTTGAAGGTCGGCATTTGATCGGGGTAGCCGGCGACGATTTTCGCCGAGGGTTCGAGCAGCGATTCGCGGATGTAATTTTCATCGACCGTTTGCGGCGGCCCCGCTTTGAATTGCGCCTCATGCCCCCAGATGCCCTTGAGCGTCGGGCCGACGTGCGCGGCGTCGCGCGTGCCATCGACCGTGTGGCAGGTCGTGCAGCCGCGGCGCTGGAAAAGGATTTCGCCGGCCTTTTCGGGCGGCATGGTCTTCAGATAGTTCTCGGCCTCGGCCAGATATTTGTCGAAATCGGGCCGTTTGAGCACTTTGACCGCGGTGCGCATGTCGGAATGACCCGTGCCGCAGTATTGCGTGCAGAAGAGCTGATGCTCCCCCTCCTCCAACGCATGGAACCAGATTTTCGTGTAGCGGCCGGGCACGATGTCCATGTTCACGCGAAAATCGGGGATCGACAAGCCGTGGCTCACGTCGCCCGGCGCGGAAGTCATAATCAACTGCACGGGTTCGTCGGCGGGCATGTACAACACTTCGTCAACGTGCCCGTTGGGATAGGTGAACGAATAGGCCCATTTGCGGGCGACCACGTTGATCTCGTAGGCATTCGCCGGCGCGACGCGGATATTCAAATAGGTCTTGAATCCCTGGTAGAAGATGACGCAAACGATAATCAAGGGGATGCCCAGCCAGAGCATTTCGAGCAAGCCGTTGTGCGTGGCGGTTTTTTGCGATTCGACGCCCGGCCGGCGGCGATAGAGGATCACGAACGCCACCATTAACGCGACGATCAGGCAGAAGAAGAACACCGAGATGCCCAGCAGGAAATAGAATGCCTTATCGACCATCGGCGCGAAGGTCGAAGCCTGCTCGGGCAGCCAAAAGTTCTTCTCGGCCTGGGCGAAAAGCCCAATCGATATTCCGCGGTTTATCCATTCGGCAAACGGCGACATGAGTGCGTTCCTGAGGCTATAACTCCCGTTGAACTAGACTAAGTGCCTATCCGAAAACCATGTTGGTTGGGGTGGCGGTTGTACTGCCACCCCTGCTATCCGGCGACTCGAGGGGTGGCAGTACAACCGCCACCCCAACGAATTGAGGTTTTAGGATAAGTTCTAAATTCACGATCGGTTCTTCATTCTACGAATTCTGCGGCGTTTTTTCCTGCTTCGCATCGCGAATCCAATATCGGAACAAGACGCTCCCCAAAATCACCACCGAGATTCCCCCGCCGAGCTGCATGAAAAAAATCGCCTGCGGTGCGTAGCGGCCTTTCTCGGGATCGTAATGGAAGCAGGAGAGGAAAAATTGATCGGCGAACGTGCCGACTTTCCCTTCGCCCGCCTCCAAAAGCGAAAACTTGATGGTTTGCGGGTCGTATTGCTTCATGTCCAAATAGCGCGAAACGCGGCCCGTGGGCGTGCAGACGATCAACGGCGTGGGATGCGCGTACTGTTTGGTTTTGGGATCGTAAGCGTAGCCGAAGCCCACCGTCTCGGCCAGTTTCTCGATGTTTTGCTCCTTGCGGCTGGTGAGAAAATGCCAACCGCCGCCGGCCCCCTCGCGCCCGTAATCCTGCAAGTATTTTTGCTTGGTTTGCTGCGCCCGATCGGTGGTCTCGGTGGGGTCGATGCTCACGGTAACGATCTGGTACTCCTTGCCGATGCTCCAGGGCATCTTCTTGATGGCATCGAGCATCGTATTGAGTTGCCTGGAGCACAACATGGGGCAGGCGGAATAGTTCATCGTCAAAATCGTCGGCAACCGGTCGTCGAACAATTCCTTGAGCGCGACCTTCTTGCCTTTCGAATCGAGAAACTCCAGGTCGAGCGGAATCTGCGCTTTGAGATTCTGCGTTACCTTGACTTTTTCCAGTTCGGGGGGAAGTTTGTCGTTGATTTGTGCGCGAGCCAAAGTCGATGAGATGACAATCAACGCCGCAAACAAAATTTGCCCCGAAGGGGCAGCCGTTCTCCCAGCCCGGGGCAACGCCCTGGGAAAGAGGAAAACAAATTTAGAGATGGTTCTTAAACCGATTCTAATGCTCATTTATGCCCTCTTTTTCAATTTCCTTCGCCACGATCTCCATCGCCTGCTTAATGGGGATCTGCACGATCTTCTTTTCGCGATCGATCCAGCGGTAAGTGGTCAATTCCCCTTGCTGCGAAGACGTAAGCGTGGCGAACTCCACGGCGGGTCGATCGATGACCTTCGTTTGCTGAAGTTCGGACATCTCGCGATGGAACAACACAATCATCAGCAAGATCACGGCAAACACCAGCACCGTGGCAATGAAGCCGATCAAGGCGATTTTCGTCGTATTCAGGTCTTCGTAGTGAGACATAAAGGAAGTATGAAGGATGAATGATGAATGATGAAGGATGAATGATGATTGATGAATGATGAATGATGAATGATGAATTAAACCGAGACCTAAGACCCAAGACCTACTATTTTACGTATTCTCGAACGCAAGGGCCTCCTCCAAACGGGGATCGGATCGGGGGATGAGGGAGCGGCCGGCGGCCGCGCGCAATACGCCGGCGGCGTAAAGTCCGACGAGGCCGACCAGTAGGCAAACGTCGATCGGATTGAATGGCGGACGCTCGGTCTTCATACTGGGCATGACCACCCAATAGAGGTCCAGCCAGTGCATCGCCAGCACCCAGGCCGCCGAAAAGCCGAGCAAATACTTTTGCCGCTTGACGTGCCGCGAAAGCAGCGCGGCGAAGGGAATCAACAACTGCCCGAACAGCAAGGCGAGCGAAATCCATTTCCATGCGCCGTTTTGCCGCAGCAGATACCACTGCGTCTCCTCGGGAATGTTGGCGTACCAGATGAGCAAGTATTGCGAAAAGGCGATGTACCCCCAGAACACGACGAACGTGAACAAAAACTTGCCCAGGTCGTGATAGTGTTCCACCGTGACGGCGTCGGTCAGCCGGCCGGCAGCCTGCAGCGCAATGGACGCGAGAATTAGCACCGCCATGATTGCCACCATGCAGCCGGAGAAGTAATAGAGGCCGAAAATGGTGCTAAACCAATCGGGCATGAGCGACATCAGCCAGTCGATCGACGCGAAAGTAACCGTCGCGGCGTAGAACAAGATCGATACGTAGCTGCAGCGTTCCAGCCGGAGCGTAACGCAGGCGTCGCCGGTTCGATCTTGCTCGACGGATTTCGCCAGATAGAAGCGGCCGAGATACCACCAGACGCCGAAATAGAAAACCGCGCGAACGGCGAAAAAAGTCGGATTCAAATACGCCGCCTTGTGGGCAAGTACTTCGCTCTCATGGACGGCGGCCGGATTCGCCCATTCGTAAATATTATATCTCACGAAATCGGTATTGTAGTGACCGAGAATCACAGGAATCAAAATCGGCAGGAAGAGCACGGCAAGCAATCCGAAGGGGGCGGTCAGGAATTCGGCCAAGCGGCGAACCGTCACGCTCCAACCGGCCCGGGTGGCGTGTTGCAGCAGCACGAAAAAGAGCGCGCCCAAGGCGATGCCGAGTACGAAGCAGTAATTCCACAAGTACGAGTGCAGGAAGTATTGCAGGTTGTCCGCGCGATTCCATCCCAAGGCGAAACCGATTCCCAAACCCGCCAATCCCAGCCCGCCGCAGAGGAAGAACAACGGATTCGCCGCTCCCCCCAGGGTGGTCTGCGCGGCGGAAAGGTCGGCTTTCGATAGCGTGGAGTGGCTGCTTGACATAGTTCTTTCAAAACTCGTAAGCGTTCACGTCCCGGTCGGGGACTGGTCCATTTTTCGGCGTGAAAACGTATTTTGTGGACAAACGGTAGGCCGAAAACATGGACCTGTCCCCTTCCCGCGGCGCGAGGGGGACAGTCCCATTTTCGCGGCGATTAAG